>NC_019897.1:655000-970000 GCF_000227705.2 Thermobacillus composti KWC4
CGCGGCTTGCGCAGGTTCAGGATCGACACATAATTGTTGATCAGGTCCAGCTCGCTCCGCAGCGGGACCATGTCCTTCTCCGTCCGGGTCATGTAGCGGTAATATTCGCCGAGGCTGAGCGCCATCGCTTCGACCGACTCGGTATCGCCGATCCGCGCCTTGCTTTTGATGTAGAACAGGCAGTTGTACAGGAAATGCGGATTGATCTGCGACTGCAGCTGCTTGAACTCCGCTTCCTTCGCGCGCAGCTGCTCGGTCAGCACCTTGTCGATCAGATCGCCGACCCGCTTCGCCATCTCGTTGAATCCTTCCGTCAGCAGACGGAATTCCCGCGCGGGCTCGAAGCCGATGCGCACGCCGTAGTCGCCTTCCCTGAAGCGGGCCAGGCTGCTGACGAGCTTCCGGATCGGAAGCTGCACGTTCCGGTACAGTTCGAATGCGAACGCCACGCCGAGGCACAGCAGGGCGGCCGTCGCACCCGCGAACAGCGTCGTGCTCTTGCGGATGGGCTGCAGGATGCGTTCGAGCGGGGTGAACTCGATCAGCACCCAGCCGTCGAGCACGGTCGGCAGGGCGTTCAGCAGATAGGACATGCCGTTCGCTTCCGTCACCATCGTCAGGCTGCCCTCGATTTCCTTCCCCCAGAGCTGGCCGGCCATCCGGATCGCCGTCACGCTGTCCATATTGTAATCGAAGATGAACCGTCCTGAGGGATGATACAGGTACGGCCGGCTGTGGCTTTCGTAGGAGGCCAGCAGCTTGCGGATGTTCTCGGAGGAAAAGGACAGCACCACGCACACATCGCCGCCGGCCTCCCGGTCCCGGACATAGAGGGTGAACTCGCCGGTCAAGTGGTCGAACGTCCATTGACCCGGCTGCAGCGCGTTAAAATCGTATTCAACTTTGAGCGCCCGAATCGGGTCCGAGGACAGGACGTCGCCCGTCTCCGGATAATAGACCGTCAGCGTATTCGTCCACGCGCTGGCGGTGCTCTGCAGCTTCAATTTTTCCGATATCGTCATCTTCAGCCGGTTCCGGTCAACCAGATGTTCGATTGAAGGCAGGATGGCGTAATCGCGCACGCTCTGGTCCTGCAGCAGGTTGTAGGCGTTCAGGGTCAGCTGGTCGATGTCGTTCTCGAGCATGTCGGCCAGGAACTTCAACTGGTTGAGACGCGAAGTCTCCAGCTCTTGCTGCACGGTGTTGATGGATGTGGCCACCGTATAGCCGTAGAGTCCCGCAATGGCGAGCAGCAGCAAGGCCAGAAACGTCACCATTTTGGTAAAAAGACTCCACTTCCGCGTCACGTCCGAAGCCCCCCTCCGCGCTGTCTCTCTATAGGTCCAGTGTACACAAAAAAGGATTCGCCGTCGCGTTCGCCGAGCATTTTTTGCGGCAATCCGCTAAAATGGAGACAGACGAGGCTTGGAGGAGGAATGGCGCTTGCATCGGATTCGGACGATCTGCCTGCCTGCCGCGCTGCTGTTGCTTGTGCTCATCCCGGCCTGCTCCGTTCCGGGCGGTGTCGGGAAGCCGGAAGAGCCGGCTGCGGATGAAGGCGGGCAGCCTTACGTCATGACAACCGTCGGCGCCATTACGCCGGACATGGTGTTCAAGTACGGCGAGACGCTCGAAAACAACGTGCATACGCGATGGGCCGAACAGCGGCTCGGCATTCGGATCCAGTATTTGTGGACCGTGCCGTCCAGCCTGTTCGACACCAAGCTGCGGCTCGAACTGACGGCCAAGCGGAACGTGCCGGACGTCGTGGCGACGCGCAGCGCGATTATTCAAGAATTGATTGATTCCGGGGAGTTCCGGGAAGTCGGCACGCTGTTCGACGCCTACGCCTCCGGGACGTGGAAGAAGGCGATGAACGAGAACGCCGATGTCTGGGAAGCGTTCACGCGGGACGGCAAACGGTACGCGATCCCGATTCTCGATTACGAATACCATTCCGATCCGGTGCTGTGGATCCGGACGGACTGGCTCCGGCAGCTCGGGCTGGAACCGCCGGCGACGCTGGGCGAGCTCGAGATGGTGATGCGCGCTTTCACCTTCGGCGATCCCGATGGCAACGGCCGCCACGATACAGCGGCGCTGGCGGTGGCGCTGGGTTCCGGTGTCAGCACGCAGGTGGGCGATGCCAGCTGGGTGTTCGGCATGTTCGGCACCGTGCCCGCCCAATGGAATGTCGGCGAGGATGGACGGCTGATCTACGGATCGGTCCATCCGGGGGCGAAGGAGGCGCTCGCCGTCTTGCGCGAATGGCTTCGCCAGGGGCTCATTCCGGGCGAGGCGGAGCTGATGGACGGCACCGCTGCCCAGGAAGCGTTCATCCAGGGCAAGGTCGGCATGATCGCCGGCCCGCACTGGATGGTCTATTGGCCGTTCGGCGACATGACGGGCGCCGAGTTCCGTGCGATTCCGCTGCCCGCCGGGCCGGACGGGCATGTCGCGCGGCGCGGCTCGCTGCCGCGCAACGGCGCCATCCTGATCAGCAACAAGATGGAGAAGCCCGAGTACTTCTTCAAGTATCAGAACTTTCTGTTCGACAGTTACGCGCTGCGCGAGGGCGAGCTCAAGTACGGCCTGGCGGAAAACTACGACTGGTCGTATCACGAAGGGCGCCCGTCGACGGATCCGCGGCGGGTTCCGGGCGGATACGTGCGCGTGGCGAATTATACGCTCACGTTCGACGGCGCCCGGATTCCGTCGAGGTGGCGGGCGGAAGGCCAGCCGAATACGGTGGAAGTGCTGCTGTCCCAGAAGGACAGCTCCTGGATCGACCAGTACCAGGGCGCGCCGACGCCGACGCAGCGCGAGAAGGGCGATGTGTTGCGGAAGCTGGAGGAAGAGACGTTCAACCAGATCATCTACGGTCGGCTGCCGCTCGAGGCGTTCGACGATTTCGTGAACCGCTGGCTCGACCTCGGCGGCCGGCAGATAACGGAGGAAGTGAACGCCTGGCGGGCCTTCTGGCGGTCGTGATCGTACGGTGAGCGCTCTCACGCGAAACAGAAGCAGACATTGCGTTTATTTTCGGCGCGATGCGCCGCCGGCGAGGAGGCAAACCATGAGACACAATATCCGCGGGCTGCTGCGGCAGATCGAGATTTTCAGGGAACTGACGGAAGAAGAGATGGATCAGCTGGCTTCGATCGCCGTGCGCCGATCGTTCGGCAAGAAGGAGATCATTTTCACGGAAGGCACCGAAGTCGAGGCGATCTATTTCGTCAGCAGCGGCCTGGTCAAGACGTTCAAGACGGACGAGTCCGGCCGGGAGCGGATCGTGTCCATCCTTCGGGAAGGGGAGATGTTTCCGCATACCGTGCTGTTCAGCGGCCAGCCGTATCCCGCCTCGGCCGAGACGATCGCGCCGTCCGTGCTGATCGCGCTGCCGGCGCGGCCGTTCGAGTTTTTCCTGGAGCAGCATTCCGCTCCGGCCATCCGGATCATTCGCGATATGAGCAACAAAATCATGGCGCTGCAGAAGCGGCTGCAGGAAGCGGGCGCCTTCGACGTCCACGACCGCGGACTCCGGTTCCTGGCCGATCTGGCGGAGCATTGCGGCGAGCGGCGCGGCGAGGCGATTTACATACGGCTGCCGCTGACGCACCAGGACATCGCCAGCGCCATCGGCACCTCCCGCGAGACGGTGAGCCGGCTGCTGAACCGGCTCAAGCGGGAAGGCATCCTCGAAGCCGGCCGTTCCGGCATCGTGATCCGCGACCCGGAGGCGCTCCGGCGGGAGATGGGCGAGGCGGCTTCGACCGATGGGTAAGCCGCGGCCGGACCGCATTCAGGATTCCGGCTTGCCGCCGCGGCGAAACGCCCCCGGCGTCATCCCCGTCAGCGCCTTGAACACCCGGTGAAAATGGGGCAGACTGTCGAACCCGCACCGCTCGGCGACCGCCCCCACGCTGCTGTCCGTTCCCCTCAGCAATTCCTTCGCCATCAGAATCCGCTTCGCATTCACGAAATCCGTCACATTCATGCCCGTATGCTGCTTGAACACGCGGGCGAAGTGGGCGGCCGACACGCCCGCCCGGGCCGCGAGCTCCGACAGGCTGCCCGCGGCTTCCGGCTTGGCGTCGATCGTGCGCAGCGCCTCCCGCAGCCAGGCCGGGCCGATGCCGCTGCCGGGGGCGCCGTCGCGTTCCGGCAGCAGATGCCGGTTCAGCAAGAGCAGCAGCCGGCAGAGCGCGAGCCGGACCGCCTCGCGGCAGCCGGGGCGGGCGGCGGTCAGCTCCTCGTGCATCTCCTCCAGCAGCGCCTCGATCTGCGCCTTCAGCGGCTCCGGCGGCACCAGCCGGCAGCGCCGCGCCCGGCGAGCCTCTTCGAAGCATCCCAGCGGCGCATAGGACCCGTCCGGCACGGCGGCTTCCGCGAAAGCCGGCGCGAAGAAAACCGCCGTGGATACGATCGGATCGGCGGCGTCGGGGAAAGCGCGGTGGATCGTGCCCCCGGGAATGAGGAACAGGTCGCCCGGCGCCTTCTCGTACAGCGTATCGTCGATGAAAAAGGTGCCGCGTCCGCTGTGGACGTAGACGATCTCGCAACGGTCGTGCAGATGGTCGGGCAGTTCGAACTGCGGGTATTTCGTCGCGCGGTGCACCATTTCGAACGGAAAAGACGGATCGCCGAAGAACGGCTTGCGGAACGGCTTCATGCGCACTCCCCCTCATCGCTGCCCCCAGAATATCAAAATCGGATACAATCATGCAATTTCAGACTATACCATGACCTGAGCCGCGGGGATACAATGGGGGCGAAAACGCCTGAGCTGCCCGACTAGACTCTGAGCGGCGGGGATATGGACCAAAAGGCGTGAGCGCGAGGGTGGAGGTGCCGGGAATGCGGGCTTTGAATCGGGAAACAGCAAACGAAGCCGCGGGTGTGGATGCGCAGCCCGACGGACCGGTGAAGGTGCTGCAGATCGGCGAAGGCAATTTTCTGCGGGCGTTCGTCGACTGGATGCTGCATGTCAGCCGGTCGAAGGGAGGGTTCAACGGCACGGTCGCCGTCGTCCAGCCGCGCCCGACGGGCAGGGCGAAGATCGAACAGCTCGCCGCGCAGGACGGGCTGTTCACGGTGGTGACGCGCGGCCTCGAGGGCGGCAAGCCGGTCGAGCGGCGGGAGATCGTCACGGTGATCGGGCAAGCGTTTGACCCTTATGCGGAATGGGAGCGCTTCATCGCGCTGGCGCGCGAGCCGGAGCTGCGCTTCATCGTCTCGAACACGACGGAGGCGGGACTCCGTTATGAACCCGGGCCGCTCGGCGACGGGCCGATTCCCTCGTTCCCGGGCAAGGCGGCCCGCCTGCTCTACGAGCGGTGGCGGGCATTCAGCGGGGACCCGCGGCGCGGCCTCATCCTGCTGCCTTGCGAACTGACCGAGCGGAACGGCGACGTGCTGCGGGACGCCGTGCTGCGCCATGCGGCCGACTGGGGGTGGCCGGAGGCGTTCCGCGAGTGGGTTGCGCAGCATAACCGGTTCCTCAATACGCTGGTGGACCGGATCGTGACCGGTTATCCGGAAGCGGAGCAGGCGGAAAGCTGGTTCGCTGCATGGGGATACCGGGACGCGATGCTGACGACCGCCGAACCGTACCACCTGTGGGCGATCGAAGGCGAGCCGGAGCTGGATGACGAGCTGGGCCTCAGGAAGGCGGGCCTCAACGTCCATTACACCGACGATCTCGCCGCCTTCCGCGAGCGGAAAGTGCGCATTCTGAACGGCGCGCACACGTGGATGGCGGCCATCGGACTGCTGCACGGCATCGGGACGGTGCGGGAAGTGCTCGAACATCCCGCGCTCGGTCCGGCGGTGCGCGAAGCGGTGTACGGCGAGATTGTGCCGGCGATGGCGGATGCGGACGGGGCCTTGCGCGCCTATGCCGATTCGGTATTCGAACGGTTCGCCAATCCGTACATTCGCCACCGGCTCTCGGATATCGCGATGAACAGTCTGAGCAAGTTCAGGGTGCGGCTCTTGCCGTCGCTCGTCTGGTACGCGGAGCGCGGCGGGCGGATTCCGCCGCGGCTCGCGGAAGGACTGGCCGGGCTCCTGCGCTGCTGCCGCGTGCAACCGGACGGCAGCGGCGGCGGATATGCATCGCAGGCGCTCGACGGCACGACCATCCCGGTGCGGGACGACGCCGGCTTGCTGGCGATCGCGGCGGATCATTGGCGGGTAGCGGAACAGGGCGAAGGGATCTCCGGCGCGGTGCGCCGGCTGCTGGCGGATGAGCGGCTGTGGGGATGCGACATGTCCCGCTGGCCGGGCCTGGCGGAGACGGCCTCCGCCATCATCGAGAACTGGGAGAGGGGCGTGAAGTCATGAACGGCTGGATCCGGCTGCACCCCGCCGATCATGTCGTGACGGCGCTCCGGCCTTGGGCCGCGGGCGAGACGCTGGAGCTGGAAGACGGCGCGAAGCTGGTCGTGAAGGAAGACGTGCCGCGCGGCCATAAAATTTTGACCCGGCCGGTGAAACAGGGAGGAGACGTCCTGAAATTCGGCTGCTCGATCGGCAAGGCGAAGGAAGATCTGGAGCCGGGCGTCCGGGTGCATACGCACAATCTGCGGACGGGACTCGCCGGGCTGCTCGAGTACCGCTACACCCCCGTCCCGCCGGCGCCTCCGGCGGAGCCGCTCGCGCAGAAGACGTTCCAGGGGTACGTGCGGGAGAACGGCGAAGCCGGCATCCGCAACGAGCTGTGGATCATCAACACGGTCGGCTGCATCAACAAGATGTGCGAGTCGCTTGCCCGTCAGGGCGGCGCAAGGTACGCCGGGCTGGTCGACGGTGTGTATCATTTCTCGCACCCTTACGGCTGTTCGCAGCTCGGCGACGACCTCAAGTACACGCAGCGGCTGCTCGCCTCGCTCGTCCATCATCCGAACGCGGGCGGCGTGCTCATCGTCGGCCTCGGCTGCGAGAACAACCGGATCGACGTGTTCCGCGAGGCGATCGGCGAGATCGATCCGCGCCGCATCCGTTTCATGAACGTCCAGGACGAGGAGGACGAGCTGGAGCGCGGACTGGAGCTGCTCGGCGAGCTCGCCGGGTACGCCGCATCGTTCCGGCGCGAGCCCGTGCCCGTGTCGAAGCTGAAGATCGGGCTCAAATGCGGCGGCTCCGACGGTTTCTCCGGCATTACGGCGAACCCGCTCGTCGGTTCGTCGGCCGACCGGCTGATCGCCTCGGGCGGCACGGCGATTCTGACGGAAGTGCCCGAGATGTTCGGGGCGGAGACGATTCTGATGAATCGGGCCGCCGACGAGCGGGTGTTCGGGCAAATCGTGTCGCTGATCAACGATTTCAAGCAATATTTCATCCGCCACGGGCAGGAAATTTACGAGAACCCGTCGCCCGGCAACAAGGACGGCGGCATCACGACGCTCGAGGAAAAATCGCTCGGCTGCACGCAGAAGGGCGGCTCGTCCACCGTCGTCGACGTCGTGCCCTACGGCGGGCGGGTGAAGAAGCCGGGCCTCAATCTCCTCGAAGCGCCCGGCAACGACCAGGTGTCGGTAACGGCGCTGGCCGCGGCCGGCGCGCAGATGGTGCTGTTCACGACCGGACGCGGCACGCCGTTCGGCGGGCCGGTGCCGACGGTGAAAATCTCGACGAACAGCGAGCTGGCCGAGCGGAAGAAGAACTGGATCGACTTCGACGCGGGCCGGCTGCTTGCGGACCGGACGATGCCGCAGCTCACTGCGGAACTGTGGGAGAAGCTGCTCGCCGTCGCTTCCGGAGAAGCGGTCACGCGGAATGAACGCAACGGGTTCCGCGAGATCGCGATCTTCAAGGACGGAGTTGTATTGTAGCAAGTAATAATCCGATGCGCGCTTTGCACAAGTGAGTAACTCAACTTTCGCACCTTGAAAATTAGTGTTAAACCTTGATATGACTAGGATTTCTTATTGAAAAATCTCGTTCTTGACAGAAAAACACCTTTCCGTTTGGTAAAATGGAAGTGGATCGTCTTCCCATCCCAAACAGAAAGGTGCGTAACTCTATGGTACAACACAACTTCCTGTCTGAAAAGGGCCAAGAACGAATCTCGACTTTATTTTCCGCTTTGCAAATCGGACAACTGTTGCGCAAAGCCGGCATTTCCAAGTCGTTCGGATTGTCCAGTCTTGCCATCTTTCAGCTGATCTTTACGCTCGTGTTTGAAGGGCGCAATTGGTTTCGTCTTCTGCATAGCGACCGCCGCCAGTCGTTGCCTGGCAAAGATGTAGTCTATCGATTCTTAAACCATCCACGCTTTGCCTGGCGACGATTTTTGCATGCCTTGAGTCTGAAGGTCGTTCAGCATTTTGATTCCTTAACCTCTTCGTCCCGCGTTCGGACGTTCATCATTGATGATTCGGTTCTTCGCAGGGATCGCAGCAAGAAAGCCGAGTTGCTTGCCCGCGTCTTCGATCATACGACGGGGAGATATGCTCGCGGCTACAACATGCTCACGCTCGGATGGTCGGATGGCTTCAGCTTTGCGCCCATCGATTTTGTCATGCTCAGCTCGGCCAAGCTGGCGAATCGCTTTTGCGAGATGAAGGAACGTCTGTCCAAGCGTACCCAAGGCTACAAACGCCGCATCGAGGCGCTTTCACGCAAACCGGATGCCGTGGCGGCTCTGCTTGATCGAGCGATTCAGGCTGGATTTAGCGCTGACTTTGTCCTGATGGACAGTTGGTTTACCCAAGCGCCTCTGTTGCGTGAACTGATGGCGAAAGGTCTGCATGTCATTGGGATGGTCAAGGCGATGAAACAACGATACCGGTTCGACGGAAAAAGCCTGACGCTCCATGAACTGTATGCCCTGTTGCCAAAGCAGAAAAACAAAGAAATCCTTGGCTCGGTCATCGTTCAAACCGCCTGCGGTTTGCCGATCAAACTGGTCTTTGTGCAAAACCGCCATCGGCGGCGGGATTGGCTGGTTCTGCTCAGCACCGATTTGGCGTTGGAAGAGGCTGAAATCGTTCGCATCTACGGCATGCGTTGGAGCATTGAGACGTTCTTCAAATTTGCCAAATCGTACCTGGACTGGGAACGGAGTTTCAAGGTCGTTCGTTTGATATGCTCATCAGCCACACCACGATCGTGTTTACCCGTTATCTCGTAATGGAATGGGAACGCCGTCACAACAACGACGCGCGGTCGTTGGGCGGTCTGTTTTTCCTGTTTTCCGACGAAGTTCGAGACCTGGATCTCATAACGGCTTTGCAGCATCTGATCGCATTTTTCATGGCGTTCACGGAAGCGAAATCCAAACGGGATCAGTCTGCCGTTGTATGTCAACTCCAGCAATGGATTGCGAGTTTGCCCAATTATATCAAGGCCTTGTTCGGAAAATTAAGCTGCGAAAGTTGAGATACTCATTATTCCAAAACCATTGAGAGACCTGGCTTATCGCTATGTTGCCAAACGGAGGAAATTGATTTTCAAACAGACAAAAACTTGCATTATTCCAACAGAAGAGATCAAGGAAAGGTTTTTATCTTAGTCCTGTAAGGAGTCGTACAATAATCCATAACGCAATAAGAATCCATAATGGGGGAAATACAACCGGATAAATCTGATGACCACTGACAAGGCTACTGGAGGTGTATTCATGCGCTTTCAATCCGGAAAAGAAAAATGGGTTGGCGTGTTGTTATGGGGGGCTTCCCTGGTCTGTTATGTTCTTGCCGTGACCATCTTTTTTACGAATTTGAATCTGATCGTTCAAATCTTGCTTGCGGTTGTTTTCGCGGTTTTCGGGATCATCACGCATTCGGCCGTAATCGGGACGGTTTATATCATTGACCGGGGCAATTTGCGCATAAAAAGCGGCATTTTGATTCGAAAAACGATTCCTTTGAGCAGGATCGTAAAGGTACGTCCCGTTGTTTCCTGGGAAGCTTCGGCGGCATTGTCCCACAAACGGTTGAGGATTTACGATCATACCGGATATTGGGACGTTTCCCCAGAGAGAGCGGACGAATTTATCCGGCAGTTAAAAGAAGCCGCGCCGTACATCCATCTTGATTCAGACATTCGCAGTTGACAACTCACGGAGTCCGGAGTTCGACGGAGTGCGCGCGACTGCTGTCGGTCAGCGAAGCGCCGCCTCGCTTTCCATGCGCTCGATGCGGCGCGGGTAGGCGACCTGGATGCCGTATGCTTTCAATTCATAGAGCAGCGCTTTGCGGATTTCTTTGCAAGCCGTCCAGTAGTGCTGGTCGTTCACCAAGCTGACGACGGTATATTTGGCGCCGAGCGCCTGGTTCTCGACATCGGTGATGCCGTAGAGCTGCGGCGGCTCGATCACTTCCCCCTCCTCGTTCCGCAGGAACAGGTGGGGCATCTCCCGCTGCAGCCGGGCCGACAGCCGGTTCACCGCCGCTTCGACATCGGCCGGATCGGTCTCGTAGGCGACGGTAATGTTGATGATCGCCCGCATGCGCTCGCGGTTGTAGTTCTCGCTGATGCGGATTTCCGAGTTCTGGATGACGACGACATGCTGGGCCCAGGTGCGGATCTTGGTGGCGCGCAGGCCGACGCTGACCACGGTGCCGCGGATCTGGCCGTTATTGATCGACACGTAGTCGCCGACGGAGAACTGGTCTTCGAAGATGATGAAGAAGCCGGTGATCAAATCCTTCACGAGCGTCTGTGCGCCGAATCCGACGGCCAGCCCGACGACGCCCGCCCCGGCGATGATCGGTCCGATGTTGACGCCGAAGGTGCTGAGTCCGGTCAGGATCGCGACGATGAAGATGGCGTACCGCGTAAACGACAGCAGCAGCGATTCGAGCGTTTTACGCTGTTTGATGTCCAGCCTTGTCAGGGCGAAGACACGCGAGACGACGATTTTGCGCAGGCGGAGGGTGAGCCAGGTGAGGACGATGATCAGCAGAAGGTGTCCCAGTTTCTGGAGCGCGGCAACGGAATAGGGCGACCAGAATTCCCAGGTCAAATAGTCTTCGAAGCTTGGGCCGATCCACCGGTCCACGCGATCACCTCCCGAGGATATGCAGAACCGGTCACAAGGTTATCAATCTTTCATCGGGGAGTCAAATGCCGTTTCTGTTGCGGATTGCCCCGCCCATTGTTAGACTGACAGTAACAGGGTCTTGTGTAGCGGGGGCTGGCCGGGTGAGACGATCGATCCGAACGCAGCTTGTCATCAGCTTCTTCGCCGTCATGCTGCCGGTTGTGCTGTTCCTGATCGCCAACAACTGGTATGCGAAGAACGTGGTGCATGACAAGGTATCCGAGACGTATCGCAATACGCTCGATATTTTCGTGGGGCAGCTGGATCTGTATATGGAAGAGATCAATGATTATCTGTACAAGCTGGCCGTGCTCGACGCGGATGTCGGGCTGCTGGCGGCTTTTCCCGTGGACAGCGACAATTACGTGCTGACGAAGGTCCGGGTGCAGAACAAAATCAACCGCGACATCGGATTTTACAATCTGCTGCATACTGTTTTCATTTATAATGAAAACGATATCATTTTCAGTTCTTCCGGAAATTATGGACAGGTCAAGCAGCTGCTCGCCCAGGAGGCGCCCCGCATCGCGGCGCAGCACCGGCAGATGCTGGACGGGAGCTGGATGCTGTGGGAGAACGATCTGATGCCCGGCCGCGACTTCCTCGTGCGCCTGACGCCGTCCGAGAACAACCAGTACATCGGCGCCATCATCAGCATCAGCGATATTCTGGACCTGCTCCGCATCCAGTGGGACGATGACAAAATCGGGGAGAGCGCCGTGTACAGCCGCGAAGGCGTGCGGACGGCGGACCCGCTGTCATTCACGGACCGCACGCTGCCGATTGCGAACCTGCCCTTGCTCGACACGCCGTACCAGATCATCGGGCAAGGGGAAAACCGCCATCTCGTCATGATCCGCACCAGTTCGATGGCCGACATCGCGGTCGCCGTGGCTGTGCCGGAGAAACAGATGCTGCAGGGACTTCCCTATTTCCAGAAGGCGGTCTATTTCATCGTGCTCGGGCTCGTCTTCCTGTTCTCCATGTATCTGCTGTTCATCCAGCGCACCGTGTTCCAGCCGCTGCACCAGCTCATCAACGGCATGAAGAAGCTGTCGCTCGGGATGCTCGATTTCCGGCTGAAGACGACGAACACGGTCGAATTCCAGTTCATGGCGAACACGTTCAACAACATGGCCGAACAGATCAGCAATCTGCGCATCGGGATGTACGAGGAGCAGCTCAGGGCGCAGAAGAACGAGATGAAGCAACTCCAGGCGCAGATCAATCCGCATTTCTACATGAACAGCCTGAACATCATCTACAACTTCGCCGTCCTGAAAGACCACGATTCGGTGAAGAAGATGGCCCTGCACATGGCCGATTATTTCCGCTTCATCATGCGGGTGAACCGGGAATCGATCACGCTGGAGGAAGAGCTGAAGCATATCGGGAACTATGTCGAAATCCAGAAGTTCCGCTTCCCCGAGAAACTGGAATGCATCGTCGACATTCCGGAGCGCTGGCGGACGGCCGCGCTGCCGGCGCTGACGCTGCAGCCGTTCGTCGAGAACGCGATCATCCACGGTTTTCTCAACCGCCGGGAGAAATTCATCATCCGGATCCACGGCGAGATTGCCGCCGCCGATGACGGGGACAAGCTCGTCATCGTCATTCGCGACAACGGCGTCGGCTTCCATCCGGATGTGCTCGACCGGCTGCGCAGGGGAGAGGAGCTTCCGGCTTCGGAATCCAGCCGGCTCGGCATCGCGAACGTGGTGCAGCGGCTCAAGCTGCGGTACGAAGGCGGGGCCGGGGTCGAATTCGACAACGATCCGGGCGGCGGCGCGGTCGTTCGCGTCCGGCTGCCGCTGCCGGCCGAGCTGTCGACGGAACGGACGGCTGACATATCCGTTATCGGGGAGGCGGACGATGTACAATCTGTTGGTCGTGGATGATGAAGAGATCGCGGTAAGGGGCATCGTGCAGGGGATCGACTGGGTGTCGGCGGAGATCGCGAACGTGTTCACGGCGTATGACGCGGCGGAAGCGCGCGAGATTATCCGGCAGCATCCGATCCATATCATGATCTCGGATATCGAGATGCCCAACGAGACCGGCATCGGCCTGTTGGAATGGGTCAACGAGCATTCGCCGCAGACGGAGACGATCTTCCTGACCGGGCATGCCGACTTCCGCTATGCGCAGCAGGCGATCCAGCTGTCGAGTTTCGATTACCTGCTCAAGCCGATCGATCATGAGCAGCTCAAGGCCTGCGTCGTCAAGGCGCTCGGCAAAATCCGGCAGCGCGAGCAGGAGGAGGCGTTCCGCAAAACCTACGAATATTACTATGAACAGTGGAATCGCCAGCTTCCGCTTCTGATCGAGCGCTTCTGGCAGGACGTGTTCCATCATCGGCTGGCGCCGACGCCGGAGCAGCTGGAGCCGATGCTGGCGCTCTACGGCATCGAGCTGACCGCGGACAGTCCGGTTCTGCCGATCCTGATCAGCGTGGAAGAATGGAAGCAGGACTGGAGCGCGCGCGATGAGGAGATCATGACGTACGCGCTCAAGAACGCGGCCGGCGACATCCTGCTCCGGGACAGTGCCGGACACGTCATCCAGGACGGGCACGGCATGCTGTTCGCGCTGTTCTACGATCCGCAAGGCCTGGGCGGGGACGAACCGGAAGCGCGATGCCGCGAATACGTGCGCAAAGCCGGCGAGCTGCTCTACAGCGTCGTCTCCTGCTACATCGGCGAACCGGTCCCGTTGCGGGAACTGCCTCCGAACATTGCGCTGCTCGCGGAGATGGAGCGGCACAACGTCCACCGGACCGGCGAGGTGTTCCGGGCTTCCGCCTTCATGCGGCAGCCGGTCCGATCGGCGTACATGCCCAACTTCGGCGAGTGGGCGCTGCTGATCGAGAACGGGAGGGAGCCGGAGCTGATGCGGCGAATCGACGAGGCGTTCACCGCGTTCACCCGCGAGCCGCCGGATCGGGCGGCGATGATGCTCTATATCTCCGGGCTGACGTACGAAGTGTTCCAGGCGCTGCTGCGCCGCGGGCTGTCGCCGGGCGACGTCTATCCCGACGGCGGTCATCCGGATGTCAACCAGACGATGCGGACGCTGGCGGCGCTGAAGAGCTGGACGATTGCGTTCACCGGCAAGGCGCGCAAGGTGATCGCCGAGCACAGCGAGGCCAGCTCGAACACCATCGTTCGCGTCAAACGGTTCGTCGACGCGCATCTGCACGACGATCTGAACCGGGAACGAATCGCCGGACACGTCTATCTCAATCCGGCCTATCTGTCCCGTCTGTTCCGCAAGGAGACGGGCATGTCGCTGACCGATTACATCGTCGACCGGCGGATGGAGAAGGCGAAGGAGGCGCTGGCGAAGACGAACGTGAAGATCAGCGACATCGCCTTGTCCGTCGGCTATGCGAATTTCTCTCACTTCTCGAAGCAGTTCAAACGTTCGACCGGACTGACGCCGCAGGAATACCGCAAAAAATATCAGGAAATCGAGTAAAATGTCACCATACCGTCAAGCGAAGGTCACATCGCCGATAGTCCGCCGGCGATGTTTTTTATTACAGTATTAGACAGCGGGGAGGGATATTCTGGAAGATGGCGCTTCGGACAACACCCGAGGTTACAAAAACGTCAACCCGGTCATCATCCCGCTAGAAGCGCTTTCAGAGCCTCCGCTATGCTGGACATATCAACGCCACAGAGAGGCTGGGAGGATCCGAATGGCGAACCATGCTGCGGAAGCGATTGCGACGGCAACAGACGTTCCCGAAGTGAAGACGCGCAAACCGTCCTTCCTGGGGACCGTCCGGAAGTACTGGATTTTCTACCTCATGATGCTTCCGGCGCTTGTCATCCTGTTCTTCAACAACTACCTGCCGATGTTCGGGATTCTGATCGCGTTCAAGAAAGTCAACTATCAGATCGGCATTTGGGACAGCCCGTGGGTCGGGTTCAAAAACTTCGAGTATCTGTTCCTGACGAAGGATGCCTGGATCATTACGCGGAACACGCTGGCCTACAACGCGCTGTTCATCGTCCTGAACCTGGTCTTTCCGCTCGCGTTCGCCATCCTGCTGAACGAGCTCAGAAGCAAGTTCATGGCGAAGCTGCATCAGTCGATCATGTTCCTGCCGTACATCCTGTCCTATGTCGTCATCAGTTACCTGGTGTACGGCTTCATCAGCCCGGAGCACGGCTACCTGAACAAGACGCTGTTCCCGCTGCTCGGCATCGAAGAGATCAACTGGTACTTCGAGCAGAAGGTGTGGCCGTGGATCCTGCCGATCATCAACACCTGGAAAAACATGGGGTACTATGCGGTCATCTATCTGGCGGCCATCGTCGGACTGGACGATGAGCTGTACGAAGCGGCCACGATCGACGGCGCGAACAAATGGCAGCAGATGACCCGGATTACGGTGCCGCTGCTCACGCCGATCATCACGATCATGACGCTGCTCCAGATCGGCCGGATTTTCAACGCGGATTTCGGTCTGTTCTACCTGGTGACGCGCGATTCCGGCGTGCTGTTCCCGGTCACGAACGTCATCGACACGTACGTTTACCGCACCTTCCTGACCGTCGGCGATGTCGGCATGTCATCGGCTGCCGGGCTCCTGCAATCGGTCGTCGGGTTCGTGCTCGTCTATTTCTCGAACTGGGTCGTGCGGCGCATCAACAGCGAGAATGCCTTGTTCTAGGAGGTCCAGCGATGGAAGCTGCCGTGAATGCGAAACCGAAAGCGAAACTGTCCGGGGCCAACCCGAAAAATATTTTGCCCGCGTGGGCGCAGTGGAGCGTCAACATCGTCTTCATCCTCTATTCGCTCCTGTGCATCATTCCGATCGTGCTGCTCGTCATGGTGTCGTTCTCGAGCGAAGACGTGGTGATGCGCGAAGGGTACAAGTTCATCCCGTCGGTGTTCGACACCGGCGCTTACGATTTCCTGTTCGAAGATTTCAGACAGGTGGCACGGTCGTACGGCATCACGGTCTCGGTGACCGTCATCGGCACCGTGCTCAGCATGGTCATGGTGGCGATGTACGCCTATCCGATCTCCAGGCGGGATTTCCCGCACGCCCGTTTCTTCACGTTCATCGTGTTCTTCACGATGCTGTTCGGCGGCGGTCTGGTACCCTGGTATCTCGTGTATGTCCAGCTTCTCCATCTGAAGGATACGCTCTGGGTGCTCATCATGCCGTTGCTCATCCCGGCGTTCTGGGTGCTCGTGACGCGGACGTTCTTCGCGACATCCGTGCCGAGCGCCGTGCTGGAGTCGGCGAGAATCGACGGCGCGGGCGAGGTCCGCATCTTCTTCCAGATCGTCATGCCGCTCTCGCTGCCGGTGCTGGCGACGGTGGCCCTGTTCCAGACGATCACCTACTGGAACGACTGGTTCCTCAGCCTCGTGTACATCACGAAGAACGAGAACGTCAGCATCCAGTACCTGATGTACAAGACGATGCAGAACGTCCAGTATCTCGCGCAGAACAGCCAGGCCATGCAGGCGCTGCAGCAGGCCGGCGCATATGTCCGGTTCCCGGCAGAGACGATGCGCATGGCGATGGCCGTCGTCGGCATCGGACCGATCGTGCTCGCCTACCCGTTCTTCCAGAAATATTTCATCAAAGGTCTGACGGTCGGCGCCGTCAAAGGCTGACGGCGGCGCGCTGCGAAACGCCGTCAAGCCAATTCCGTCCGGCTGTAACCGGTTATTCCGCCGGTATGGCATATAACCTATTTCATTCAGGGAGGTCCACTTGAACATGAAGCAGCGGAAGAAACGTCTGACGGTCATCTTCACGCTTCTCGTCGCCGTGGCGTTGGTCATCTCCGCATGCGGAGGCGGCGGCAACAATAACGGCGGCGGCAGCGGCGGCGGTTCGAACGGCGGCAGTTCGAGCGACGGCGGCGGCTCGCCTTCCCCGTCGTCCGGAAACGACGGCGGCGGCTCGTCCGATCTGCCGCCGTATGAGCTGAGCCTGTACTATCCGGGGACCCCGCAGAAGGACGAGAAGGTGGTCGAAGAAGCGATCAACAAGATTCTGAAAGAGAAAATCAACGCCACCCTGGACATTGTCCCGATCGAATGGGGCGCCTGGGATGACCGGATGAACCTGATGATCGCATCCCGCGAAAAAGCCGACATCATTTTCACGGCTCAATGGAACGGCCACGCGGTCAACGTCGGCAAAGGCGCGTTCCTCGAACTGGGCGACCTGCTGCAAAAACACGGGCAGGGCATCCTGGAGACGCTCGATCCCGCCTTCCTTGAAGGCGCGAAGATCAACGGCAAGAACTACGGCGTGCCGACGAACAAGGAGCTGGCGGCTGCCGGCGGCATCGTATACGACAAGACGATTGCGGAAGAGCTGGGACTCGATATGAGCTCGGTGAAGACGCCGCAGGATCTGACGCCGATTCTCGAGAAAGTGAAGCAAGGCCGTCCGGACGTCGTGCCGGTATGGTCGAACGGCGGCCTGTTCAACTCGCATTTCTTCGCGAACTATGATTTCCTCGGCGACGGCACGATTCCGGGCGCCATCCTGAAAGACATGGACGACACGACGGTCAAGCCGGTCGAAGAACTGGACCGCTACAAGGAATATCTGGCGCTGGCGCGCGAATGGTATCAGAAGGGCTATATCAACAAGGATGCCGCGACGACCCAGCAATCGTCGAACGACATCTGGCAGGCAAGGGGCACGTTCATGACGGTCGAGCCGATGAAGCCGGGCAAGGCGGAAGAAATCGCGAGCGCGGCCGGACGCTCCGGCGAACTGGAGCAGATCATCATGACGTCGAAGACGGTCGCGACGTCGGAGACGGCCGGTTCGATGCTGGCGATCTCCTCGACGTCCGAAGATCCGGAGCGCGCGATGATGTTCATCAACCTGCTGCACACGGACAAAGAGCTCAACAACCTGCTGAACTTCGGCATCGAAGGCGTGCACTATACGCGAAACGGCGAAATCATCTCGCCGACGGACAAGACGGCCGACTACTCGCCGGGTTCGGCGTGGATGTTCGGCAACCAGTTCCTGAACTACGTCTGGGATTCCGAAGATCCGGAGAAGTGGAACAAATTCCGCGAGTTCAACCAGAACGCGCACGTTTCGCCGGGGCTCGGCTTCGTCTTCAACAGCGATCCGGTGAAATCGGAAGTCGGCGCCCTGGCCAACGTCATCGAGCAGTATCAACGCGCGCTCGAGACGGGCTCGGTCGATCCCGACAAGGTGCTGCCGGAGTATCTGAACGCGCTGCGCGCCGCCGGCCTCGACAAGGTCGTGGAAGAGAAGCAGCGGCAGTTCAACGAGTTCCTTGCGAGCAAGTGACAGCCTGTCCAACATCTGCACCTCAAGCGATTTTCAAGCGATGCTCCAGCATCAGGCTCCTTCCGCCCGGAAGGAGCCGTTTTTTCGGCCGCTGCCGGCGGGACCGCGGACGGGCTGCGGGAGAACGCGGACTTGTCCCGGCCGGTGTGCTATACTTTTGGGCAAAAGATTCGTTGGACGTGGGGGAACGATGACGCCATTCACTGCGAGGGTAGTGCGGCTCATTCAGGGCATACCGGAAGGCCGCGTCATGACTTACGGCCAGATCGCCCGCCGTGCCGGCAGTCCGCGGGGCGCGCGGCAAGTCGTTCGCATTCTGCACGCGATGAGCGAAAGGCACCGGCTGCCCTGGCACCGGGTCGTGAACGCCAGGGGCGAGATCGCGATTCCGGACGCGGCGGGCCGGGAGATGCAGGCGCAGCTTCTTCGGCGGGAAGGCGTCGCCGTGGACGCGGGCGGACGGGTGGATCTGGCGCGGTTTATGCATGAACCGGAATGGGATGCCGGTTGGTGAACCTGCGTGGTTGCGCGATTTTTCCCGGGGGCCGGTGATGCGTCAAACTTGCCGCTGTTTGCGCCTGATCCGAATGGACAACAGAAAGTCGACCGCGAGCATCAGGAGCATCAGCAGGCACAGGACGGCGGCGAAGCTCAGACGGCCTTCGGGAGGCACCCGAAGCGGGTGGGAGAGCAGCCAGCCGACGGCCAGCCCCGATAGAGTATGGCCGATCAAGCGGATGACCATGAGCGCCTTGCGGGAAGCGAATCTGCGATACAGGATGCTGTCCACCCACATCGAAACGGGCAAAGCGATGAAGAAGTAATAGAAAAAAAGCTGGTAAGCGGCGGTTCCGATGACGTAGAAGTTGGAGAACCCGGCATGGGGCCGAGGTTCATCCCCGGCGTTCAGCGCCATCCAGATGAGCAACAGGGCAAACGAGACGGCGCAGGCCAGCAATCGTTTCATATTGTGATAACCCCCAGTATGACGGCTGGAAATATTTATATCATACTCCGGAGGCCCGCTGCCGGCAACTGTGCCGACGATGCCGCAAAATCCGGCTCGGTCTGCAAGCGAAGGTTCTCCCCGACCGGGGTCCAGGTCCAAAAACCGCCCCCGGTCCGTTTTGTGTTATCCGGATTATACCTAGAATAAAGACAGAAGGAACGAACCCGGTTGGAAAGGCGGTGAACGGTTTGAACAGCAAGACGGCGCTCGGCGTCATTCTCGTCATTATCGGCGGAATGATCGTGCTCAGATTTTTCGGTTTCACGCTCGGCCCGATCTTCGGCTGGCTCTTCCCCATCATGCTGCTCGGTCTCGGATATGTCGGACTGAGGAACGGCAAGCACTGGATCGGGACCATCCTCATCGCCGTCGGCGCAATCATGCTCCTCGGCAAATTGTCCGGCCTGCTCTTCCTGATTCTCGCGATTGCAGCCATCGTGATCGGCATCTCGATGATCAAGGGCAAAAGCAGGAGGGTCTTCTGATCCGACTGAAATCCGACTGAAACATTCGACAGAACAACAGCGATACCAACGGAAACGGAGGTCATGCGATGAGCAGTCTGATCAAGCGCGTGCGCGACATTACGGTTGCGACGCTGAACGAACGGCTGGAGCGGGCGGAAGACCCGGTGCGGCTGATCGATCAGTTCCTGTGGGCGACGCGGGAAGAGATCATCCAGGCTGAACGGTTGTACCAGCAATATTCGGCTCACGCGAGCAGCCTGCGGGCGCAATGGCTGCAAGCCGAACAGCAGGCGGAGAAGCGCGAGCAGCAGGCGGTCACCGCGCTGAAGGCCGGGGAAGAACATCTGGCCCGCCTCGCCCTGACGGAGAAGCAGCATCACGCGCAGCGCGCGCAGCAATATAAAGAACTTTACGAGAACAGCCAGGCGAACGTGACCGAACTGGAGGCGCTGCTGCGGGAGCTGCGCAGCGAATACCAGGCGGTCTATGACAAGCGCGAATACTATGTGGCGCGCATGGAGTCGCTTCGTCTGCAGCAGCGCATGAACGAGCGGTTCGGCTCGATGGTGGGCCACCCGGACACCATGTTCCGGCGGCTCGACGACCGGATCAGCGACATGGAGCTCGAAGCACGCAGCCTGCGTGAAATCCGCCGATCCGGGCAGTCTTACATCCCGACAGGATCATCCGAACTGGTCGAAGCGGAATTGGAGCAACTGAAACGCAAGCTCGAGAAAGAAGGCTGATACCGCGATGAAAATATACCGCTCTTCACGCGACAAGAAATTGTTCGGGCTGTGCGGCGGTCTGGCGGAGGCCATGAATGTGGACGCGACGCTGCTTCGGATCGTCGCAATCGTGCTCGCCGTCGTCACGAGCGGAGGTTTCATCCTCATCTACATTCTGGCGGCGCTTGTCGTCCCGAAGGAACCGCCCCATTACAACAATTATTACGGTCCGGGCGGTTACGGCGGATATCCGCCGGGCGGCGGAGGCTACTACAATCCGCACCACGGCGGCTGGAGGAATCCCGGTTACGGTTCCTATCCGCCCAACCACGGTCCCGAATACGGCCCCCGGCCGAATTATGAGACGCCGCCTCCGAACCCGGACAATCTTGACGCCATGATGGAAGATCTGGAGAAGAAGGCGCTTCGCAGAGAAATCGAAGAGCTCAAGGCCAAAATCCGAAAGCTCGAGAAAGGAGAATAACCATGGGAGTATTCAAAAGATTGAAAGACATGACGAAGGCGTCCCTGCATGAGATGCTCGACAAGCTGGAAGATCCGGTCGTCATGCTGAACCAGTATCTGCGCGACATGGAAGCGGAAATTCATCAGGCGGAAGTTACGGTGGCCAAGCAAATGGCCAATGAACGCCGCATGAAGCAGCGCCTCGAGGAAGCGGCGCGCAACGCGATCGACCGCGAGGCGAAGGCCGAGCAAGCGCTCCGCACCGGACGCGAAGATCTGGCGCGCAAGCTGCTGGAGGAGAAAATCTACTTCGATCAGAAAACGGCGGAGTACAGCGATCTCCACGCCCAGGCCGAGCAGCAGGCCGAAGCGCTGAAGGCGCAGCTGCGTGAAATGAAAGACGAGTACTATCAGCTGCGCAACAAGCGGAACGAACTGGCGGCGCGGGCGCAAATGGCGAAAGCGCAAAAGCAGCTCGCGCAGATCACGAACACGCACTCGATCGAAAGCGGCAACGCGGCGCGCGGGTTCGCCCGGATGGAAGAGAAGATTCTGCAGATGGAGGCGGAAGCCGAAGTGCTTCGCACGCCGGGCTACTACAGCTCCGCGGCGGCGGTGCCGAAGCTCGATCCGGGCAAGGAGCTTGAAGTCGAAGCGCAGCTTCAGGCGCTCAAGAACAAGCTGAACCAGTCCGCCGGCGAATAAGGTTGACGGCAGCCGCGGAGCACCGCATGGAAGGTGCGCCCGCGGCTGCATGCCGCGCGGACAGGATTGGCGAAGCGGAACCTGCTTTACGGAAGCGGGTTCCGCTTGTTACGATGAAAATGAAGGAGAGGCCGGCTTACGGCCGGCCATTGGAAGGAGCGGCGGCATGTCGGCGGACAAAATGCCGGGACGCGCACCGGCCGGCCCGGGCAGACCCCGGGATCAGGCGAAGCCGAAGCGCAACGCGGCCGAGACGCTGCTGTGGCTCGTCGTGCTGCTCGGCCTCATGGTGCTGGTGCTGCAGGGCACGGGATATTTGAAGATTTTCAAACTGCAGGAGAAGACGGCGGCCTTCGTGCTGACGCTCATCGGCCTCGGTCTCGCCGTGGCGGCCCTGTACAGTTACCTCCAGGGGGTCAAGCTGAAGCAAACGCTGATGAAGCTGGCGGAGCAGCAGCTCAAGCGCCGGCCGGTGACGCTTCCCGGCGCGGATGGCGAGGGCGGTGAAGCTTCGGGGGAAGATGAGAACCCCGAGGAGCGGATGCGCAAGGAGCAGCTGAAATTCAAGGCGATCACCGAAGAGCGCCAGCGCCTCGCCCGCGAGCTTCACGATGCGGTCAGCCAGCAGCTGTTCGCGATCTCGATGACGGCCACCGCGGTGAAGCGGACGCTGGACAAAGACTTCGAGCGGGCGAAGCGGCAGGTGGAGCTGATCGAGGAGATGGCGTCCGTCGCGCAATCGGAGATGCGCGCCTTGCTGCTGCATCTTCGGCCGGTCCATCTGGACGGCAAGCGGCTGCCGCAGGCGCTCGAAGCGCTGGTCGAGGAATTGCAGCAGAAGGTGCCGAACATGGTGATCGCGCTCGACCAGGAGCCGCATTTGGCGATTTTGCCGGAAGCGGAAGATCATCTGTTCCGCATTGTGCAGGAGGCGCTGTCGAACACGCTGCGCCACGCGAGAGCTTCGCGCATGGACATTTCGCTGCGGCGGGAACAAGGCCAGCTGCATCTGCTGATGCGGGACGACGGCGTCGGATTCGACATGGAAGCGAAAAAACAGACATCGTACGGGCTGCTCACGATGGAGGAGCGCGTGTACGAGATGGGCGGCACGATGACGCTCCGTTCCGCGCCGGGCGAAGGAACGGAAATCGATATCCGGGTGCCGGTACTTATGGAAGAGAGGGACGGATGAAGGGATGGATCAGCCGATCAAGGTGCTGCTCGTCGACGATCACGAGATGGTGCGCATCGGCCTGGCGGCCGTGCTGGACACGGAAGAAGGGATCGAGGTCGTCGGCGAAGCTTCGAACGGCCAGGAGGGCCTCAGACTCGCGCAGATGTACAAACCGGACGTCGTCCTCATGGACCTCGTCATGGACGGCATGGACGGCGTCGAGACAACCCGCAGGCTGATGGAGATGCTGCCGGAATGCAAGGTCATCGTGCTGACCAGCTACATCGACGACAGCAAAATGTACCCGGTTATCGAAGCGGGTGCGTTCTCCTATCTGCTGAAGACGTCGCGGGCGACGGAAATCGCGGAGGCGATCCGGGCGGCGGCGAGGGGCCAGTCGGTGCTCGAGTCGCAGGTGGCGGCGAAAATGATGAACCGGTTCCGGCAGCCGCAGCGGGCGCCGGCGCCGGCGCCGCACGAGTCGCTCACCGAACGCGAGATGGAAGTGCTCAAGCTGCTCGCCCAGGGCATGTCCAATCAGGAGATTGCGGATAAGCTGTTCATCGGCGTGAAGACGGTGAAGTATCACATCACGAACATTTTCTCGAAACTGGGCGTGGAGGACCGGACGCAGGCCGCGATTTACGCGCACAAGCAGGGGCTTGCGGACTGAAGGGTATGGAATAAGGAGCATGATGAACCGCCGGCGGGCGGTTTTTTCATTTTTTACGGCAGCAGGGTCCGAACGAAGGAGAAAATGCTGTCGACGTCATCGCGGCAGAAGACGGGCATGACCGCTGCGCGCGGCATCCAGCCGTCGGGCACGATCGCGGCCGCCGCGTTCGGCAGGCCGAGCAGCGGCAGATCTTCTTCGCCGCGCAGCAGGACGAGCTTCGGGTGCGGCGCGTCCTTGAAGCCTTCGGCGAGCACGAGGTCGGCGTGCGCGGCCTGACCCGCCAAATCGTCCAATGATGCGGGGCGGCTCGATGTCCACGCGGTCCGGTGCGGCGAGGTGATGGCGACGAACCCGGCCCCGGCTTCCGCCATCTTCCAGGTGTCGGTGCCCGGACGGTCGAATGCGAAGTCGTGGGCGTCGTGCTTGATGGCGGCGACGGTGAAGCCTTCGGCGCGGAATTTCCGGACGAGCGCGCAGAGGAGAGTTGTTTTGCCGCTGTTTTTGTATCCGACGATTTGCAGGATCGGGCGCTCGGTGGCCGTCATGTCCGTTCGACTTCCTTTCCGCGGGGTGTCTTAATAAGACGCGTCATCCTTCGTCCCGTTCGCCCGAGAAGACATGGGCCGCCGCAAAAGCGGCAAGAAACGCGAACAGCAGGCCGATGCTCCAGCCGATGATCTCCGCTCGCGGATGCGTGTTCCGGAGCAGGCTGCCGCCCAGAACGCCGCCGGCGGCGAGCAGCAGCAGAATGACGAGGATCCGCGGCATATGTCTGCGCACGGCGCTCACCTCCATTGCCATTGTAGCACAACCCGGCGGACGCGTTGTCTCTGTAACGTGGTATGCACGTTACAGCAGCTACTGCCTGGCTCCGCGCGCCGCTGTAACGTGGTATCCACGTTACAGCAGCTACTGCCTGGCTCCGCGTGTCTCTGTAACGTGGTATGCACGTTACAGAAGCTACTGCCTGGCTCCGCGTGTCTCTGTAACGTGGTATGCACGCTACAGCCGATTCGGCACATAATACATCGAATCGAAATACCACCCGGAGGCGGGCGCCGCCGGCTGCACCTGCGTGCCGCCCGACAGATCCGGCGCATAGGTGCCGGCGTCCCGCATCGCCGGGTGGATCAGCGCTTCGGCGGGCATCACGAGAAACCGTTCCATCGTCCGGATGACCCCGGCGGCCCAGCCGTCGGGGCCGGCGAGTTCCAGCCGCACGCGCTCCGGATCGTGCCGGATCGCGTCGCGGAAGCGGCGCTCATCGAGCGCCCATCCGTCGCCCGAGCGCGCGATGCCGAGCCGCTCCGCAGCCTCCGTCGTCATCGCCGCGTCCAGCTCGCGGAGCAGCGACGGGTGGAGGCTGCCGGCGCTCGTCCGGTGGATGCCGGCCAGCGCATCGATGTCGCCGACGGCCTGCCGGAGCTCGGCGGCGATTGCGTCCGCATCATAGCCGACCGCAACGTCATAGGTCCCGGTTGCCGAAGCACGCCATGCGAGCCGGACCCGGCCGGGGTCCAGGACCGTCTCGTTCACCGGCGACACCCGGTCCGGCCCGCCGTTCACGCGAAAGACGGCGTCCTCCGCCGCGATCGAAGCCGTGCCGATGCCGGACGCGCTGACGGCGCTGCCGTCCACATCCGCCAGCTCGAACGCGCCGCGGGCGCCCGGCGCCGAGCCGGTCACTTCCAGCCAGACGAGGCGGAGCTTTCGGTCTTCCCGCCGCGCGGCCCGAACGCCGGCTTCGGCGTCGTTGATCGCGCCCGCAAGCCGCGCGAGCGCCGTCAAGTTCGTGTCGCCCGCTTCGATCTCCACTTCAAGCGCGCAAGACTTCCCGGCGCACGCCAGCCGGAACGCATGCCGGCCGGGCTCGATGACCGACGCGCCGTGCATCGCCAGCTCGAAGCCCAGGTTCCGCTGCGCCCGGGCCGTCCGCTCGATCTCGAGGCGAAAGGCGGCAAGCGGCGCGTCGTCCGGAGCTTGTCCGGCGACCGCCTCCGGATCGCTGCTCCAGACGCTTCTGCGTGTCCAGAGCGAAGCATCGGCGAGCCGGCCGGCGGAATCCCGGGCGCGGCCGGCCGCCGCGAGCCATGCGGCCGCGCTCCCGGCGGCCCGCCTGCGTTCGACCGCCGGATCGGACGCGCCCCCGAACCGCCGTCCGGGCGGCTTGCGGCCGTCGTCCGCGGGACGGACGGGCGGCAGGGTGCTGTCGATCGGCCAGGTCCGGCGCAGTCTGACGGGTTCGACCTTCATCGGCGTTCCCTCCCGGTCGGCGCAATGTGAGCGCCTTGTTGCATTAATTGTAAGGATTTGTATGGCCGATGTCCATCCGGGAAGGAATGCGCCCGAGGCGGATCAGGGAAACCTACAGGATCAGGAACACGAGCGCGATCAGCGCCAGATCCAGCAGCAGCCGCGGGCCGAAGAACCCGTACGGACCGTACGGCGGACCTGCCCATCCGCCGCTTCCGAAGCCGGCCGCATAAGCCGCATCCGGCTGCGCGGCACCCGCCGGCTTCCCGCTGCGTTTCCGGCTCACGGACTGCCGCCGGGAGCGCCGCTTCCCGCCGGCATCGGCATGCAGATCGGGGCCATCGCCGCCCGCATCATCGTTCAGGACGAGCCGCCCGTTGCGGCAGCGGCACAAGATCCCGACATGCCGCGTGCCGTCCTTCATGACGACGCACACCAGTTGTCCGCGGAACCGGTCAAGATGCTCTTCCGTGAGCGGAAAAATCGGTTCCATCCGCATCGCCTCCTTTCCGTCCGACATCGGCACAGGGGGACAGCTGCCGATTCAATATATTCACCCGGGGGCGGATGCGCATCGTCATTTGCCCACCCGCGCGGATTCGGAAACGGCTTTCGCACGCGGCGGTCGGCCCATTTTGATGATCAGGTTTATCAATTTTTTTTATAAAGGGTCAGATGGCGATCGGCAGGTGATTGTGATACACTACATAGCATGTAAAACATAGGCAGCCACCATATCCAATTCGGGAAAGAATGAGGGGAACGATGTCTGGTCAATTGAACCTGGGGCCGCAAGCGGCCAAAATGGAAGGCGCTGTCATTTATCTGTTCGGCGCAACCGGTGATCTTGCGAAACGCAAGCTTTACCCTGCCCTGTTCAGTTTATATAAGGAAGGAAAACTGGCCGAAGATTTCGCCGTCGTCGGCCTGGCGCGCCGGCCGCGCACGGACGAACAGTTCCGCGCGGACGTGCTCGCCTCGATCCAGGAGTTCTGCCGGTACAAACCGGATGACGAGGAACTGTGGAGCCGGTTCGAGAAGCACTTCGTGTACATGTCGCTGGACATCCATAACCTGGAAGGTTTCCGCGAATTGGTCGCTTTGACGCAGCGGCTCGAAGCTCAATTCGAAATTCCGGGCAATCGGCTGTTCTATCTGGCGCTGGCGCCCGAACTGTTCGGCCCGGTGTCGTTCAACCTGCGCGAAGGCGGTCTGCTGGAGACGGCCGGCTGGCATCGGCTCGTCATCGAGAAGCCGTTCGGCTATGACCGCGAGTCCGCGCGGGAGCTCAATGAGCAGATCACGCAGGTATTCCGGGAAGAGGAAATTTATCGGATCGACCATTACCTCGGCAAGGAAATGGTGCAGAACATCGAAGTGATCCGCTTCGCCAACGCGTTCTTCGAGCCGCTCTGGAACAACAAGCATATCGCGAACGTCCAGATCTCGCTGGCCGAGACGGTCGGCGTGGAGGACCGCGGCGGCTATTACGACAAGTCCGGCGCGCTGCGCGACATGGCGCAGAACCATATGCTCCAGATGCTGGCGATGATCGCGATGGAGCCGCCGAGCCGGCTGCATCCCGAGGACATCCGCGACGAGAAAGTGAAGGTGCTCCGCTCGCTGCGGCCGTTCCGGAGCCCGGAAGAGGTGTACCGGAACGTCGTGCGCGGCCAATACACGGCGGGCACGCTCAAGGGCAAGCCGCTGAAGGGGTACCGCGAAGAAGATTCGGTCGATCCCGCATCGGTGACGGAAACGTATTTTGCGGCGCGGGTGTTCATCGACAATTTCCGCTGGGCCGGCGTGCCGTTCTACATCCGCACGGGCAAGCGGCTGCCGGTGAAGACGACCGAGGTCGTGATCGAGTTCAAGAACGCGCCGGCGGGCGTGCTGTTCCGCACGCGGAACGAGCTGGCGCCGAATCTGCTCGTCATCCGCGTCAATCCGATGGAAGGCATCTACATCAAAATCAACGCGAAAAAACCGGGGAGCGACGCGGACATCCAACCGGTGGCGATGGAGTTCTGCCAGAGCTGCCAGGTCGGCCTCAACACGCCGGAAGCGTACGAGACGCTGCTCTACGACGCGATCCGCGGCGACTCGACGTACTTCACCCGCTGGGACGAAGTCGACCATGCCTGGGCGTTCGTCGACCCGATCGCCGAGGCCTGGCGCCTGCCGGAGTCGGAGCTGCTCTTCTACCCGGCCGGCTCCTGGGGGCCGGAGCGCGCCGCGGAGCTGCTCGCCGAAGACGGCTATCACTGGTGGCCGGTGAACGGACAGGACGAAGACAACGTCATCTGGATCAGCAATACGAAATAACGGGCCGGTGCCGGAACCGCGCGCCTGAAACGGAGGGACGGACATGCAGCGGATCATCGACATTTCGATGACGATCCATGAAGGCATGCAGGTATACAAGAACAAGGACGAGAAACGGCCGAAAATCTACAACACGGTCAATCATCAGACGGGCAAGGTGCACGAGAGCCGCATCGACATCGATGTCCACTGCGGCACGCACGTCGACGCGCCGCTGCACATGCTGGCGGGGGGCGAAACGATCGAGACGATCGGGCTGGAGCAGCTCGTCGGACCGGCCCGCGTGCTCGACCTGACGCATGTGAATGACGCGATCACGAAGGAAGATCTCTTGCCTCACGGCATCCAGCGCGGCGAGCGGATTCTGCTCAAGACGAAAAGCTCGCTGACGGACGAGTTCCTGATGGACTTCGTCTACCTGCGCGAAGACGGGGCGCAATACCTGATCGAGCGCGGCGTGACGCTGGTCGGCACCGACGCGCTCGGCATCGAGCGGGCGCAGCCGGAGTACACGACGCACCGGCCGCTGCTCCGAAACAACATCGTCATCGTCGAAGGCCTGAGGCTCGGCCACGTCGAGCCGGGCAGCTACTGGCTCGTCATCGCGCCGCTCAAGCTGACGGGCATCGACGCGGCGCCGGCGCGGGCGTTCCTGATCGGATGAGGATAGCATGAACCGGATAAGCGGGTCTGCGAACCAGTTTCGCGGCCCGCTTGTTGTCTGTGCGGACGAAAATCCGTAAAATCGCAACTGATATCGGTAGTTCACGACACGCTCCCGCGCGACGTGATCTGCTAGATTGGATGTATGATCGGGAGGGCTGAACCGTGCGATTGCGCCCCAGACTCATCAATCCGCTGACCCGGCTGACCATGAAGCGGCAGCTCGTGCTGCTCTTTCTCATCATCATGGTTCCGGTCTTTGCCCTGCACCTGTACGGCGGCCGGTAAGCCGAGCAGATTCTGAAGAACAACGTCACAAGCGCCTATGTGGAGCTGAACAAGCAGAACTACAGCCTCATCGAGCGGGATATCGACGCGATCAACAAGATCACGCGGACGATTCTGCAAAACCCCGTCCTGCAGCGGCTCGGCCATCCGGAGCAGTTTTCGGCGTACGAGCGGATCAAGCAGTTCGAGGCGCTTGACGAACTGCTGGCCAGCTACTCCACGGCGATGAGCGGATCGCGGGCGGTCGACTACTCGTTCTATGCGCATGATCCCGACGGCTACTTCTCGTTCGCGCCGAGCACGCAGCTGTCGATGCGCGGGGTTTATTTTTTCGGCGACGTGGAAATGCCGGACTGGTACCCGGAAGCGCTGGAGAAAAAGGGGACCGGATACCTGAAAATTTTCGCCGCATACGGCCCCGTCTCGAAACAGCCCACCCTTGCCTATGTGCGGGCGGTGAACAGCATCGAGCGGGCGGATCGGCCGATCGGCGTCCTGGTCGCGACCGGCGTCGAACATATCGTCCGCGATTCCTTGAATACGGTTACATTGCCGGAAGGCGAAATCTTCTTCACGAACGAAGACGATCAGGTGCTGGCGTCGGGCGACGGCGCGATCGGGCACACAATCGACGTGCCGGGCAAGGAGAAGATGTCCTACCAAGGGACATACAGCGTCGTGCACGAAGATCACATTTACGTTGTTCACTATAACGAATACCGGCAGCAGAAGCTGGTGTACCGCATGCCCGTCGAGGCGCTGCTCAGCCAGCAGACCGAGCTCAGGCAAGCGCTCCAGACGATCACGGTCGGACTTGCCTTCGCGGTCATGCTGATCATGTTCTATTTCTGGCGCTCGCTGATGACGCCGCTGCAGAAGCTGGTCGGCTTCGTCCGGATATACGAACCCGGCGGATCGCTGCCGGCATACCGCGAGACGGGCCGCCATGACGAAATCGGCGTGCTGATGTCCTCCGTGCACGCGATGGCTTCCCGCCTCAACGCGCTGTTCGAGAATCAATACAAGCTGGAGATCAAGCAGCGCGAGGCGCAGCTCAAGCTGCTCTACGAGCAGATCAATCCGCATCTGCTCTACAACACGCTCGAAAGCATCTATTGGAAATGTTCGCTCGACGGCCATTCCGAATCGGCGCAGATGATCAAAGAGCTGTCCCGGCTGATGCGCATCGCGCTGAGCTGCGGCAAGGAATTGATTCCGCTCCGGGACGAGCTGGAGCACGCCCGCGCCTACGTCAATCTGCAGAAAATGCGCTACGATTACGGCTTCCGCGTGCAATGGGACGTGGAAGAGGCGCTGCTGCAGACGCCGATTCCGAAGATCACGCTGCAGCCGCTCATCGAGAACGCCATCATCCACGGGGTCAAGTCGATGGAGGACGAAGGGGAGATCGCGATCATCGGCCGCACCGAAGACGGTCATGCGGTCATCCGCGTCGCCGACAACGGCTACAAGGAAGCCGATCTGGAGCTGCTGCGCCGCCTGGTAAGCGGGGAAGAGACCGATCCCGACCGCGGCTACGGCGTCCGCAACATTCAGCAGCGGATTCGGCTGCATTTCGGAGAGCCGTACGGGCTCAGCTACGAGAAGCGCGAGGGCGGCGGACTTGCGGCGAAGCTTGTGCTGCCGATTGGTCCGGAACCGAATGAATGAACAGGGGGAATGCCCGTGTACACCGTGCTCATCGTCGACGACGAACCGCTCATCTGCCAGGGAATCCGCAGTCTGCTCGCCGATTCCGGGCTGCCGATCCGAAACATCGTCACGGCGACGAGCGGCCATGAGGCGCTCGACCACGTCCGGATGGAGGACGTCGATCTGATCATCACCGACATCCAGATGCCCGGAATGAGCGGCATCGAACTGATGCACCAGGCGAAAATGCTCAAGCCGTGGGTGCAGACGTTCGTCGTGTCGGCGCACGAGTCGTTCCAGTACGCGCAGATGGCGATCCGGCTCGGGGCGAAAGACTATCTCATCAAGCCGCTCGACCACGGCCAGTTCCTGGACCGGGTGCGGGACGTGCTGCTGACGGCGGAGAAGCCGAAGGAGACCGGCCTTGCCGAGGGGGCGGAAGCCGTCCGCGAGCGGTTCCGCATGCGGGAGCTTAAGCCCCGCCAGATCGAAGCGCTGAAGGGGCTGCTCGAGGGAGCGCCGCAGGATGCGGAATCGCTGGAAGCGCTCGGGCTCGACGTCCGCGGGCCTTATTTTTCCGTAATCAAATTGCAGCTCGGGATCGAAGACCGTCCGTTTGCCGGAAAGGAGAAGGAGCTGCTGCGCTACGGCGCGCTCAACATCGTGTGCGAGCTGCTCGACGGCGAGTGGCGGCATCATGCGTTCTTCTCCGGACGGGACGAGATCACCGTCGTGCTGCAATGGGATTTGTCCCGGGATCAGGAAGCGTCCGTCAGTCCGATCCATCAGATGGAGATGCTCGCGCGGAGCATGCATCACAACCTGCGCAAGGTTCTGGGCATCGGCTGTACCCTCGGCATCAGCCAGGTGCTGACGGGGCTCCGGTATTTGCCGGAGCTGAATGAACAGAGCCGGAAGGCGATCGAATGGAACCGCAGCCATGACGACCATCATGTGTTCTATTACGGCGATCTGCAGCGGGGACCGGTTCGGGAAGATCCCACCGAGGAAGAGCTGCGCGTGCAGAACAACCGGATTGTCGAGACGGCGAAAGCCTACATTGACGAGCATTACGCGAAAAAAGGGCTGACCCTGCTCGAAGTGGCGCAACAGATCCACGTCAGCCCGAACTACCTGAGCTATCTGTTCAAGAAGTACATGGGCTGCAATCTGTGGGAGTACGTCGTCAAGCTGCGGATGGAGGAAAGCCGGCGGCTGCTGCTGAACACCGACCTCCGGCGCTACGAGATCGCGGAGAGAGTCGGGTACGAGTCGCCGGAGCATTTCAGCAAGATGTTCAAGAATTATTTCGGCTTAAGCCCGAGCGAGCTAAAGAAGTAAGATCAGCCATCATGTCGATAGAACCGCACATTCAACGCACGCGCCCTCGTCCCTACAATGGGAGAAAAAGAGAAAAGGGATGAGGGAAGCTGAGGAAATATTTCTGGGGCTGCATGTTTGTGCTGCCGGCGGCCGCGATCTTCATCGTGTTCTTGTGGCTGCCGATTGCGAAAGGGTTCGTGTACAGTTTCTATCAAGTCGACTTCGTCCACGGCAACACGTTCGTCGGATGGGACAATTACCGGACCGTGCTCGGCGACCGGGACCTCCTGGTCGCGGTCCGGAACACGCTCTATTTCGTCGGGCTGTGCCTTACGATCGGCTTCTGGGTGCCGATTTTTTTTGCCCTGGCGGTATCGGAGCTGCGGCGGTTCCAGGGCTTCGTGCGCGCGTCCGCGTATCTGCCCAACGTCGTGCCGCTCGTCGTCCTGTACGGGCTCTGGCGGTGGTTCTATGATCCCGTAGGGCCGATCAACGCGGCGCTGCAGGCGCTCGGCCTCGATTCCGTCGCTTTCATGACGGATCCGGACTGGTCGATGATCTCGATCGTCCTCATGGAGACCTGGCAGCAGTTCGGCTCCGCCATGCTGATCTATCTGGCCGCGGTGCTCAGCATTCCGAAGGACTGGTATGAAGCCGCCGAGATCGACGGCGCCGGGATCTGGGCGCGCATCCGCCACATCACGCTGCCGTCGATCCGCAATCTTGTGCTGCTCATGCTGGTCATGCAGCTGATCGCCACGTCGCAGAGCTACCAGTCGCAGCTCGCGATGCTCGACGGCGGACCGATGAAGGCGACGCTGACGTACGCGCTGCTCATCGTGAAGTACGCGACGACGAAGCTGGAGATCGGGGCCGCTTCCGCGCTCGGCGTGCTGATGTTCCTCGTGCTGGCCCTGCTTGCGGTCATCCGGAACCGTCTGCAAGACAAAGGAGCGGGCGCATGATGAGGAGCGGCAGAATGGTTGAGCGCGGCATTTTGTCCCGGTACGATTTTCGCAGGCCGGGCGTGAAGTTGATGTACGGTCTGGTCATCCTGATCATCGCGCTGATGGTCGTCTCCATGCTGTATCCGATTTTCGTGACGCTGTTCAACGGGCTGAAGACGAACGCGGCCGTGAACTCGTTTCCGCCGACCTTTTTCCCGGACGGATGGCATTGGCGCAACTACCGGGAAGGCTGGCAGTTCTTCGACATGCCGCTGTATTTGCGGAACACGCTGCTGATTTTCGGCGGGAATGCGATGGTCATCTTCGTCGTGCTGGGAGCGGCGGCGTTCAGTCTGTCCCATCTGCGGGTGCCGTACAAGCGGGCGGTCACGACGTTCTTCCTGATGACGCTGTTCATTCCGCCGACGACGTACATCATCCCGAACTTCGTCAACATCAAGGAGCTCGGGCTGATGAACAGCTTCTGGGCGTTCTGGCTGCCGGCGGGCGCCAACGCGTTCTATCTGCTGCTGCTCAAGACGTTCATGGACGGCATTCACCATGAACTGTTCGAGGCGGCGCGGATGGACGGCGCTTCCGACTGGCGCTGCTTCAGCCGGATCGCGCTGCCGCTGTCAGTGCCGATCTACTCGACGCTGGCGATTTTCATTTTCTCGACGGCGTGGAACGACTGGTTCTGGCCTTCGCTCATCATGCACAAGAGCACGATGTACCCGCTGTCGACCGCGATTTACAAATACGTCATCGGCGCGCGGCAGCTGGACCTGAACATCCGGTTCGCGATTCTGTCCATCGTCATGATTCCGCCGATCGCGGTGTTCCTGCTGTTCCAGCGGTTCATCATGCGGGGGCTGCAGCTGGGAAGCGTGAAGGGGTGACGGGCATCGGCTGTGTGCCGGGCGGCGGGTGCACCTTCGTAATCTTGCACACTAACGGAGTAGGAACGCACATTCAGCTCTTGAAGCGCTTGCACTATGATGGGGCTGTAACACGATCCAACGAATAGAAGGGGAGTTATCGGATGCGCAAGTTGATGGCATTGGCCTGCTGTCTCGTGCTCTTGGGAACGATCATCGCCGCTTGCGGCGGGGGCGGCGGCCAGAAGGACAATCAAGCGGGTTCGTCGGGCGGCTCGACTGCCGGGAACGGCCAATCGTCGGAGAGTACGGCCGATTCGTCCGGTCAGCAGGAGGAGGCGCCGGAGGAAGTGACGATCAGCATTTACTATCCGCTTCCGGACCAGACGGAGGCGCGGCGGCTGGAAGACGACAAGATCCGCCGCTTCCAGGAGAAGTATCCGCACGTCAATATCGTGAAGAGCGACTGGCACTACTCGGTCGACGAGATCGGCCTGAAGATGGCCGCCAACGAGGCGCCGACGTTCTTCAACACCTGGGCGACCGAGGCGAAATTTCTGGTGGAGAAGGGTTGGGCGGCCGACATTACGGAGCTGTGGAACCAATATCCGTACAAGGATCAGATCAACCCGATTCTGGCGAACCAATTCATCATTGACGGCAAAGTGTACGGCATTCCGCAGAAAGGCTACACGACCAGCATCGTGATGAACAAGAAGCTGCTGGACGACAAAGGCGTGCCGGTGCCGGGCTACGACTGGACGTGGGAAGACATGCTGCAGACCGCCCGGGCGGTGGCGGAGCCGGACAAGGGCATCGCCGGCATCGCGCCGATGGGCAAAGGCAACGAAGCGGGCTGGAACTGGACGAACTTCCTGTTCGAAGCCGGCGGCGAGATTCAGGAAGTGAAGGACGGAAAAGTGACGGCGGTGTTCAACTCCGAAGCCGGGCTGAAGGCGCTGGAGCTGTATCACCGGCTCAGATGGGAAGCGAACGCGATACCTCAGGACTGGGCGCTCAACTGGGGCGAAGCGGTCGGCGCCTTCGCGCAGGGGCGCACGGCGATGGTCATCGCGGGCGCGGAAGGTCCGCTCGATCAGGCGCTGAACCAGGGCGGCATGCAGCCGGAGAACGTGCTGACGTTCCCGATGCCCGCCTATGAGAAAGACGGCCGGCACATCGGGGTGCTGGGCGGCGACTGGCTCGTCATCAACCCGAACGCCACGCCGGCCGAGCAGAAGGCGGCTTTCGACTATATCACGTTCGACTATTTCACGGACGATTATCTGGAGTCGCTGGAGCGGGACATTCAGGCGCGCAAGGATGAGGGCAAGTTCTTCGTCCCGCCGCAGTTCAACTACTTCGACAACAACTCGGAGTACGGGCAGAAGGTGCAGGCGATTTTTGAACGGTACGACAACGTGTACAAGTACGATCCGGAATCGAACCGGCTGCTGGACGGCAAGCCGGAGGCGCAATATCATACGCAGGATTACTACGCGGCGATGACGAACGTCATCCAGAAAGTGTTCTCGGAGAAGGGCGTCGATCTGAAGAAAGAGCTGGATGCGGCGGCCGCGCAGGTGCAGGCGGATTATTTTGACAAGATTGTGATGGAATAGTTGTTGCGGGGCAGGGCGTTCTGCGGGTCGAGGGACCCGCGGGGCGCCCTGGTTGCTGCTTGGCGGGTGCGGGTTTCGCCGGGCAAGCTTATCAGGTGCTGCGGGAGCGGGTGATTGCGCCGATCGCGTTCACGGAAGGGGAAGCGGCCGCCGTCTTCTTCGCGATCCATGCGCTGCGCCATTACGCGGGGCTGCGGGAAGGTCGATGCGGAGGTGCCGCGCGGCGATCTGCCGTTCTTCGCGGAATTGTTCATCGCGCTGGGGAGCGAGGCCGATGCGGAAGGGCCCGAGGAGCTCCGGGCGGAAATCCGCAGGCGGCTGGCGGAGCGGTTGGAGCGCTATTGGGAGTAGGCGGTGAAGCCCGCGGATTGGGGATGGCTGCGCCCGTCTGGACGGCGGCATGCGCGGATTGCTTCGGGGTTGGAGGGGGCGCGGTCCGGCAATCGCGCAGATCACGCCGGCCGTAGGCCATTGCGCCGCCTGTAACGGCACGATATACCGTTATTGGGGCGGGCAGCCACGCGGGACTGGTCATTAACGGCATAGAATGCCGTTAATGCCAGCAGTCGGGCGTGTCCGGATGCCTTATGCTGCGTTTAACGGCACGAAATGCCGTTAATGGGGCTGGCAGCCACGCGGGAACGAGCATTAACGACACGGAATGCCGTTAATGCCCGCTGACAGTCGTGTGTGACTGCCGCCTGTAACGGAACGGTGTTCCGTCAGCGGCCACATCGCAGCACGCTGGTGAGCTCTAACGGAACAGGGTGCCGTTAGAGCCCGCAATCGGGCGTGCACTTTGCCACCCGGCCGATTAATTCTCCGCCGGCCGCTCCGTGAAGATCTGGAACGTGACGCCGTAACGATCCCTGACGATGCCGTAGGCCGGGCTGAAGTAGATCGGTTCAAGCGGCGCGACGACCTCCCCGCCGTCCTTCAGCGCGCTGAAGATGCGGGTGGAGGCGGCGACGTCGGGCGCCGTGACGCAGATCTGGACGCGGGGGCCGGCATGCGCGGGTTCCTCGGGCAGACAATCCGCGACGTACAGCTCGGCGCCGCCGAACACGAGCACCGAGTGGGTGACGCGTTCGCGGGCTTCGGCGGACAGCCCCTGGTCGTCGGCGTCCGGCGCCTCGCCGTAGGTCTTGACGAGGACGACTTGCGCGCCGAGAGCCGATTCGTAGAACCGGATCGCCTCCCGGGCCTGTCCGTCGAGCAGGATGAACGGAGTTGCCTTGTACGTCATGGTCATCTCTCCCTTGCGAGTTTGATCTTTGCGCCGGGCGGTTCAGGGGATGGAATCCGCCCGGTCCGAAGCCATTGTATCGCGGATTGGTGACAGGTACGGTCATGAATCCGGATGTGGTATAATTGGAATGTTATTTTGCTGAGGATGAGAAAGGACTGCGTGTATGAAGAGCGATGTGCTCGAAGAACTGCGGACGGAAGTGATGCGCCGCCGCACGTTCGCCATTATTTCCCACCCGGACGCCGGGAAAACGACGCTGACGGAGAAACTGCTGCTGTTCGGCGGCGCCATCCGCGAAGCGGGCAGCGTCAAGGCGCGCAAGGCCAACCGGCATGCGACATCCGACTGGATGGAAATCGAGAAGCAGCGGGGCATCTCGGTGACGAGCTCCGTGCTGCAGTTCGACTACAAGGGCCATCGGGTGAACATTCTGGACACCCCGGGCCACCAGGATTTCAGCGAGGACACGTACCGCACGCTGACCGCCGCGGACAGCGCGGTCATGCTGATCGACGCGGCCAAAGGGGTCGAGGCGCAGACGATCAAGCTGTTCCAGGTGTGCGCGAAGCGGGGCATCCCGATCTTCACGTTCATCAACAAGCTCGACCGGGAAGGCCGGAATCCGTTCGATCTGATGGAGGAGATCGAGCGGGTGCTCGGCATCCGTTCGGTGCCGATGAACTGGCCGATCGGGATGGGCCGGGAGCTGTGCGGCGTCTATGACCGGATGAAACATCAGGTCGAGCGGTTCCAGGGGAACAACCACGACACGATCGAAGTCCACAAGGTGGACGACTACCGGGACGAGAGCGTCCGCGCCATCGCCGGCGATTATTTGTACGAGCAGCTCTGCCAGGATCTCGAACTGCTCGATGTCGCGGGCGACCCGTTCGATCTGGAGAAGGTGCGGCGCGGCGAACTGACGCCGGTCTTCTTCGGCAGCGCGATCAACAATTTCGGCGTGCAGACGTTCCTCGAGAACTTCCTCGAGCTCGCGCCGGCGCCGACGCCGCGGAAATCGCAAAACGGCGAAGTGGAGCCGCTCAGCCCCCGGTTCAGCGGGTACATTTTCAAGATTCAGGCGAACATGAATCCGGCGCACCGCGACCGGATTGCCTTCCTGCGGATCTGCTCGGGACGGTTCGAGCGCGGCATGACGGTGCGGCATGTGCGGGCCGGACGCGAGATCAAGCTGTCGCAGCCGCAGCAGTTCCTCGCGCAGGATCGGGATATCGTCGAAAAGGCGTATCCCGGCGACATCGTCGGGCTGTTCGACCCCGGCATTTTCCGGATCGGCGACTCGCTGGCGGAAAAAGAGGACATCGTGTTCGACGAGCTGCCGACGTTCTCGCCGGAACTGTTCGCGAAGGTCACGGTCAAAAACGCGATGAAGCACAAGCAATACCAGAAAGGGATCGACCAGCTGACCGAGGAAGGCACGGTGCAGGTGTTCTATTCGACGAGCGGGTTCGACGAGACGATTCTCGGCGTCGTCGGCCAGCTGCAGTTCGAGGTGTTCGAGTACCGGATGAAAGTGGAGTACGGCGTCGACATCGAGCTGCACCGGATGCCATTCCAGTTCGCCCGCTGGCTCGTCGGGGACAAAATCGACACGTCGAAATTCCGCATCAACTCGACGGTGGTGCGGGACAAGAAGGACCGGCTCGTCGCGCTGTTCGAGAGCGAATATGCGCTGCGGACGGCGATGGAGAAAAATCCGGACGTCACGTTCCTCGAGACGGCGCCGTAATGGTGCGGCGTAAAAAGGCGTAAAAAGGCGTAAAAAATGCAGCGCGGGCCGGAAAAACGCGGGCGTGCGGCGCAATCAGGCACAGGCCGGTATAAGCGGGAGATCGGCGCAATACCGGCGCAATACCGGCAGAGCGAAACAAGCGGAGGAGTTGAGCGGCATGGCACGGCAGGAGGCAAACCGCTGGTGGCTGGTGTTTACCGGTTCTTATACGCCGGCGGATCGGGAAGGTATCGAGACGCTGCTGTTCGATGCGGAACGGGGCGAGCTCAAGCGGCTCGCCGGATGCGGCGGCGTGGCAAATTCATCGTATCTGGCGTTCGATGAGCGCCGGTATGTGCTGTACGCGGTGAGCGAGCACGGCGAAGGCGAGGTGGCCGCGCTAAGCGTCGACCGCGCGACGGGCAGGCTCGCGCTCATCAACCGCCAGCCGTCCCACGGCCGCTCGCCGTGCTATGTCTGCCTGGAGCCGGATGGCTCGCGCGTGTACGTCGCCAATTATATGGGCGGCAACGCGTCGGTCTACCCCGTCCGGGAAGACGGCGGGCTGCTGCCGGCCTCCGACACGGTGCAGCATGCCGGCAGCGGTGTGCGTCCGGACCGGCAGGAAGCGCCGCATGCGCATTCGATCATGAGCGACCCGTCCGGCCGGTACCGGATCGTCTGCGATCTGGGCATCGACCGGCTGATGGTCTACCGGACGAGCCCGGACGGGAAGTTCGAACCGGCGGGCGCCATTCATACGACGCCGGGCGGCGGACCGCGCCATCTGGCGTTTCATCCGTCGCTGCCGCTCCTCTATCTGCTGGAAGAACTGTCTTCGACGGTGTCGGTCTATGCCTTCGATGCGGAGCGGGCGGCCGGCGAGCTGCTGCAGCGCGTGCCGATGCTGCCGGAGGACTTCAAGGGAGCGAATCTGGCGGCGGACATCCATCTCGATCCCGGCGGCCGATGGCTGTACGCGTCCAACCGGGGCCACGACAGCCTGGCCGTCTACTCGGTCGGTCCGGACGGCCTGCTCACCTTCATCGGGCACGCGCCCACCGGGCGGACGCCGCGCAACTTCGTGCCGGTGCCGGACGGACGGCATCTGCTCGTCGCCGCGCAGGACGACAACCGGATCGACGTGATGCGCATCGGCCCGGACGGCATGCCGGCCGCCGTCGGCGAGCCGTACGCCAGCGCGAAACCGGTGTGCATCGTCATGACGCCGGCGCCGCCGGAGCTGGTATCGGCGGGTTGAAGTTCGAAATCGCAAGCCGCCCGTCCATTGACAACGGGCGGCTTTCCGATTATGATAAAACCAAGTATTAGAATCGGATATATCAGATTAATGAGCGTCATGCGGGAGGGAACCGGGATGGAGAAATCGTTGACGCTGAAGTTCGAATCCCTGGAATTGGCGGCGACGCTGCATTATCCGGCGGGCGAGAAACGGGAAGAAGGAAGAGCGCCGGCGGTCATCATCTGCCACGGCTTCGTCGGCAACCGCATCGGCGTGGACCGGCTGTTCGTCAAGACGGCCCGGGCGCTGGCGGAGGCGGGCTACTACGCGCTGCGCTTCGATTACGGCGGATGCGGCGAAAGCACGGGCGACTACGGCTCGCTCGGCTTCTCGTCGATGATCGGCCAGACGCGGACGGCGCTCGACTATGTGCTGGACATCTGCGACATCGACCCGCAGCGGGTGACGCTGCTCGGCCACAGTCTGGGCGGAGCGGTCGCGCTGCATACGGCGGTCAAGGACAGGCGGGTGCGGCAGCTCGTGCTCTGGTCGGCGGCGTTCCACCCGTTCAACGACATTGTGCGGATCGTCGGCCGCCATGTCTACGACGAGGCGATGGCGCGCGGCGAGGCGGACTATCTCGGCTATTCGCTGAAGCCGCGGTTCTTCGAATCGCTGGCCGAGCACCAGCCGTTCCAGGCGGCGCCGCAATTCACGGGCGATGTGCTGCTCCTGCACGGCACATCCGACGACGTCATTCCGACGGATTACACCTTCCTGATGCAGAAGCTGCTCTGGATGCGGAGCGAGGGAAGCTGCGAGAAGGAAATTCTGTTCCAGGCGGATCATACGTACTCGGCGCGAAAAGCACAGGAGGAAGCGATCCGGCACACGATCAACTGGTTGAACGGGCTGTCGGCCCGGCAGGAAGAGTGGCACCACTGGAGCATCTGAGCAAGGAAAACGGGGGGTCCGGAGAAGGATCGCGCCGTTTTTTTTCTTGGGCCTGTCGGGCGGTTTGTCGAAGAGCGGGCATCCATTTGATGAGATGTGACGGGACAATTGGACAAGTTCTGTGGTTTAATAGAGACATCGGTGAAAAAACAGGGGATGACAAGGAAGGGATCGAAGCGTGAACAAACCGCGAAACGCCCGGAAGGTGCTGCTTCTGCTGCTTGCGCTGCTCATGCTGCTGCTCGCGGCGGGATGCGGCGGCAAGCAGGAGAACAACGGGAATGCGGATCAGGATGCGGATCAGCAGGAGCCGAATGTGGTCCCGGAGCCGGAACCGCAGCCCGCTTATTTCGCGCCGCTGACCGGGCTTCCGCGCGATGAAGAAGCGAAAAAGCGGCCGGTGGCGGTCATGATCAATAATCTGAAGCCGGCGCGGCCCCAATCCGGCCTGCCGCACGCCGACGTGGTGTGGGAAGTGCTCGCGGAAGGCGGCATTACGCGGCTGATTGCGATTTTCCAGAGCGATGAGGCGTATGACGGGGCGATCGGACCGATCCGCAGCATCCGCCCGTACATGATCGAGCTGGCGGAATCATACAACGCGGTCATCGTGCATGCCGGGGCGAGCACCGACGCTTACGGGATTTTGCGCAAGCAGAAGAAGGAACATCTTGACGAGATCACGAACGCGGGCGCTTATTTCCGCCGCGACAAGTCGCGCAAGGCGCCGCACAATCTGTACTCGGATCTGCCGAACCTGCGCGCGGGCGCGGAGAAGCGGGGGTATGCGGCGGATGCGGCGATTCCGGCGTACCGTTTTCTGGACGATGAGGGAGACGGAGCGGCGGCGGGCAGCGCCCTGGAGATCGATATCCGTTTCCAGCTGAAAAACTACATCTTGACGTACCGTTACGATGCAGAAAAGCGCCAGTATCTCCGGTTCATCAACGGCGAGCCGCATACCGATCTGGTCAGCGGGGAGCAGCTTGCGGCGACGAACCTGGTAGTGCTCGGCACGTCCCACAAGGTGCTTGACGATGAAGGGCGGCTGGCGGTGGATCTGGACTCCGGCGGTCCGGCCATGCTGATCCGCCGCGGCGAAGCGATCGAGTGCACGTGGGAGCGCGACGCAAGCGGCGTCATCCGGCTGATGAAAGACGGCGCCGAGCTGCCTTTTGCGCGCGGAACGGTCTATTATCATGTCGTGCCGGACGAGAAGTCGGTGGCGGATCATGTGACGATCCGGCAGCCGGAGAACGCTTAGGCTTGCGTGCTGCCGCATGAGACTGTCACTTTACGTCCACTTAACATGGGACAGGCAGATGTGCTAAGATAAGTGAGGTTCATTCAGGCCAAGCCGATGGCGAAGGGGAGTTCCATGTTCAACCGTAAGAAAAGCATTTTCTTCCAGACGTTCGAAGAGATGGCGGACACGATCGTCGAGGCGGTCGAATATTTTCACAAGCATGTGCCGCAGCTGACTGACCTGACATCGTTCGCCCGTGACATGAAAGAATTCGAATCGAAATGCGACCGGCATGTACATACGATTCTGACCGAGCTGAACAAGACGTTCATTACGCCGATCGATCGCGATGACATCCTGAAGCTGACCGGTTCGCTGGACGACGTGCTCGACGGCATCGAGGCGCTGGCGTCCCGGTTCGAGATGTACCAGATCCGGGAGCATGACAAGTACGTGTCCGTATTCGCGGAGATTCTGGTCAAGTGCTCGCACGAGATTCGCAAGGCGGTCCAGCTCCTCTCGCAGAAGAAACTGCTGGCGATGCGCCAACATGCGATCGCCATCAACGAGCTGGAAAATGAGGCGGACGATCTGATGCGGGAGTGCATCAAATCGCTGTTCTCGAGCGTGACGGATCCGATCGAGCTGATGAAACGGAAAGAGATCTACGAGCGGCTTGAATCGACGACCGACTACTGCGAAGACGTGGCCAACACGCTTGAGACGATCATCATGCGGAACAGCTGACGGGCGCAGCGAACCGACACAAGGGGAATGGATCAACAGATGCCAGCTTTCGATAGCATGTTTGTCATCGTCTGCGTCGTCGTTGTTCTGGCGCTTGCTTTCGACTTCATCAACGGGTTCCACGATACGGCCAACGCCATCGCGGCGAGCGTTTCGACGCGCGCCATGACGCCCCGGATGGCAATTATTCTGGCGGCCATCATGAACTTCGTCGGGGCGATCATGTTCACCGGCGTCGCGAAGACGATCGGCGGCAAGGTGGCGGACCCGGCGACTTTGACATATGGCGTGCAGATTGTGATTGCGACGCTGATATCGGCCATTGCATGGAACCTGATCACCTGGTGGTACGGCATCCCGTCGTCTTCGTCGCACACGCTGATCGGCTCTCTGGCGGGCGCCGTCATCGCTTCGGAAGGGTTCGGCGGCGTGAACGCGTCGGGATTCACCAGCATCGTGCAGGCGCTCGTTTTCTCGCCGATCATTGCGTTTGCCGCGGGCTATATCGTCATGACGCTGCTCAAGCTGATCTTCGCGCGGGCGAATCCGCACCTGGTGAACAAGGGCTTTCGCTCGATGCAGATTCTGACGGCGGCGTTCCAGGCGTTCACGCACGGAACGAACGACGCGCAGAAGGCGATGGGGATCATCACGATGGCGCTTGTGGCGGCGCAGTACCAGGATTCGCTGGAGGTGCCGTTCTGGGTCAAGTTCTCGGCGGCGCTTGCGATGGCGCTCGGGACAAGCGTCGGCGGGTGGAAGATCATCAAGACGATGGGGACGAAAATTTTCAAGATCGAGCCGGTGAACGGCTTTGCGGCGGATACGACGGCGGCGAGTGTCATCATGACGGCGACGGCGACGGGGCTGCCGGTGAGCACGACGCATGTCATCACGTCGGCCATCCTCGGCGTCGGCAGCGCGAAGCGGTTCTCGAGCGTGAACTGGGGCGTTGCCGGGCGCATCGTGTCCGCGTGGATCATCACGATCCCGATTTCGGCCGTGATCGCGGCGATCGTGTTCAAGATTATCGAGTTTTTGTTCCTGTGAGTGTGTGTGGGGAACCTTTGCAGGGCGTTCGGATGGGCGCGGATGCGAAGGTTTTTTTGTTGGGCGCGGGAAACGCCCAAGCCTCAACCGTATTTTGGTATTGCGCTTAAAATTTGTCCTCCATTATGATGAAAGTGCGGCGCCGGTACAGCAGTCCAGCCGAGGCGGGCGGACTGAAAGCGGTGACCGGCGGTTCCATCCGCGTCAGTTCGAATATGGCGGTGATGCGTATAGGAGAACGGACGGGATAACGAATGACGCGCATGAACTTGAAAAAAGGGAAAGTGTATGGCGATCCTGTGAAGCATCGTACCTGCAGCACACGAATTTCGCTCTGACACTTGCACGGACGACAAACGTGGGAAAGGAGCGGATGCCACAGGGAAGTGGATCGAACGGGATAACACGTCAGCATTGACGAGCGGAACTGATATCGGAGTCGACTGCTTCGGAACAGATGACAGGCTGGTTTGACAAGTATCAGAACCGAGTCGTACAGCAAGAAGGCTTTGCCGGTGCCCGGTGAGGGAAGGCAAAGCCTTCGTTTTCGTTGTCAGAACATCTCGTCGAAGCTCCGGATGCCGGCGCGTCTGCGCGATCCGCGCCGGGCTCTTCCGCTGCGCGGCCTTCGGCCGCCGCGCCGTCTGCGCCGGCGGGGGCGCCGTTCGGTGTTCGTGCTTGCGGCTGCGGCGGTCTTCTTCGAGCCCAGCGAACCGGCGAGCAATTTGATCATCGGCGCGAACTGCTGCACGGTGCCGACGATTTTCTGGACTTTCTGTATGGTGCTCAAAATGCCTTCGATGCCGCCCATCCGATCGATGATCAGCTTCAGATCCGCCAGATTCGGAAGACCGCCCGGCTTGGCTGCGCCCTGCGCCGGAATCAGTCCCGGATATGGCACGCTCTGCAGGTAGGCGGGCGGCCCGGCGAACGGATCGGCGGGCGGTCCGGCCTGCGGTCCCCCGGGAAAAGGAGCACCGGCGCCCGGCAGCTGTGTAAATCCGCGGCTGCCGGGCAAGTGCGTATAATGGTTCACGGTGATCACAACCTCTTTTCATGGGTATCGTTCATCCCCAGTGTATGCATGGGCAACCGTCGCGTATGGACGGTTGCCCACCCCGTCGCGTATGGACGAATGCCCGGTAGCGGGCGGATTTGGATGGTGCTGGCCGCGCTCTCTTCGCTCCTGTAAAGCGCCAATACGGTAATGCTTGAAAAAACCGCGCTTCCGTTCTACAATGAGCTTACAAGGACGCTTTGAGGGGGACGCCGGATGCAGCTCAAGAAGCTCAACGACAAAACGATCGACCAACTGTTCGAGGCGATTCTGACGCTGAAGACGGTGGATGAGTGCTATATTTTCTTCGATGATCTGTGCACGGTGAACGAGATCCAGTCGCTCGCGCAGCGGCTGGAGGTGGCGCGGCTGCTCGGCCAGGGCGCGACGTACAGCCAGATCGAGGCCGAGACGGGAGCCAGCACGGCGACGATCTCCCGCGTGAAGCGCTGCCTGAACTACGGCACGGACGGTTACCGGCTGGCGCTCGGCCGCCTGGGACGCTGACGATGGGCGCAAGACCGGGCGTGCTCGTCATCAGCCACGGCTCACCCGACGCGGAATGGGTCCGGCTGGTCGACGAAGCGGTCAGAGACGTGCGGCTGCCGGAAGGCGTGCCGATCGTTTCGTCGTTCCTGGAATGCGTGGAAGGACGGCTCATCCAGGACGGGATCGACGAGCTGGAAGCGCGCGGCGTGGATGAGATGTTCGTGCTGCCGCTTTTTGTATCGTCGGGCAGCACGCATGTCGACGACATCCGGCAGGCGTTCGGCCTGCCGCCGGCCGCGTTCCGCGAAGGCGAGCTCGAGCCGTTTCGGGTGCGGCGGGCGCGCGTCACGGTCGGCCTGCCGATCGACGACGACCCGATCATCGCGGAGCTGATCGCGGACAACGTGCGCGAGCTGTCGACCGCGCCGGAACGGGAGGCGCTGCTGCTCATCGCGCACGGCAGCCGCGAGCGCGGCTTGAACCGCATCTGGCGGGACGGGATGCGCAAGCTCGCTGCGCGCGTGCGGGAGCTGGGCGGCTTCGCCCGCGCGGAGACGGCGATGCTGCTGCCGGATCAGGCCGCCTGCGTCATGCGGGCGCTGACGAAGCGGCAGGCGCGCACGGGAGGCGCAGCGACGGCGGACGGCTGCTGCGCGGTGCCGGCCGCGGGACCGGAGACGGACGCGGTCATCGTGGCGCCGCTGTTTCTGTCGCGCGGTTATTTCACGAACACGGTGATTCCCGCGCGCCTGTCCGGGTTCGACTACCGGTACAACGGCAAGGCGCTGCTGCCGAATCCGGCGATTTCCCGGTGGATGGAGCGGCAGCTCGAAGGCTGGCTGGGCGGTATCGGGCAGTCGGGCTGAAACGGAAAACGTGCCGGTTCGGCGGGGTTATTTTTTTCACGGAAGGTTAACTGGAAACGGACGCCGAATCCGGCTACAATGGTGGAAGCGGCCTACCGGCCGATGCCATGGATGAGGCGGGGGTTGGCTTGGCAGTCAAAAGGGCTAGACTCATTTATAATCCGACGTCCGGCCGCGAAGAGATCAGACGAAGGCTGCCGGACATTCTGCAACGGCTCGAGCGGGGCGGCATCGAGACGAGCTGCCACGCGACGACCGGCGAAGGGGACGCGACGATTGCGGCTTCGGAGGCGATCGAGCGCGGCTTCGACATGATCATCGCCGCGGGCGGCGACGGGACGCTGTACGAAGTGATCAACGGGATGGCGCGCCATGAGAAACGGCCGCCGCTCGGCATCCTGCCGCTCGGGACGACGAACGATTTCGCGCGGGCGGTCGGCATCCCGAAGCACTGGGAATACGCGGTCGACCTGATCGTCGCCCAGTACAAGCGGACGATCGACCTCGGGCAGGCGAACGACCGGTATTTCATCAATATCGCCGGCGGCGGTTCGCTGACGGAGCTGTCCTACGAGGTGCCGAGCAAGCTGAAGACGATGATCGGGCAGCTCGCCTATTATATGAAAGGCATCGAGAAAATGGTGAACTTCCGGCCGACCAAGGTGCGGATCGAGGCGGAAGGCGTCGGCGAGATCCACGAGAAGATCATGCTGTTCCTGATCTGCAACAGCAATTCGGTCGGCGGGTTCGAGCGGCTGGCGCCGGATGCGAGCATCGACGACGGGCTGTTCGAGGTCATCATTCTGAAGAAATGCAATCTCGCCGAGTTCCTCCGGGTGGCGACGCTGGCGCTCAGGGGCGAGCATTTGAACGATCCGCTCATCATGCATTTCCGGTCGCGGCATATCAAGGTGACGACGGAGGATCACGTGCAGCTCAACCTGGACGGCGAGTACGGCGGCACGCTGCCGTGCACGTTCACGGCGTTGAAGGGGCATCTCGAGATTTTCGTGGATGAGCAAGGCATTGCGTCTTATCGCAAGCGGCTGATCGCGGGCACGCAGTTGTGACGCGGCGGCCGCTTGACGTTATTTTCTTGACGTGATCAAGTGAAGCGGAATGGGGTCAGGCAGTGAGAACAACGACGGATGTGCCGGTGAGAAAAAACGACGAAGTGACGCTCGACATCATCGGTCTGACGCAGGACGGCGAAGGCGTGGGACGGGCGGACGGATTCACCCTGTTCGTGCAGGGCGCGCTGCCGGGCGAGCGGATTAAGGCGAAGGTGCTGAAGGTGAAGAAGCAGTACGGCTACGCCAAAATGCTGGAGCTGCTTCAGGCCAGCCCCGACCGCGTGGAGGCGCCGTGTCCGATCTATCGGCAGTGCGGCGGGTGTCAGCTGCAGCATATGGATTATGCGGCGCAGCTTGCGTGGAAGCGGCAGCATGTGATCGACAGCCTGACGCGGATCGGGAAGCTGCGGGTGGCGGATGTTGCGGGCGAGGGCGTCGTCGTGCACCCGACGATCGGGATGGCCGAGCCGTGGCGCTACCGGAACAAGGCGCAGGTGCCGATCGGCATGGCGCTGGCCGATATGGCGGACGGCGCGGCCGGCTCGCTGATCGGCGGGTTCTATGCGCGGGGCTCGCACCGCATCATCGACATGGACGCGTGCTTCATCCAGCACGAGCGGAACGACGAGGCGGTGCGCCTGGTGAAGGCGCTCGGCACGCGGCTCGGCATCCGCGCGTACGACGAGACGACCGGCCGCGGGCTGCTCAGGCATGTCGTCGTGCGGACCGGCTTTGCGACCGGCGAGACGATGGTGTGTCTCGTCACGAACGGGACGCGCATTCCGCGCGTGGACGAGCTGGTGGAGGGCATCCGGCGGGCGCTTCCGGATGTGCGCAGCATCGTGCAGAATGTGAACACGCGGAACACGAACGTGATCTTCGGCGACGAGACGCGGGTGCTGTGGGGGAGCGACGTCATCCATGACGAGCTGGACGGCATCCGGTTCGCAATCTCGGCGCGTTCGTTCTATCAGGTGAACCCGGCGCAGACGGTGGCGCTGTACCGGAAGGCAGTCGAATACGCGGGCTTGACGGGGCGCGAGACGGTCATCGACGCGTACTGCGGCATCGGCACGATCTCGCTGTTCCTGGCGCGGCGCGCGGGCAAGGTGTACGGCGTCGAGTCGGTGCCGGAGGCGGTCGAGGATGCGCGGCGCAACGCGGCGCTGAACGGGATCGCGAACGCCTCGTTCGAGGTCGGGCTCGCGGAAGAGGTGATTCCGCGCTGGCGCGAGGCAGGCGTCGCGGCGGATGTGATCGTCGTCGATCCGCCGCGCAAAGGCTGTGACGCGCAGCTGCTCGACACGATCGTGCGGATGCGGCCGAAGCGGGTCGTGTATGTCTCGTGCAACCCGGCGACGCTGGCGCGCGATCTCGCGGTGCTCGAGGCGGGCGGCTTCCGCACGGTGGAGGTGCAGCCGGTGGACATGTTCCCGCATACGGGGCATGTTGAGTGTGTGGTGTTGCTCGTAAGGAAATGATATATCGGAGTCGCATTTACCTGCCTTAAGCCCGGACGTATTAAGCGTTCGGGACCTTGTTTTTTGAAGGCGTCGGGGCCTCGTTACAGTGAATTTATACGTGAAATAAATGAAATCAGCTTTAATATTTCTATAAAATCGTCATTTAAGATTAAGTTACATGAGGTATGGAACAACGTATTGTTCAGTGGTTGAGGGAGTATCCTGATCTCTCTGCCGCTCAAAGAACGAGGCAAAGCGATTCCGGAGGTAGAGGTTCCTTCGGAGTTCTCGTTCCAAGCATCTTAAACGACAGCCCACGCTAGCTTGACACTGACGGTCTGGCGTCCGGTTGACCTTAGATTTATAAAGAAAAGATAAAATAAGCAGGAACTACACATAATTATGTTACATTGGTTCACAGGAGGAGCTGCCGATGAAAGCGCGACTGCTGCTGGTTGAAGATGATTCGGAAATTGCCCGTGTAATCCGCGACACGTTCATTCGTGAAGGATACGAAGTGACATGGGCGACCACGGGGGCAGAAGGCTGGGAAGATTTTCAGGACCGTGCTTATGATCTGGTTCTTATCGATCTCATGCTGCCGGAAATGGACGGCTTTGATCTGTGCAAAAATATCCGCTGGCAAAGCGATGTTCCGATCATCATCATCAGCGCCCGCAAAGAAGATGAGGACAAAGTTGAAGGTCTTCATCTCGGTGCGGATGATTATGTGGCCAAGCCTTTCAGCCTGGGGGAACTGAAAGCGCGGGTGGAGTCCCACTTGCGGCGCTGGCGGCGTTACCAAGGCATGCCGAAGCTCGCGGACAAGACGGATTATGCGCTTGGCCTGACCATTCACTGGGATCAGGAAACAGCCCTGCTCAATGGCCGGGAAATCCCCTTGACGGTGAAAGAATTTGCGCTTTTGAAGGTGTTGGCGCAAAACCCGGGGACCGTTTTCACGAAAAACGAGCTGTATCAGCATGTGTGGCAGCAAGCTGAAGCCGAAGGCTTGCATACCGTCACCGTCCATGTCAAATCGCTGCGGGAAAAACTCGCCGATCCGGTGAAAAATCCATCTTTCATTCAAACGGTCTGGGGCAAAGGTTACCGGTTTATCGGTGAGCCGATATGAAAATCAAAACATGGCTCCTGCTTTCGTACTTTGTCGTCATGCTCCTCCCGCTCGCCGCGGCGTATTTGTTATTTGCCTGGATCAACATATACCACAACGATCGGAATGTGGAAGAATACGTTCAAAAGTCTCTGCAGCTGAACCGGATCGTGTCTGTTCTGGACAACCCCGCGCTGTACCAGCCGAACATTGAACGGCCACAGATAGAAAAATTGGTAAGCCCCCAAGTTTCCATCGTGCTCTTTAACCGCGACGGACTTGTGCTGTATACGTCCAATCCGTTGCAGGTTCCGCCGCATTTTGCCCTCGGCCGGAAACAATTGTACGAAAATTTGTATACACTTGAACAAGGCTTCCGCGCTTACCGTTACAAGCAGCCGGTGTTTAACGGCAATGAGCTGGCCGGGTTTTTCGAACTTCAGTTGAGCCGGGACGAGTGGGCGGCGGGAGTGGGCAAGCGCACGCGTTGGGTGGCGTTCGTGTTCGCCGGGGGGTTTGTGCTGATTTATTTGACCGTCGTGTGGTTCGTCAACCGCAAGTTGAACCGCAGGTTGAACCGCCTGATGGAGCAGATGACCGCCTTCGCCCGGCGGGAACCGTTCGAGGAAATGCCGTCGGGAAACGATGAGATCGGCGAACTGACGAAGCATTTCTACGGGATGCGCCGGCAAATCGAGGAGGCTCACGAGAAGATTGCCAGACAGCAGCAGGAAAAAGAATTGCTGATCGCCAGCATCTCCCACGATTTGAAAACGCCGCTGACGTCGATTCGCGCCTATGCCGAATCTTTGGCTTTGCCAAATGAGCTGAAGGCTGAGGATCGTGAGGAGTACAGCAGGATCATTGCCGAAAAAGCGGATTACATGAAACAGATGCTCGACGATTTGACGGTGTACACCCTGCTTCAGTCGCCGGCATACGAAATGGAGCTTGCCGAGGTGGACGGCGATGAATTTTTCGAAATGCTGTTATCCGGTTACGAGCCGATATGCCGGGAGAAAAACATTCGCCTGCGCGTGCATTGTGATGTGACGGGGACTGTCCGCGTCAATCCGCGCCAGATGATGCGTGTGGCGGACAATCTGATGAGCAATGCCGTCCGGCATACGAAGCCTGGAGCGAATATTTTGCTCGCCGCGGTCTCCTCCGGCCGCCCGCTGCCGGAAGGCCTGTTCTCCTTCGTCACGAATCAGGCAGAGCTGCATAAGGAGGACGGCGTCTATCTCATTGTGCAGAATGAAGGCGAAGGCATGGATGAAGAACAACTGTCCCGCGTGTTCGAGCCGCTTTACCAGGCCGATGAGGCACGGAGCAAAAACGGTGAGCGGGGGACGGGCCTCGGACTCAGCATCACCCGCCAGATCATCCGGAAGCATGGTGGAACGGTGCACATTTTTGCGCAGAAGGGAGACGGAACTTGTGTCGTCTGCTTCCTGCCGAAAACAACAAGAGAAGGTGAACAACGGTGAAATTCACAAGGTTAAGGAATATTGCGGGAATGTTTGGGGTCGGAGTGTTGGCAATGGGGCTTTTCGGTTGTTCTTCGGGCAGTCCATTTTTGCCGGAGCAGGTGATCAACAACGCGCTGGAACGCGCGAAGGAACCGGCGTCGTATTATCTGGAAGCGGAGATGAGGACGGTTGAAGGCGGCAAAGAAACGGAACGCATCCTCTTGAAAGAGTGGGTCAGCGAGGAAGGCCAAAGACGAACCGAAACGCAGTATGCCGACGGCAGCGGAAAAAGTATTGCCGTGCATGACGGCGCGAAACTGATCAGTTACCAACCGGAGACGAATCAGGCGTTTCTCATCGAAAACGCGGAATTGTCCGAACTGAATCAAATGTCGCCGAAACACCAGGTGGAACAGCTCCTGAACATGATCCGGGACACGCACGAGATCACGGGCGGCGGTGAAGAGAAAATTGCCGGGCGAGAGGCCTACCGTCTGAACGCCAAAGCGAAAGACAAGGACAGTCTGATCGGCGATCAGGAGCTGTGGATTGACAAGGAAAACTGGATGGTGCTCAAAATGGTTTCCGCTTCCGGCGATGTGCGGAGTGAAATGGTGCTGACCAAGGTCGATTTGAACCCCGCGATTCCCGCCGAGACGTTCGTCCTGGAACTGCCGGAACATGTGCAGATCGTTGATCTGGAAGAGATGAACCGGACCACGGAAGTGACGCTTGCGGAAGCGGCGGAAAATATCGGCGCAGCATTTCTTTATTTCCCGGAAAGCGGCGGCCTTTCCATCTCCAGGATTGAACTGGCGGAGCTTGCGGGCGAACTGAAGCGCAAAGAAGTGAACTTCGATTACCAGAAGGACGGGCTTCCCTCGTTTACGATGACCGTGTTTCCGTCCCCGGAAGACAGCGGAGAAGATATCGGCAGACTTCCGGGAGAGGAGGCCGTCACGGTTCGCGGCCAGGAAGGAACCTATATGGAAATGGGGGATTTCCGCTCGCTTGTATGGCAGGAAAACGGCTTGAATTATTCGATCGTATTCGTCGATCCGAACCTGACGCTCGAACAGTTTACGGCTTTGGCGGACAGCATGGCATTGTACACAGGGGAGTGATCGTAAAACGTGCTTGACAACGCGTTCCCTGGTCATGTGCTGCCCGATATGCCGGCCATTGTGCTTGTTGTATTTCTGGCCATTCTCACCAACCTGGTTGCCGTGCTGCTGCCGAAAGAAATCGCCTCCGCGGCGGAGATTTTGTTTTCCGCCGCAGTGATCGCCTGTTTGTTTATCGTGTTTCCGTTCGGACAGGCGTCCATCTTGCTCACGCTTGGGGCCAGCGCTTACGGAAATTTTGGTCAGCTTGCCGATCGGCAAAAAAGAGAGAAGTACAAGGAATTGGAGCGCAAACTGCGGGAAGCTGATGCCGTGGAATTGCTGCAGGACAAAGATCAAAGGCGCATCGCCGCCGATCTGGGGCTCGCGCTCATCGTTTGTTCGGGAGCCGTCCTGTTTTTCCTGCTGGCCCCGGACAGCTATGTTGCCGCCAAACTGATTGCCGGCATGACGCTTTTATCCGTGTTGGCGAAAATGATTGAGCGGATAGGCAATTTTTTTCTCTGCCCGATTGTATTGGCTGCCGGGAGAAGAACGACTGGTCATCTTCTCCTTGTTTCAGCCACGGAATTATCCGCTGAAGGATGTCAAGGAAGTGCTGAGCGAATCCAGGCCGGATTTGCTGAAACTGCATCCCCTGTTTACGTTTTTTTCGGAAAACCGGGATTATACAAGTTCATTTGGGGAGGTACTCAGGCTTTCCTTTCCCGGAGAAAATGTTTTTATCACCCCGCGGCAAGTGAACGATTGGAAAAACGTGTTTGCGCCATATGGCAAACAGGCAGCTTTCAAGGCGAGCGTCGGTGACAGCCCGCAGCATGTTGTTCCTGGTGCATTAAATCTTCAGCATACAAAGGATGTCCTGCCGCTTTGGCATCCTGCCGTGCTTAAGCGTCTGTTCTGGAAAGGGTATTTTGCCGTTACGGTTAAAGGCATCTCCGCGTATACGGGACTGCTGCTTATGCTGATCTGGCTGGATGTGCCTGCCTGGGCCGCTGCGGTGTTTGTCCTCTTGTGGTGGGCGCTGAATCTGTACGTGTCCGACCGTGTTTTGATCGCAGCGACGGACGCGGAACTGCTTGCCGAGGGAGAACTTCATGACCGGGCGCAGGCGATATTGAAAAGGGCGGGCATTCCCCGCACGCGGCTGTTTGTTGTGGATTCGCCGGTTTACAACGGGATGGCGATGGGCATGAATATCGGCCGCGCGGCGATCATGCTGACGTCGGCCACCTTGCGCCTGCCGCCGGATACAGTAGAAGCGATCCTGGCGCACGAGGCGGTTCATGTGAAAAAACGCGACGTGCTCCTGAATCAATTGGCGCGGCTTGCGCTTTTCGTCGGTTTGGGCGGGTTGGTATATTTGTATTTTACAGAACTGAAGTGGCTTGCTGAAAACTGTGCTTTTCTCCTCTTTGTGCTGGTGTATGCGCTGATGTTTGTTTTTCCCGTTTATTTGTCTTTTTGTTCTCAATGGTGCGAAGTCAGGGCGGATCACCTGGGGGCCGCTCTGCTTTCCGGAGGGTATCGGCAAATGGCAGACGGACTGGCGGATTTGGCCCGCGCCCAGGAGCGAGACAGCGAAAGGTCGGTTGTCTACAGTCTGCCGGAAGGGCGCACCGATTCGCCAGTGCCGTCAAGTTTGGAGCGGGACAAGTGGTTTTGGCGGCTGCTGAAATTTCAATTTATGCTCCACCCGCCATTGTATTGGCGGATTCAAAGCTTGGGCAAGCATGCCGACTGGCGGGAAGCGCGCAAGGATTGGATGATCGACCGGTTCAAGGAGTCGTATCCGGATTTCTTTCGGAAGAAACGTGCTTGAGCAAATAGAAAAATTAATTAGTTTCCCCTGAAAAAGTCGGCTGTTTTAAGCAAAATAAAAGGAATTCATCTCCTCCATGTGGAAATAGGAAGTTGCCGAGACAACCTATCCCAAGAGGCGAATTCCTTTGTCTTAATAGTTCAACATCGCCCCTTGGGAATCCTTCCTTGAGGTGAAGAAAATTGTTGAAACTTCGCGACGAACAATTAACCCTGTGGGATACGATTCTTCCAGAAGAAATACGGAAACTGCCTGCCGAATTGGCGATCATCGATGAACTGTTGGACGACGAAAGCTTCCTGCAGCCGTTTATGGAAAAGCATCCAACCAAGACGAAGATGGGCCGTCCCACCTACCCCATCGAGAAATACTTGCGCCTCATGGTGCTCAAACGCAAGTATAACCTGGGATACGAGTCCTTGATCAAAGAAGTCGGCGACAGCATCACTTGGCGCCTGTTCTGCCGAATCGCGATCGATGAACCGATGCCGGATCCTTCGACGCTCATCTACGCCCGCAAACGCTACGGCGACGAAGTCGTCGAACAGTTGAACGAAGCGCTCCTGCACAAGCTGAAGGAAAAGGCGGTGCTGAAGCATCGCAAATTGCGCACCGATACGACGGTCGTGGAGTCCGACATTCACCACCCCACAGACGCAACCTTGCTGCAGGACGGCGTCAAAGTCATCACCCACCTGGTGCGGAAGATCCGCCAAGTCGCTTCCCATGCCGCGCAAGGCTTTGAAGACCGTACCGCCGAGATCAAGGAGAAGATTCTGTCCATCGCTAAGGTACTTCGCCGCCGCAGCCGGGAGTCTTGGGAAGAAGTCGACCGGATCACCGAAAGCGTCATCGAAGTGACGGAAGCCGTGGTCGAGCAAGCAAACGCGGTTGTCGCAAAAATACGGGAGACCGGCAAACGGATGGCGCAACAGAGCAAAGGGCGGCTTCAAACAGCCATCACGCTGACCGGCCAACTGATCCGCCAAGCCAAGCAAGTCGTATCGGGGACGCGGGTCATCCCGGATCGCATCGTCAGCTTTTTCGATCCGGAAGCCCGGCCGATCAAGAAAGGCAAGTTAGCCAAAGGAACGGAGTTCGGGTATAAAGTCCGGATTGACGAAACGGAGAGCGGCTTCATTACCGGATATGCCGTGTACAATGGCAACCCGGCGGACGATGAACTGCTCATTCCGGCGGTCAAAGCCCACATCGAAACATTCGGCGTCGCCCCAACAGCTGTCGCGACGGATCGCGGTTTTTCCAGCAAGAAAAACGAATCGGCAGTGACGGCGCTCGGCGTCAAACGGGCCAGCTTACCCCGAAAGGGCAAGAAAGGCCAGGCGAGAACGGAACATGAAAACCAACCTTGGTTCAAAGACTTGCAGCGCTACCGTGCAGCAGGAGAGGCCAGGATCAGCCTCCTCAAGCGAAAGTACGGTTTAGGCCGCAGCAGGTACCGGGGCCTTGTCGGCTCAAAAAGCTGGGTCGGGTTCGGAATCCTGACCCACAACCTGGACAGAGCGGCCAAAATGCTCGCGAAGGCAGCAAAATAAGGAAGAATAAGGTAAATGGGCAGTCCTGAAAAAGGATGGGGATGAGGTGATGTTCACGATCGGACTTTTTCAGGAGCAACTAATTAGCAACTAACGCAGCAACTCCGCATCAATGGCGGAGTTTTTTTCTTGGAAACATATGATCCTAAATTTCGAAAGCCCGTAATATCAAACACTGAATATAGTGGATCTGCCTCGCGGACTGTAAAAAAGTAGAGGTTTCCCAGTCCATTCGATTCAGATCAACGTTATGCAGATGCACTTTCCCCCTCCCCGCTGAAGAGGCTGCGATTTCTTCCATGTTAAATTTAGGGTTTTCTCATTCCAAAAGTGCGATCCTGGCTTCTATTCGTTGCCATGCATACCGGTTTGCAAAGTCTTTCGCCAGCTTGAGAATGATGTTGCGACTATGCCGAATAATCGTTGCTGCGCAATGGAAGAACTCTAATCGGAACCGTGCGATTGTGTAACCTTGATGTACCGGTTCGCAGCAGCTTCGCTTGAATCGCTCGAACAAATTGTAGGCGAGTAATTTGATCAACAAGTCGAGTTCATTCGCCTCAAATTCGCTCGTCGCAATTCTATCAATGGAGAAGCCGTTCTTCGCTTCCTTGATATAGTTCTCCATTGAGCAGCGCTGGTTGTAGAAGCGCCACAGATCAAGCGGCTCCCATTCGAGGTTGGTGACGATCGCTTCGTATTGCCAGTCCGAATCGAACACCATGCGGGTCTGGCCATCATCAACGATGTGTGCCTTGCGAATAATGGCTACGCGGCGCGGCTTCTCCCAAGATGTCGCTTTGTAGATGATCGTAATCCCTTCGATGATCCAGTCTTCATCGACGAATCGTTTCCAGTACCGGCAGGCTGCGACTTGTTCTGCAAGGCGCTTTGTCCATTTCAACTTTCCGACGTAACCGATTCCTTTGCCTTCCCACAAGCCGTAGAAATCTTCACCGCCGAAGCCCTTATCGAACCTCGCGTACTTCACCGGATGCTCCCTCAGCAGTTCGAAGGTTTGGTGAAGAAAAGCTGACGCATCCGTGGAGGAGTGCGTATTGCCCGAACGTAGAACGGCATTCAAACATAGACGAGACTGTCCTTCGAAGGCCAGCAAAGGATGATAACTCTTACGGCCGGGCTTATGCGGGTTCGTGCCTTTAGCCGCTCCGCCCTGATCGCCATATACGGTTTCAACGGTGGAGTCAAGGTCCAGAATGAGAGCCTCTGGTAAACAAGGTCCAATGATTTCCTGATGGAGCGACCGCAATTCGGGCAACAGGTTCGGGTGCGATTTGCTAAGACGCGACAACTCTTTGTATAACAGCGAATGGTGCGGACAGCGTCCACCGAGAAACCGCTTTAGAAGCGAGTCTTGCTGTAGCTTGCGGAAATGGAAGAGGCGTTCGCAGCCGAGCATCCAGCCGACGACGAGATAAAGCAGAATACGGTAGACGGGGAACAGCGAGTTGTTTGCTTTCATGCATGACAGCCTTTGTAAAGCAGCGGCAAACTTGATTTTTTCGAGGTATTCCAGGAAGATTTTGATGCCGCCGAAACTGGTCGCGTTTTGTAAGGAAAATTCGGTCTGTCAAGCGTCTGTGAAAATGTCAGGTTAACTGTTCTATGAAAATGTCAGGGATGATAGCTGATTAAACAACCGCCGTCCTCTTGCAGACTAGCCGGATGCTGTGCTACGCTGTAACTGCTTGCTGGAGAATGGTTTTCTCCAGGGATGGTTTGCAGCGGGCTTGCGAGGGGACGCAGGCACCGCTTCTTTTTTGGCCATTGTTGGCGCCGGGGTCTGTGAGGCCTGCGTCTCCACACAAGGCCAGGCCCGCCCTTGATCCCACAGCCACACTTGTCCATCCATGCCGACACGCACTTCGACGACGCTCTTTGCTTCCCAGCGCGGAACACCGGGGACGGGCTTTGGCATGTAGCATTTCCCTTTCCAGGAGAACGTCTGCCCGCCGCTGATTCGCCGGTATTGCCGCCGGGCGAAGATGTGCTCCAGGGGTGTTTCGGGCAGCGGACGGTAGGCCGGTTCGGCATTTTGTGGTGCGACAGCGAACTGGCGGTTGTGCTTGGCGATGAGTTCCGGTAACACGCGATTGGCTTCCTCCATCGTGCACACGTTGCGCAGCCTAAGTTCGATCACCAGGCGGTCCTGGAACGTTTGCCAGAGCCGTTCGATCCGTCCTTTGGCCTGAGGAGACAGCGCCTTGATATGGGTAATGCCCAGATCGGCGAGGGCCTGCCCGAAGGTGGAAAGCGACGGCGGCTCACCGGCCAATTCCTGCTCGAGGGTCGGCTTGCCCTTGGGCGGGTGAAAAATGGAGTGTTGGTCGCTGTAGAGCGCAAGCGGTACGCCTTTGCGCCTAAGCCCCTCGATCATGACGGTCACGTAGCCCTCCAGTGTTTCGGTCGGGCGGAAGGTGGCCGCGACCACTTCCCCGGTGGCGTCATCGATGATGCCGTGCAGGGTGAGCATGGGACCGCGATCCTCCAGCCAGGCATAGGGAGAAGCATCGATCTGCCACAGCATGCCCGCCTGAGGTTTGCGGGGCCGGGGTCGGTGAGCCTTCGGACGACGGCGCAGCCGCGCGGGACGCAACCCGCCTTCCAGCAGAATGCGGCGGACCGAAGAGACGCTTAAATGGATGTTTTCGTGTTCGGCCAACAGTTCGGCAAAGTGGGTGGCATTGCTTCCGAAGTAGCGCTCCTGATACAAGAGCATAACGCGTTGTTTAAGCGAATCGGCCAAGGTATGAGCGGGCTTACGGCCCCGATTCCCATGAGCGATGGCTTGTGCACCTCCGTGACGATATTTGGCCTTGAGCCGATACGCTTGCCGAATACTGATGCCAAGAATGCGCGCGACATCCTGTTCCGCGAGACGGCCATCGATCCATTTTTCAAGAACCATAACGCGTTTCAGTTCACTCTTCGTCAAGGTGATCTGCTCCTTGCTCATACTGACATTTTCTCGGATCAGTTACACCCTGACAATATCACAGAACAACAACATCGAAGAAAGGGCTTGACCGAAAGAACCAATCAGGGAGGGCTTCTGCGCATGAGAATCGCGGGCGTGGAGTTGTCTGCGGATTTGCGTTTGGAATCGGTGGAATGGGCCAAGCTGCCGGGGGAGCGCCTCCGGGAAGCGGGTCGCAACGCCCGGCTTGGCGTGCACGGGAAATACCCGGAGCCGCCGGTCGCCGTCGTGCGCATCGGCGGGATCGTCGGTTTCGGGCTGTCGTTCATCCGCAAGGAGACGGCGGAAGGCATGATCGGCACCCCTGTTTACGAGTTTTTCGAGGAGAACGGCGCGGTGAAGGAGCCGTACCGTTCGCTGGAGTTCCCGCTGCTCGACTGGCTCGGCAAGGCGGCCGGCAAGCCGGTGTACGACCTGTTCCGCAGGGCGGATGCTCCTTCCGCGGCCGATGGCGTGCGGATCCCGTGTTATGACACGTCTCTGTATTTCGATGATTTGCACATGGAGGACGATCCCGCGGCGGCAGAATGGATGCGGCGCGAGGCGGAGGAAGGGAAAAGCCTCGGCCACCGCCATTTTAAAATCAAAGTCGGCCGCGGCGCGCGCTGGATGGACCCGGCAGCCGGTCTGAAGCGGGATATCGCCGTTATCCGGGCGGTGGCCGAAGTTGCCGGCCCCGAAGGCAAAGTGATGATCGACGCGAACAATGGGTATACGCTGAATCAGCTGAAGGAAGTGCTGCGGCAGACGCCGGACTTGTATTGGGTGGAGGAAGCGTTCCACGAAGACCGCGTGTTGTATGAAGATTTGCGGGAGTGGATGGCGAAGCATGATATCCGCGCGATGATCGCCGACGGCGAAGGGGATGCCTCCCCTCATCTGATGGATTGGGCGCAAGCCGGGGTCGTGGACGTGGTGCAATATGACATTATCGTTCCGGGATTCTCCGCATGGCTCGGGATCGGGGCGAAGCTGGACCAATGCGGCGTACTCTCCGCGCCCCACAGCTACGGCACCATTATCGGGAACTATGTCGGCGGGCACCTGGCGGGGGCGATCCGCGGCTTCCAGTTCGTCGAATGGGATGAAGGCGACGCGGCGGGTGTGGACCGCTCAGCCTATCGGGTGGAAGACGGCGCCGTTACGATCCCGAATCTGCCGGGGTTCGGCCTTGGCCTGGATCTGGAACGCTTTGCGAAGGAACGCGCGGCATCGGGCTGGAGGATCGGGTGAGAAGGAATAGCCTGATGTGAAGGTCTGTAACCTTCTCAACCTGTGGTATACTGGTTTTGGAGGAAGAAAAGGTGGTGCGATTCATGAATGTTAATCGCGAAGAGTTGAAACGCATGATAGACCACATTTCCGAACAGGAAGTAGCAGAACTGCTTGATTTTATCGGTTATTTAAACATGAAGCGCGAACGCGAGGCATTGAAAAATCTCGAACAGGCAAGCCTGACCAGTATGGACTTCTGGGACAATCCGGTTGATGATGAGGTTTGGAATGATGTATAAGCAGGGCGATATACTGCTGATCCCGTTTCCATTTACCGATTTGTCGTCAACGAAACAGCGTCCTGTACTTGTATTGTCCAATACCAAGTATAATGAATCGAACCAGGACATCGTTGTAGCCGCAATTACATCGAATTTGACGGAGAAAGAATATTCAATCTTGATAACCGCAAATGATCTCGACGAGGGAAAATTAAAGGTAGACTCCTTGATTCGGGCGGATAAGATTTACACATTCTCGAACCAGATCGTCATCAGAAAATTCGGGCATTTGAAAGCCGAAGTATATATTAGGGTTAAGGATCAGATCGAAAAGTTAATCAGAAGCTAACGCGAGCGTTTTGCAATAATCCAAGGCCTTGATCTGTAAGGATTTTCGGACATAAAAAAGGGACTTCACCCCAACTTGGAGAAGTTTTCAAGTGACCAAACAAGAAAACTTAAGGAGTGAAGTCACGATGTATATTCTCCAAGAAAGCTTGTTTTCCTTCGAGGAATTGCTAAAAATGCCGTCAAAAGAGCGATTGCCAATCTTCTTTAGCTCACGGGATCTCAGACCCTATGCCAAGGAATTAAGAAGCCGTTCACCCCGAGGCGCCGACGGACATTGCAGACAGGGCATTTTACGTGCGCTTCTGGCCGCCCCTCTTGAAGGAATCGCTACCTTAACGGCTTTGCATCATCGGTTGAGCACGGACCTTCGGTTCCGCTATCAGTGCGGACTTTCGCTTGATCGGGAAGCTCCATCCATCTCCACACTCAGCCGTGTGTTTGCCGACGTCACGAAAAAGGAACTGGCCAAGCGGCTGTTTGAGGATCGGGTTGCCCACCTCAGGCTAGAAGGTGTTCTGGACGGCAGCCACGTGGCAATTGACAGCACCGCCATCCGTGCTTACGAGAGAAAGCAACCCAAGCGAAAAAGCGAACAGACCGGCAATGCCAATTGGGGAGTGAAACTCGATTCGTTCGGCAACAAGATCACCTGGTTTGGGTACAAACTCCATCTGGCGGTCGATACGAAAAGCGAATTGCCGCTTGCGCTGGAAGTCACGCCTGCGCATGTCAATGACGGAGAAAAGGCGCCGGGCCTGATGGAACAAGCCGCATCCAGAACCGCTCCGAGGTTTTTCATGCTGGACGCAGGCTATGATCAGTTGAAGGTTTACGAGGCCGCGCGAAACGTCAAGGCTCAAGCCATCATTCCGCTCAACCTCAGGCGCGAGAAGGAACCGCCTGCCGGCATGCGGTCCAACGGGACGCCATGCTGTTCCATGGGCTATGCCATGACGTACTGGGGAGCGGACGGCGACATCCTGAAGTTTCGCTGTCCGCACGCAACCGGCAAAGTCGACGGTCCGCTTGGCATGGCCGCTTGCTCGTCCTCGAATTATGGCATGGTCGTGAAAGTGGACGTCAGGGAAGACCTCCGGCGGTATTGCCATCCACATCGGGATACCAAACGCTGGAAAGCACTTTACAATGAGCGAACGAGCGTTGAGCGCTGCAATGCGCGACTGAAATGCTCTTTGACAGCAGATGCCTTGCATGTGCGCGGGATCGAGAAAGTAACAACTCACCTGTATCTGAACGCCATCGTTCTGCTTGCATCTGCAGTAGCCGCATCTCGCTTGGCAAAAGCGGTCGCTTAAAAACGAGCGTTTCCCGAAAATTCTGCAGGTCTGCCCATTTTTATGACCAATAAACTCCAATTACACATTTTTAAACGTTAAAGCCAGGAATTAACTGCTGCTAGTTGAGGACTCCCTATGAAGCTGGCTTCAAAACGAAATTATGCAAAAGGCTCACCATAGCGTTAACCTACAAGTAATGGCAAAATTACATACGGGAAAATTTTGAAACCAGAACAAGTGTTCCCTCGTAAAGTTATTTAACAATATTGCGGGGGGATATTATGAAAAAAAGAAACAATGTTGGAGCCATCAAAGCTTTCAAACGCATTCGTATAGTTCTATCATTTGCTGCTTTTGCTGCAGCACTAATATTATCGTTTGCAATACTAGTAAGCTTTATTCACTATCCACTATGGTTACTAGGGGGACTTTCACTATTAGCGGTTCTTGGATATTTGTTTAATAACTACCTGTATAATTACACTAAAAAAGAATTAGAGGTACTAAATAGAATAATTCCGAGTATAAAATATCCTTCTTCAATAACAAAAATCAGAGAGTTTGGATTAGAACTCTTTTTCCCGCTCGTATTATTTGCGATTGGTGTGGATCCAATAAAAGACATTATAGAACTAAAATCTCCACAGTTTAGTTTCAACTATTTGTTTTTTGATCTTGCATTATTCATATTAACTCAACTTTCGCAGCATGAAATAGGCAGATAAGCCTTGATGTAATTGGGCAGAGCAGCAATCCACTCCTTGAGTTGACGCTGAATAAATACCGAAAGCTTTTTGCCTGCTTTTGCAGCGACTTCACGGATCAAATCGACCAATTGCTGTAACGCTGCGACCCAGTCCACCGCACCGACTTCGTCACAAAGCAAATAAAACAGGCCGCCGAGCGAACGCGCGTCTGTGCTTTGCCGATGCTGCCAGGCCAACAGGATATAGCGCGAAAACACAATGGTCGTGTGGCTTACGAGCATATCATACGACCGGCCCTGGAACTCGTTTTGCAGACGCAGCAGCGACTTGGCGCACTTGAAGAAAACCTCGATGTCCCATCGCATCCGATAGATCCGGATGATGTCCTGGGCCGTCAGACCAAGGTCAGTCGAAAGCAGGGCAAGCCATTCGTTTTTCCTGGAACGATGGCGGACAAACACGACCACCACCGGGATTCCCGGGGCGAGCGAGGTTCGGATGAGACGAAGGATGTTGCGGTTCTTCCCTTCGACACGCGGGGAAGCGGCATACAGTTCCTTCAGGCTGAGCCGCTTCCCGTTCACGAGATAGCGCTTGTTATCGTTCTTGACCATGCCGATCACGTGCAGTCCGCGACGGATGATTGCCTGAATGAGCGGCGCATGTGTAAACCAACTGTCCATCAGGGCGTACGATGCCGAAACGCCGGCCTCAAGCGCACGATCCAGCATGGCCGCGATGACCTGCGGAGCCGTACAAAACGCTTCTTGCCGCCGCTTGTAGCCATGGCTCCGCTTGTCGATCCCGTCCGCCATGCCGTTGATGCCGGACTTCGCCGAACTCAGCAGCGCAAAGTCCATCGGGACAAACGAATGGCCGTCCGACCAGCCCATGGTCAGCATGCGGAAGCCTCTGTAGAAAGCGCCGGTCGCATGATCTTTGAAGCGCGCCAGCATCTCGACGGCTTTGCTCCGGTTGCGCGCGTACATGGAATCGTCGAAGATCAAGGCGGTCTCCCGGTTTGACGAGGTCAGCGGTTCGATTCTTGCGATCGTTTCGCTGCTGAGCGACAGCAAAAACCGCCGCCATGCGTAGCCGCCGTGATTCAAGAAACGATACACCGCATCTTTGCCGGGGAACGTCTCGCCTTTGTTGCTTTCCAGCAGACGAAACCAGTTCTTCTGATGGAACATCAGGACAAAGACAAGGCGAAACAACCAGGCGCAGGTAAATCCGAATTTCTTCCTGAACCCCGCAGCATTCAAGTGTTTGAGAACTTTCAGTTCCTGAAAAGCAGGTTTGATCTCTTGAGGGAGTTGATCGAATGGCGTCGTTTGATTTATCATGTAGGAAACACCTTTTCTGTTCGGTTTTGGGATCTTGGCAATTCCAATTATACCAAACAGAGAGGTGTTTTTCATTTCGTCAAGCCTGGAACCAAACGAGCTAAAACCCCATCATCCCAAGGAATTAGCGCCATTTTCTCTCTGCGAAAGTTGAGATATTAACCTAAATTTCGAAAGCCCGTAATATCAAACGCTGTATATAGTGGAACTGCCAAACTAGCTGTAAGAATGTGGCGATTTCCCAGTTCGTTCGGTTCAAGTCAACATTATGTGGATACACTTTCCCCCTCCCCAATGAAGAGGCTGCGATTTCTTCCATGTTAAATTTAGGGGTTTTCATTCCAAAAGTGCGATCCTGGCTTCTATTCGTTGCCATGCATACCGGTTTGCAAAGTCTTTCGCCAGCTTGAGAATGATGTTGCGGCTATGCCGAATAATCGTTGCTGCGCAATGGAAGAACTCTAATCGGAACCGTGCGATTGTGTAACCTTGATGTACCGGTTCGCAGCAGCTTCGCTTGAATCGCTCGAACAAATTGTAGGCGAGTAATTTGATCAACAAGTCGAGTTCATTCGCCTCAAATTCGCTCGTCGCAATTCTATCAATGGAGAAGCCGTTCTTCGCTTCCTTGATATAGTTCTCCATGCAACAGCGTTGGTTGTAGAAGCGCCACAGATCAAGCGGCTCCCATTCGAGATTGGTGACGATCGCTTCGTATTGCCAATCCGAATCGAACACCATGCGGGTCTGGCCTTCATCGACGATGTGTGCCTTGCGAACAATCGCTACGCGGCGCGCCTTCTCCCAAGATGTCGCTTTGTAGATGATCGTAATCCCTTCGATGATCCAGTCTTCATCGACGAATCGTTTCCAGTACCGGCAGGCTGCGACTTGTTCTGCAAGGCGCTTTTGTCCATTTTCAACTTTTCCGACGTAACCGATTCCTTTGCCTTCCCACAGGCCGTAGAAATCTTCACCGCCGAAGCCCTTATCGAACCTCGCGTACTTCACCGGATGCTCCCTCAGCAGTTCGAAGGTTTGGTGAAGAAAAGCTGACGCATCCGTGGAGGAGTGCGTATTGCCCGAACGTAGAACGGCATTCAAACATAGACGAGACTGTCCTTCGAAGGCCAGCAAAGGATGATAACTCTTACGGCCGGGCTTATGCGGGTTCGTGCCTTTAGCCGCTCCGCCCTGATCGCCATATACGGTTTCAACGGTGGAGTCAAGGTCCAGAATGAGAGCCTCTGGTAAACAAGGTCCAATGATTTCCTGATTGAGCGACCGCAGCTCAGTCAACAAGTTCGGGTGCGATTTGCTAAGACGCGACAACTCTTTGTATAACAGCGAATGGTGCGGACAGCGTCCACCGAGAAACCGCTTTAGAAGCGAGTCTTGCTGTAGCTTGCGGAAATGGAAGAGGCGTTCGCAGCCGAGCATCCAGCCGACGACGAGATAAAGCAGAATACGGTAGACGGGGAACAGCGAGTTGTTTGCTTTCATGCATGACAGCCTTTGTAAAGCAGCGGCAAACTTGATTTTTTCGAGGTATTCCAGGAAGATTTTGATGCCGCCGAAATTGGTCGCGTTCTGTAGGGAAAATTCGGTCTTGATTTTGCTGATGGGTGTGGTAGACTTCACCTAAAAGGTGCTCCTCTCTTTGGGTGTAGTGTTCTCGATAAACACCATTCTACCAAAGATTTGGGCACTTTTTTATGTTTTCATAGGATCGCACTTTCGAAATTCAGGATTAATTCTTGCTCATATTCCAACATTTATTTGGGTGTTTTATGTTGGGTTAAAAGATGAATTAAAGAAGCTAAAAAGCAGATAATTCCGAACCGCTTAAAAACTAGGACAGGTAATTTCGTAAAACATCATATTCATGCTATAGGGCTAACACCCCTTGGTTTGTCAGACAGCAAACCACAGATTGTGCGACTGCTGCCAGGGGATAATTTGGCTATTTGTCTGCAACGTACAGAGGTGGCGAGTGTACCCGCTGTACTTATTTTATAGAGAGAAAACAGTCTTCGATATTTTGTTTATCGCAGATCACAAGAGGAGATTCGGCCAAAATTCTCCCTCTCCAACCAGGAAAAGGAGTGATCCCATGGAATACCACGTGTCCATAACGGGCAACGACCAGGCGAAAGGAACAGCCGATCAGCCCTTCCGCACCATCCAACGCGCGGCGTCGCTGGCCGTGGCCGGCGATACGGTGATCGTGCATGCCGGCGTTTACAGGGAGTGGGTCAATCCGGCCAATGGCGGAACGGAAGAGCATCGCATCGTCTATCGTTCCGCGGGAGACGGGGAAGTCGTCATCACGGGGGCTGAACGGATTACCGACTGGAAGGACGAAGGCGGCAATGTCTGGAGTACGGAAGTTCCGAATGCCATTTTCTCTGTCCGGAACCCGTTCGAAGTCGAGCTCTCCGGAGACTGGCTGTTTGAAGGCGCTTTCCCCGTCCACCTCGGCGATGTCTATCTGGACGGCAAGTCCTTGTATGAGTGTGATAGCCTGGAGAAGGTACGCAAGCCTGAAGTCTGGCCCGACGCCAAGTATCCCGATGACTCGCTGCTGACCTGGTATGCCGAAGTCGATTCCGCAACCACGAAGATCTGGGCCAATTTCGGCGGGAAAGATCCCCGCAAGGAGAATGTCGAAATCAGCGTTCGCCCCTGGTGCTTCTGGCCCGACAAACCCGGTCGCAACTACATCACCGTAAGCGGATTCACGCTTCGCCAGGCAGCTCCCCAGTGGGCGCCGCCGACCGCCCATCAGGAAGGTCTGATCGGGCCTCATTGGAGCAAAGGCTGGATCATCGAAAACAATATCATCTGTGAATCCAAAAGCGTCGGCATCAGCCTGGGCACCCCGATCGGAACGGGCCACGCCAAGGTCAGAGGCCGGCACATGAAGGGCGGCACGCAGCGCGAGCAGGAAGTGATCATGCGGGCGCTGCATAACGGCGGTTGGCACAAGACCCTCGTCGGCAGCCATATCGTCCGGAACAATGTGATCCATGATTGCGAACAGGCCGGCATCGTGGGACATATGGGCGGCGCTTTCAGCCAGATTTATGGAAACCGGATCTACAATATTCACCACAAGCGTCTCCGGCACGGCGCCGAAGTGGCGGGCATCAAGCTGCATGCGGCGCTGGATACCCAGATTCGCGAAAATATCATCTACAGTTGCTACCGCGGTCTGTGGCTGGACTGGCAGGCGCAGGGGACGCGCATCAGCCGCAATGTCTTTTTCGACAATCTGTCCGAGGACTTGTTCGTCGAGGTTTGCCATGGTCCGTATATGGTGGACCACAATCTGTTCCTTTCTCTGATGAATTTCCGAAACATGGCGCAAGGCGGAGCATTCGCCCACAATCTGTTCGCGGGCCGATTCGTGGTGCGCAATGAGCTGACCCGTACGACGCCGTACCACTTCCCGCATGAGACCGCCGTGGCCGGCTACTCCAACATTACCGGAGGCGATGACCGGTACTACAATAATGTCTTCCTGGGAGACAATGATCCGAACAAAGAGCCCGTCCCGATCACCTTCTTCGAGCATCTGCCGCTCAAACCCAGGGATAAAGTCGATGAGAATGGGAAGCCCGTCATGGACGGTGTGCCGGACGATTCCATCTGCTGGCTGCACCCGGTGGGATTGGGAGGCTACGACAAGCATCCGAATGTGAAAGACAAGCCATGGTGGGAATACACCCGGGAAGAGTTGGCCGCGCTCGATGACGCCGCGAAAAAGCAAATCTTTACCGGCAATGCTGATCTTCCGGTGGCGATGGGCGGAAATCTGTATCTGGGCGATGCGGTTCCGGGTCGTCACGAACCGGGCGCGAAGGTCCATCAGCAGCGGGGGATTGAAGTGGAGACGGATCCCGCGCAAGGCAAGGCGCGCATCCGGATCACGGAACCCGAATTGCTTCGCGGCGCCTCGGCCATGCTGGTCACCACCGATCTGCTCGGGAGCACCTATCATGCCGAGATGAAATTTGAGCATCCGGACGGCACGCCTTATCGGTTCGACTCGGACTTTTTCGGGAACAGGAGGCCTGACGCAGACGTCACAGCCGGTCCGTTCGAATTGACGGACAGCGGCGTCATGGAATTTGAACTCGGATAAGGGTTCCGGAACCATCATCGTGCCTATGACCATCGTCAACCCGCAATACTATGATGAAATCATCCAGCGCTTGTTGGATGATGGTGCCCCATTAAAGCACTTCATTCTTTACGCAAGCAAAGCCACATTGCTGAAACGATTGAACAAGCGGTTCGAAGGTGGAAGGACGTGGGCAAAGCGGAATATTGACCGGTGTATTCACGCTTTTGATCATGTGATTACGGAAACCAAAATCATGACGGATGAAAAATCAATTGATGATGTAGTGGAAGAAATCGCGGCGAAAAGCGGGGTCACGCTTCTTCCTGACAAGAGAGGGCGCATCAAGAAGGAGATTGACAGGGCCGTAGCGATGATAAAGCATATCCGGTAAATAGACTGAGCTTGAAAATCGAAATTTGTGATTGCGCATGAAGAAGACCCTTCCGGCAGGAGCGTGTCCGCCGGAAGGGTCCTGTTTTAAATTTTGGCCAGATATTCGATGAGTCTGACAAAGACGGCCGCGGCTTCGGCGCGGGTGGCGGTTCCTTTGGGGTCAAAGAGGTTGCCGCCTTTGCCGGTTACAATGTCTATGCCTTGCAGCGCCTTGGCGGCCTCCAATGCCCATGGACTGATCTTGCTTTCATCCGCGAAGGACCGGTCCTGGCTTTGCGGAATCTCAATGCCTTTATATTGCAGGTACTTGTACAGGATGACAATCATTTGCTCGCGTGTAATCGGGGCGTCGGGATCGAAGCGATCCGCGTTAGTTCCGTTCACGATGCCGTTCTCGGAAGCCCATCCGACCGCCGCTGTATACCACTTTCCGACCGCCACGTCGCGGAAACGGGTATTCGAGTAGCCGGAACGGTCCACGTTCTCGAGATTGGCCAGCACCTGTATGAACATGGCGCGCGTCATCGGGACTCCCGGCGAGAACGATGTGGACGATGTGCCGTCGAACAGGCTGAACGTGTAGGCGGCATTGACGTAGTCGTAGAACCAGGCGTTCCCGTCGACATCACGGAAAGGATTGCCCGAAACTACGGTGAGGCCAAGCGCTGACTCCTCATCGAGCACAAGCTCCGCGCCCTCACGGATGTCCAGCGACAAGCCGCTTTCGAAGCTGACGGTCGCGCCGCCCGGTCCGATTGCGACCTTGCCGTTTGCATCAATTGTTGTCATACCAGACTTTGTAGCCGGTTATCGGTTTGCCGCCGTCGCTCGCCGGCGCCGTCCATTTCAACGTGACCCTTCTGTCGCCAACCGTGGCGGTCAAATTGCCCGGAGCGTCAGGCACGCCCGGCTTGCGCTGCGAGAACATCCAGTCAAAGACGTCGGTATAGTCATTGTTCCATGGCGGCAAGTTGGGGGACTGGATAATCGGCGCCATGCTCCAGGTCTCCCCGGTGAACGGATTGTCCATCGTGAACCGGTTGTACAGCACCGCCGCTTCCACTTCGTGCGCGATATAACGAACAAGCGGCGGATTGTTCTCCGGATTGGGCCGCTGACTCGGCTGGTCATATTGATTGTAAGGCCAGGTCAGCGCCTCGTTGCTGTCAAAACGGGAGGCCCTCGCGTTGGTCAGGTTCCCGATATCGTTCAACATGTTGTCGACGTTGCTTGCACCGCTGTCATACGTGTTGACGAACAGCCAGTAGGCCAGATCCCGGTTTTCGGGCGCCGTCGGCCAGCCGGATGAAATGCCCATGGGTGCGGCCGCCGCGAAGAAGCCGGGATAGGTGTTGATCAGGTTGGTCGTGACACCTCCGCCCATGGAGAAGCCGGCCGCATAGATGCGGTTGGGATCGGCCAGCCCGCGGTCAATCAAGTCGTCGATGACCGCCTTGATGCTTTCAACTTGCGGAGCATTGCCGCCGCTGTAGGAAATGTTCAGTATATGGCTGGCGTATTTTTCGGGATTCTCCGCCATTCGCTTCATCAGGGCAACCGCGCCGTTGGCCGATTTCATCGAAGCTTTCTGGTCGATGTGCGCCTGCGTGCCGCCGCGCGAGAAGCCGTGCGTATAGACATAGAGCGGTAAACCATGGACCTCGCTGCCCTTTTTGTCCTTGTGAATGTAGAGCGCGTAATTGACCGCTTCGGTCGCATGGGCCGTAAACTTGTCAAGGATCGGATTGACGACACCGGTCTGTTTGAAGACGGCGTAATCGATCGGATCGCCATTCTTCAGCTCGATCTCGCCGCTCAACACAATATTGTAATTTTGCTTGGTCGAGTTGCTGCCATCCAGCGTGGTATTGCCGCCGACTTCCGTGTAGAACTCCAGCTCCACGACGATGTAGCGGCCGCTTTCCAATCCGTCCCGATAATCCGGCGAATTGTGCACTTTCCCGCGGTAACCGCGCACCTTCGGTTCGTCATTGGCGTATACCCTCGAGATGTTGCGCGTGCCTTCGAACACCACCAGGTCGCCGGTCAGGGTCGTGTTTCGCGCCGACACGGTGAACAAGCCCGGATGGAGTGCGGAACCGAGCGCTTCCCGGCCTTCGCCCAGGTCGATAATGACCGCTGTCGTGTACTCGCCGCGGGCGAAGTTGTCGTTCCATACGATAAAGGGAATCTGTTCGGCGGCCGGATCATCCTTGAACGTCACGCGAATTTGATGGTCGGCGACAATATTGGCCAACGTGAACGTGTTGTCGGCTTCAATCTTCACCGGTTCGCCATCGACTGTTACGGTATCCACAAGTTTGCCGTTGTCCGGAATGATGGTGAAGGTGATGCTGGAGCCGGGAGCGACTCGCTTCACATTGCCGGGTACGTTCGGCGTGACTTTGCCGCCCGTATCCACCGAGATGATGATGGAGTGTCTCGGATCCGGTTCAGCGGCCGGAATGAGTTCAATGCTGTCCTGGAATGCTTCGTGGCCGTTAAAACCCGAGTCCGGCGGGGCGAAAGCGGATACCACTTCATAGCGGTCGGCGCCGATTTCCGACGAGTTGTTGATATTTACCTCAAACGTGAATTTGCCCGGCTGCAACGTCAAGTCGCGCTTTGGAATTCGGATTTCCACGATGTACCCGGTGTCCGTAATCTGCGTCCACGCAGCCCGGTCCGTATGGGACTGCCCCGAGAACACGCCCGTCGCGCTGACGCGCCATTGGTTGGAGCCGCTCGATCCCGGTCCGACGAAGAACTCCACGCTGTCGTACGTATGATTCCCGCCGGCTCCCTGATAGACATTGCTGTCCTCTACCACGACGCGGGCATACAGGAAGTTTTCGTCCCAGAGAATTCTGACCGTCCCCGTGGCATGGGGTCTGGGATCATCCGGCGCAGAACTGCGGTTGATCGGATACTCGTTGGTCTTGAACCACAGCGGGTCGTTGGAGCCGAGCTCGGGCGTTCCGTACACGGCGGTCGGGATGTCAGCCGCTTCCGCGATCGCAATGTTGTCCGTCTCGGCGGCAAAACCGACAGGCATGAAGGACGTCAATATCATCAGGCAACAGAGGAGGGAGAGTTTTTGGCTAAAACGTTTCAACATAAAAACAAAATCCTCCTTTCCCAAGTAAATGAAGCGACAGCTTCCTTGCGACGTATCCGGATTTAGCAACCACCCCCCAATTCAGATATAGAGGATAAAAATTCCGATATGACGGGTTGACACGGAAGAATGCTATGGTGAATATAAGCAAAAAATCGGCAGTTCAAACCAGGTTGCAAGTCTGCGGCAGATGATGGTACGACAAACCATAAGACGCATTACCGGCCTGCCTGGATTGAACGGTATGAACGATAAGAATATAATGTAATCACTTTTTTGAAGAAAAGAATGCTCCCAATTACATACTGCGAGGTAACCGCATGGAACTGAAAGCCAAATTTTTCGATGAACTGACGTCACGGGAAATCTATGAAATCTTGAGGGCAAGATATCTCATTTTCAAAGTCGAGCAGAAAATCGATTACTGCGATTTCGATGATATCGACTTCCGGAGTCTGCACATTTTCCTGGAATCCGACCGTTCGGTAAAAGCTTACCTTCGAGCCTTCTTCAAAGACAGTGACAAGCAAACCGTACAGGTAGGCAGAGTGCTGACCATGGAACACGGAGCCGGTCACGGCAGGAGGCTGATCGAGGAAGGCATCAGACTGATTCAAGAAAAATTAAACCCCGACATCATCTACCTTGAATCCCAAAAACACGCTGTTGGCTTCTATGAGAAGTTCGGATTTGCCGTTGTATCCGAAGAATTCATCGAGGCCGGCATTCCTCATATTGAGATGGTATTGAAGGTAAGATAAAGGTTCGGAGAACCCCCGCTGACATGAGGCCATCTTGAGAAAGGCCCCTTTCCTGATGTTCATAAGACGATGGAAGGGGCGTTATTTTTTTATGATTCGCACTAGATCGAATGACCAGGGAAAAAGAGGGATATTGGAACCTCATCTGGTCAAATTGTCTGTCAAATCGACAGGATTGCGAAGATTGCAAAATGGTTATTTTGGACATGCAGGTTTCGACGTTATTTGCAAGATCGCTTTGCTATTCTCAAATTGCTAAAACGAAGAGGTTTGCAAGAGGTGATAAACATGGTTTGATAATGTAAAACAATCAATTGTTGTGCAGAAATTATTAAACGTAGTTTGATAATGTAAAACAATTGGTTTGCTGTAAAAAAAGGCACACGTAATTGTAAGCGCATCCATTCCATAAAGGAGGGTTCCTGGTCATGCGGAACGGCAGCATCAGGTCCACGGTGGCTCTCTTGGTATGCTTCATGCTGGCAGCCGGTCTCTTAGGCCAAGGCATCGGCGGAATCGGTGCCGGCTGAAACTTGGAGACAAGTCGATCCCGCCAATATCCAGATCGGCAAAAGCTATCTCATCGTGTCCGAGCACGGCGCGCTGGTGAACGCCCAAGCGACCATCAGCACCCCCGGCGACGTCACCGGCGATACTCAGATCGGCATGGCGTCCAAGCCGGTTACGATCGAAAACGGCTTGATTACATCCGAAGTGACGCCCGACATGATCTGGCAGTTCGGACTTGGCGCGAACACAGCGCCTCCATCCGGCGGGCTTGGCGAAGGTCAGGGCTATTATTTGTATAACGATGCTCCCGGTGAAGGCGAAGGTACGGAACCTCTGAGAAGGGAGTCCAGCTTCAACGCGCAGCATGCGCCCCTCAACACGACGAATGCATCCGTCAATGAAAACCAGCAGAGCGTGATGCTGCATGTGCTCGATGAAAACGAAGGCACCGTGGCCATGTACTTCTGGAGCGGAAACAACCAGTTCAACTTTGTTCTGACGAGCACGGAAGACGGTTTCACGGCCAAGAGCCCGGCCGCGAGCGCATCGACCGCAGCCCAGCTGCTGGAGCAGATGCAGGCGTCACCGCCGCTCAGGCTGTATGAACCGAACGTGGACGTCGGCGTTCAGCATTATGTCATCGCGACATCCGGCCCGAACGGCACCATCAGCCCGACTTCCCTGACCGGCCATGTCTGGGTGAATGACGGCGAGGACGTGACCTTCACGTTTACCCCCGCATTCGGGTTTGAAGTGGACAAGGTTACGGTCAACGGTGAAGAAGTCGAGGTTACGGGCAACACCTACACCATCAAGAACGTTACCGCAAGCGGAACAACCATTCATGTGACGTTCAAGCCTGCTTCGGACGCAGCGGAATTGCCGTTCATCGTGTATAACGACATCTTCTCTGTCGGCAACGTCACGACAGCGGTCATCATCGACCTTGGCGAAGGCAACGCGGCGAACCTGGCCGACCTGAGCGCCGACATGTTCACGGCAGCCGCCAGGAACACAAGGCTTGACGGGTCGACGGTGATTTTTGACGGGGAGCGCAAGATTACCAGGGTCTATGTCAACGATGAACCGAAGCCGCTTGGCTATCTTACGCCCGCACCGGGCTCCGACGATCTCGTGACCGATACGCCCGCGAGCGGACGCTACATCATCATTGAGTTCGAGTTCTGGAATGCGAGCGGCCCCGTATCCGGCGCAATGGTATCGGGCGGCTTGCAGAACGCTTATTCGGCGCTGCTCAATTACCGCATCAACGTAAATCGGGAGCTCAAGCTGGCGGACGGTACGACCTTAACGCCGAAATTCGTGCAGACTGCGGTCGTCAACCCGGCACTGGACAAGTTCGTTCCGGACCAGACGAATCCGGGCGGTCCGGGCAATATGGACATCCTGATCTCGATCGATGAGTCCTGGAAGGAACTCGGTCCGCTCCCGCTGTTCATCTACAACCATGGCGGCGGCCGCGGCGGCCCGCAGGGAGACCGCTTCGCGCCTGTGCAAACCGCGAACGGAGCGGCCGTGCTGTCCAAGCTCCAGCTGGAGCACCCCGGCAAATACAATGCGCACATTATCGCTACGCAGAACCATGTGAACGATCAAGAGAACAACGAGGCCCTTATCGCCTATGTCAAGAAACTGGCCGATGAAGGCAAGGTGGATCTGAACCGGATCTACATGTCCGGTTTCTCGATGGGCAGCATGTACACCATCGGTTTCTATACCCGCAATCCCGAGTTTCTCGCGGCCATCGTTCCGCTTGCGGGAGGTAACTTGCCAACCGTGGATCAGCTGACCGCGAATCCGGAGCTCACCAAAACAGCCATTTGGGCGCATGTCCACAAGAATGATGGCGCCGGGAATTCATGGACACAGTATTTCACAACAGGCGCCGGCGCCAGCGGGTTGTACGAAAATGCCAACGTGAACGTGCTCGAAACGAACCAGGCCTTCAATTACCCGTACTTCGGCTTTGACTGGACGCCGCACGAGACCGAAGCCCAGGTGTTCAGCAACCTGCTGGGCCAATCCAACGCGAGCTTCCGGTATGGCCCGAGTCAGGAAGCCTTCGCGGACAAGAACATCTTTGATTGGATGTTCGCGCAATCACGAAACGGTGCTGCGGCCTCGGCAACCTTGTCAGGGCCGGCCAGCGTGCAGTTCGGGAAACCGTTCGATGTGACTTACGGTCTTGAAGGCGTAACGCAGGAAGTGTACGCACAAGACATTACCATTAAATACGACGCGGACAAACTGGATCTTGTCGGTCGGCCGGTATCCGTCGACGATGAGTTCGTGATTGCGGGCATCGACAAGCAAGAAGGAAGCATTCGAATTCTGGGCGTTCATTTGAATGACAGCGTGAAAAATCCGAACCGGAACCTCTTGCAACTCCGCTTCAAGGCCAAGGACATCGCGGGCACTGCGAATATTCAAGTCACGCATCTCGTGATTGCCGACGGTGACGGCGTGGAAACGCAAATCGGCGGAGCTGCGCATACGGTCGAAGTTGCCAAGCCGACCATGCCGGGAGATTTCAATGACGACAACCGAGTCAGCATCGGCGACCTGGCGCTGGTTGCCAAGGCTTACGGCATGACGTCGGACAGCCCGAATTGGAATGAAGTCAAACGTTACGATATCAACAATGACGGCATCATCGACATCGAAGACCTTTCTGCAGTGGCGCGGCTTATCCTGAAAAACTGATGGTTCCATACCGTCCAAGGGGTATCGGCGCTTGACGCTGCCGATCCCCTTGGTCTGTCTATCCTGCGGGTTGCGATTGTCGCTGCCTACCGGACAAGGAGAGGGTTTGCTTGAAGAATCGAGTATTGCTGCTTCTGCTGTCCGCGCTTCTGTTCTTTGCGGCGTTGCCGAACCTGGCATCCGCCGGGGACGAGCCTGTCTTCACATTGAACAGCAAAGTCAGTCATGCGCGAATCGGCGATGAAGTTGTGATTTCAATTGACGGCTCCGATGCGAAGGATGTGTATGGATTCGAGCTTCGCCTGGCCTACGATCCGAAAGCTTTGACTTTCCTAGAAGCGTCCAATGACTGGGGGGGATTTACGGTCCCTCCGATCGTCGAAGACGGAACCATTACATTCGCGCACACCAAGATCGGCAAGATCAAGGGCGAGAACGGAAAGGTTCGGTTTGCCGAAATGCGTTTCAAAGCGATCGGGCGAGGCAGCACCTCCATCGAATTGACACGCGCCAAATTGGTTGACAGCGAGTTGGGCAGTACCACGGTAGAACCCGGCGTGTCGCTCAAGATCAGCATTTCCGGTTCAGCTCCGTATAAGGATACGAAAGGCCATTGGGCCGAGGGAGATATTGCAAGGGCAACGGAGATGGGCTGGGTCAACGGCTTGCCGGACGGAAGATTCGCCCCGGATCAAGAGGTGACGCGCGCGGAATTCACCACGATGCTGTCTAGAGCGCTCGCGCTGTCCGCTCCGCTGGACCAGGTTCGGACTTTCAAGGACCAGGAGAGCATTCCGGGGTACGCGAAATCCCATGTCATGCAAGCGGCCGCCGCCGGATGGGCGAGAGGATACGACGACGGGACATTCCGACCGCTGCAACGGATGACCCGCTCCGAGGTCACGGTCATGCTGATGCGCATAGTAGGATACGAAGACAAGAAGGAGGCAAGCCCACCGCTGCCCTATGATGATGCGGATCAAGTGCCGGTCTGGGCTTACCCGGCCGTTGCGGCAGCCACGGACATCGGTCTTGTCAAGGGAAGGGCCAACAACAAGTTTGCTCCGGGCGGTTATGTGACCCGTGCGGAAGCCGTTGTATTGATTCTGCGAGTGTTGGATCGCATTTCTCCGACAGGCGAATAAGGCATAGGAGACCAAGCTTAAGAAAATCTCAAGGAATTCATAAGAGAGAGTTCAAGCATCGCTCCTTTCCTGAAGTTCATAATACTTTTGGAAAGGAGCGTTATTTTATGATGATTCGCATGGCCGGAAGAAAAAGGTCGGGAATATTTGGATTTTTCGTGTTGGCTGTCGTAATTGCCTGTGTATCCAAATTTTTCTCCGCTCCAGACGGACCAAATGACGATGCACGCCCCGGGTACGCGAAGTCTGTAACGTCACTCGCTGACGAACTGTACAGCCCCCATGCCATTTTGGTCCGTTTGAACGATCAAGCTGTGCTGTTGCACAAACATAGTGAGGAAAAGATTTTTCCGGCTTCGTTGACCAAAATGATGACCGCGATTGTGGCCATTGAAAATTTGACGGATTTGGAGGAAGAAATACAACTGACGCATTACACTTTTGACGGCCTTTACAGCGCCAATGCTTCTTTGGCCGGATTCGAGGCGGGGGAGATGGTGAAGGCGATTGATCTTTTATACGGGGTGCTGCTTTCAAGCGGCGCCGAGGCGTGCGTTGCGCTTGCGGATCATATTGCGGGTTCGGAGCGGAATTTTGCGATGCTGATGAATCAAAAGGCGGCCGAGCTCGGGATGGACAACACCCATTTTGAGAATGCCACCGGCCTTCACGATGCCAATCACTACACAACAGTCGAAGACCTGGCGATTCTCTTAAACTATGCTTTACAAAATGATACGTTCCGGAAGATTTTTACTACGCCTCGCCATGCCACACAACCTACGAACAAGCATCCTGGAGGGATAACCCTTCATAGCACCATGTTCGAAAAACTGGACAGTCGTAACATCAGCGGCGGAGAAATTTTGGGCGGAAAAACCGGATATACCAACGAAGCCGGGCTGTGCCTGGCAAGTCTCGCCAAGGTCGGCGGCCAGGAATATATCTTGATTACGGCCGGCGCAAAAGGGGATCACCATTCCGGGCAGTATAATATTAGAGATGCGATGGTTGTCTATAATAGACTTGGAGAAAGTATTTCAAAATAATCTTAAAATGTTTAGTAAAGAAAAGGCCCGACGCTGGAAGCGGACGAATATGACTCATTTATGCGGGAAACCCGCGAAACTTTGATTTCCGAGATGGAGAGGCACATCTGGAACAACCCGGTATCACCATTTTCTCCAATATACGTTGCCGTCCATGATGTCGGAAGCCGCAAGCCAGAAGGAAAAGGACCGGCTAGCCGCCATCAGGGAAACCGAAGAATACCGGAACATCATGAACGAGTATGTCTATGAAAATACCGTTGCCTATTCTGTCAATCTGGCCATCTTGTCGGTCCTGGCGGTGCTGACGCTGGTGTCCCCGCTTATCGTCACCGACCGCGCGAGGCATGGCCATCTGTTGCAATATACGGCGAAGCATGGGCGCAAAGCCGTACTGCTTTCGGCTTTTATGCTCACGACGCTGCTGCTTGCGGTGTTCGGGAGGATTTACGGTACGAACGGCACATGGGTGTTCTGGAACAGCGGCCTGTCATGCCCACACCCTTGTAATGCGATGCATTATAGTGTTACAATGCAAACAGGATAGGATGGGAAAGGGAGGTGTGATGATGGATAAGGAGATCATGAAAGGAAGCATCGACATTCTCCTGTTGTCCCTGATCCACAGGCGCGATATGTACGGATATGAAATGGTCAAGACCTTGAAAGAATACAGCGACGACCTCTACAACATGAGCGAAGGCACGTTGTATCCGGCCTTGAAGCGGCTCGAAAACAAAGCATGGATCGAGTCTTATTGGGGAGATTCCGAGGGCGGCGGAAGAAGGAAGTACTACCGGATTACGCAAGCCGGGAAGAACGTGCTGGAGAAGAAACTGCGGGAATGGAACCAGATCAACCATCTCATTCAAGTCTGTTCGGAGGGAGTCCAGTGGATCAAAACATCGAATCCTATATCCGCGGCATTGTAAGCCGACTGAACTGCAGCGAGGAAGAGAAACGAGACATCATGGATGAAATGCGCGATCATCTTCAACTATTGAAAAGTGAATACTTGCGCCAAGGCCTTGCCGAGGAAGAGGCGACACGGAAAGCGTTGGAAAGCTTCGGGGAACCGAAACAACTGACCCGGGGCCTGCAAGCGTCCATGTTCCCGTATGAGAAAGCGTTCAGGGCGGGTGCCTGGATATGTTTTGCGCTGTATGCCTTCGTCGTCTTGTACAAGCTGCTCTTCCAACGCATCATCACACGCTTTGTGGACACGACAAGGAACCCTTACTTTTTTATTCCGTCCGAAGCGGAGGGATATTTTAGCCAGACAGTGTTAAAGCTGAATGCGAACTTCATCCCGTTTCATAATACGATGGAATATTTGACGGGAGCCCACCGTTACGATATGAGTGTCATTATCCATAACACCCTGGGCAATATCCTGATTTTCCTGCCGCTCGGATTTTTCCTTCCGCTGCTGCTCAGAAGATACGGCAAACTGTCGAAGCTCATCGTCGATTCCATGATCCTCAGTTTCGCGATTGAAACGTTGCAGTACGGGTTGCGAATCGGGCAATTCGATGTTGACGATATCCTGCTGAATACATTCGGAAGCGTTCTCGGCTTCTTGCTTATTACGATCATGAAACATCTGCTTGCGTTGTCCAAGGGAAGTTCCTTCCGGAAAATCGCGAATTAAGCCGGTGGGACCGAAGCCCGCTCCGTGAAGCCTGCTGCCGTGATTGCCGCATCCGGCAGCAGGTTTCGCATTTGTCAAGCTCATCCCGGTATGCTAATATTGAGTTAGTCAGATGACTAACTAACAAAGGTGCTGATCCGATGGCAAAACCGAATGTCGTCAGCAAACGGGAACTCATTCAATACGCAAAAGAGTGTCTGGTGGAGAAAGGCCTCGAACAGTTCACCTTGCGGGCGGTGGCGGAGACGGCGGGCGTGACGCAGGGAACGATCTACTATCATTTCCGCACGAAGGAGCAGTTGCTGCTCGCGATCGTCCGGGACATTTGCGAAACCAGCTGGCAGGAGATCGCCCGGCCGAAAGAAGATGCGATCGCGCACGCCCTGGCGTCGGCGAGGAGCCGCTGCTCCTACGACTCGTTTTTTCACAAATTGTTCCTCTCGCTTGTCGCTTCCGGCTTCAACAACGAAGAGATCCGACATAAGCTGGGCGAAATCATGGCGATGGAGAACGAAGCGCTGTCCCGCAATTTGTCCGGCTTGTGGGCGGCCTCCCCGATCGAAGGGGTGTCGCGGGACACGTGGGGCATCCTGATCAATGCGATGGTTGACGGGTTGGCCTTGCAGGCCGTGCTGCAGAAGGACTTTCCCGTCGAAAGCATCTACCGCGAGTTCGAGCATTTCCTGAAAGGGCTGAGCGCATTGACCGACAAGGAGGGCAAGAAATGAGAAACGGGTTGTTCACCGCGATGTGGGGATTTGTCGTTTGGCTGTTTGCCACACTGTTTTTCAGGCTGTTCGGCGAATACGTGCTCTTTCCTCCCCGTTCAAATGCCTTTGTTATCAGCACGATCCTGCTCCTGATCGGAACGGCGGCCGTACTGTGGGGCGTCACGCAGGCTTATCGGCAGTTCGATCGCTCGAAAGATGCGCCGCTCAAGTTCGGGGTGATCGGGACGATCATCGGGCTGGCGCTGGACACCTTCTCGATCTCTTTTCATCCCGTTGTTTTTCCGCAATTGGACGAAGCACGGGTGATCGCGTTTACCGCCTGGCTGTCGTTTGCCTACGCCTTGTATTTGTTCATCCCTTTCATGATTCAACAGAAAATCGCCCGCACCCGATGACCAGAACGGCATGGCCGCCGTTTTGGTCCATCCGTGCGGGCCGCGCGCCCGGGTCACATCTTGCCGGCAAAGCGCTTCGCCAGTTTGACCCGGAACAGCGTGTTTCCCGGGGAAGATTCAAGGGTCAGCTCACCTTCGTGCCATTCGATCGCCTTCTTCGCAATCGTTAGGCCGAGCCCCGTGCCGCCGTCGCTTTTGCGCGACGCATCTCCGCGCACAAAGGCTTCAAACACCCGCTCCCGCAATTCGGCCGGTATGCCGACGCCGTTGTCCCATACGACCAGCTCGACATGATCGGACGCATCTTCCAACTCCAGCCGGACCGCCGTCCCTCCGGGATTGTACTTGATCGCGTTGGACAGCAAATTGGAAATCGCCCGGTAGAGCAGGCCGGGATTGAACGAGAGGTTCACCTCGTGCGCGGGAATCTTCCAGTTGAACACCATCCCTTTCTCCTCGAACTGATCGTAGAAGTCGGCGGCAAGCTGGCGGACGAACTCCGCCAGGTCCCGCTCTTCGGTCGTCATTTTGTAATCGGGGCTTTCCAGTTTGGACAGCTCGAATACCTCTTCGATCAGTTCCGTCACCAGCTCCGCCTTGTCATGGATCAGGGCGAGATACCGCTGCATCTTCGCTTCATCCCGGATCAGCCCCAATTGCAGCGCCTTCGCATACCCCTGGATGGTCGTGATCGGCGTTTTCAGATCATGGGAAATGTCGACGAGCATCCGCCGTTTGTTTTCCTCCAACCGTTGCTTCTCTTGCTCCGCTTTCTCCAGCCGGTCCGCCATCAGGTTGAAATGCTCCTGGATGACCGCCAATTCATAATTCGCCTCATACCGGAGCCGCTTCTTGTAATTCCCGTTTCCGATGCTGCGAATGCCCGCCGCGATGGCGCTCAGCGGATTCGTGAACTTGGCCGCCGTCCAGCGGCTGTAGCCGTACACGTTCAGCACGAGCAGCAGGACGAACAAGGCCAGCATCCCGATCGACCATTTCATGAAGTCGGCGACTTGCCGGTCCGTCATGTTGTTGACCGCGAAATGCTGCGACAGATGGCTCTTGGGAAGCTTCACCAGACAGTAATGAGCTTCACCGTTCACGGTCCGGAAGGGTGTCATGCTTACCCAATAGGGGGTGTCCTCTCCGTCGCGGAACAGGTCCATCATCGCCGGCAATGTGTATTGATCGGTTTGATCCTGCTTGCGCCCTTTGACATACACGACGCGCAACTGTTCATCCAGAATTTCGACCCAGCCTTCGAATCGCTCAATCGTGTCCGACGGAATGTCCCGGTAATCCGGCCGCACCACCTCGCTCGCCCGGATCATCGGCACGGCCGCATCGAACAGCTTGCGGTCGACGCGCTGCTGCCACAGCGCGAAGAGGAAGACATCCAGGAGGATAATGGTGAAGGCGAAGAACACATAACTGCGGGTCAAGGCGTAAAAAATGCTATTTCGTCTGCTCATCCAGTTCTTCCCTCTTCGCGAACCGGTACCCCAGACCGCGAATGTTTTTCAGGTAAACCGGGGATCTGGGGTTGTCTTCAATCTTGTCGCGCAGCCGGCTGATCTGCACCATGATGGTGTTGTCGTCCGCAATGTAGGTGTCTCCCCAGACCCGCTCGAAGATCTGCTTCTTGGTGAAAATCCGTCCGGGCTCGTCGGTGAACATTTTCAGCAATTTGTATTCCGTTGCGCTGAGCGCGACGGGCTGTCCTCTCTTGTAGAGAAGGCAAGCGCGGTGATCCAGCGTCAGGCCGCCGATCGACGTCACGGCATCCGCGTCGCCCGCGCCGGAATCGTTGAACTCGTAATAGCGCCTCAGCTGCGCCTTGATCCGCGCGACGCATTCGAGCGGGTTGAACGGCTTGGTCATATAATCATCCGCGCCGATGCCAAGGCCTTTGATCTTGTCCACATCTTCATTTCTCGCGGACAGGATGATAATCGGCATCTTGCAGGCTTTGCGAATCTGCTGGATCAGTTGAAAACCGTCCATCCGGGGCATCATGATGTCGATCACCGCGAGATCGACCTGATGCCGCTCAATCAGCTCCCAGGCGGCCTGTCCGTCGTGCGCCTCGATGAGTTCAAACTGTTCCGACTCCAGGAAGATCCTCAGCAATTCGATGATATCCGGCTCGTCATCCGCGATCAGTATCTTTTTTCGCACACGGTTTCCCTCCTGCATGGTTCAGAAAATCAATTATACGCCCGGCGCTTCTCTCCTTCCGTGTAAGGTAATTTTAAGATTGCGGCAAGTTGCCTGAAAGTCTGCGGCGGTAGAATGAAGATGCCCCTTACCGGTAGTTGACGATTTCATCACAGGAGGATTGCGAGAGAGATGCAGAACCCGAGGATTGTCCGGCAAATGTTTCTGTTGCCCGTGCTTATCTTCGCATTGCTGTTCATCCCGTTGGCCGGCGCGAATGCCGCGCCGCAGGAGGCGGATTCGCCGCCGCCGCAGCCGCCCGGACTTGCGGACCCCGAAGAACTTGAGGCGTTTGCCGATCACTTCTTCCAGAAGCGCGAAATCATGGAGAAGCAAATTCCGGGCGCCGTGCTGGTGATCGTCAAGGACGGCGATGTCTGGCTTGCGAAAGGTTACGGCTACGCGGATCTGGAGAACCGGGTGCCCGTCGATCCGGAGAACACCCTTTTCCGCCTCGCCTCGATCACCAAGGTGTTCACCGCCGTTTCGGTCATGCAGCAGGTGGAGCAAGGGAAGATCGCGCTGGATCAAGACGTCCGGCGCTATCTGGGGGACATTCGGCTGGAAAACAAAACGAACACGCCCCTTACCGTGGAACATCTGCTCACCCATTCGACCGGGTTCGACCGGGTGGATTCCCCGCCGGGCGGCCTGATCAAGTTCGATCCCGAGGAAGCCGATTCGCTGGAGGACTATGTCAGAACGTATCTGCCCGCCGTCGTCCGCAAGCCGGGCGAAGCGTATATCTATGACAACAACGCTTCAATGCTGCAAGGGTATATCGTTCAACGCGTGACGGGCATGCCGTTCTCGCAATACCTGGAGGAGCATCTGTTCAAGCCCCTGGGCATGAAGCATACCTCGCTGCTGGTCACGGAGGAAAATCTGGGCAGGCTGGCAACCGCTTATGTGGATCAGAATGTGCCGCTGCCCTTCTATTCGATCAATCCGGTCGAAAACCCGCAGGGCGGCATCGTATCCACCGGCAGCGACATGGCCCGGTTCATGCTGGCCCTCCTGAACGGCGGCACGTTGGACGGCGCGCAAATTTTGAAGCCGGAAACGATCCGGACGATGCAGACGCCGAAACGGAGCATTCACCCGAAAGTGCCGCAAATCGGGTACGGGTTCGAATTTGCGTTCCATGAGGCGTTCAACGGACAGTCCGTTGTCGGCAAGGGCGGCGATCTTCCCGGCTACTCGTCCTGGATGTACCTGCTTCCGGAGCAGAACATCGGCATCTTCATCGCCTACAACAAGACCGAAAATGATGACATGACGGATGCGCGGGAGCTTTTCTTCAAGGCATTCATGAACCATTACTTCCCGGCTGCCGGACAGCCGGCCGATTATCCATCGGAGGCCGAACAATTGAAACGCTTCGAAGGCCTGTATCGCGATCTGCGCGTCGGCTATGTCGTCACCCGGGTCTACGTCGGCGACGACGGGCAGCTGACGGCGGAAAATATGCTGGGCCGGCAGAAGCTCCGCCAGATCGATCCGCTGCTGTTCCTCGACGAGGAAGGCGCGCCCGTGGCCTTCAAAGAAGGCGAAAGCGGCGAGATCCGGTATATGTACAGCCGCGCCAACATCGTCAGTTGGTCGGAGAAGATGCCCGAACCGGCGCCTTTCCGCGATGTCGACGCGCAGCATCCCTACGCCGCGTACATTAACTACCTGCACCAGCTGCAGATTGTGCAAGGCAATGCGGACGGCACGTTCGCGCCGGACCAACCGATTACGCGCGCCGAATTTATCGCATGGGTGCTCGATTGGCTCGGCATTCCGGGTTACAATAGTCCGGCGCCGTGGTTCCGTGATATTGCAGGCCATCCGTTGGCCGGCGAGATCCAGGCCGCGACGGACGCGCTGCTGGTGACGGGGACGCCGTCCGGCGACTTCCATCCGGATCAGGTGATCACCCGGCAGGAAGCGGCCGTCATCATCTGGCGGCTGATGGCGCAGCTCGGCTTCCAGCCGATGGAGGCGCCCGTAACGGACGAGACTGATGAATGGGCCGCCGAAGCCGTGATGAACATGGTCGCTTATGAGCTGTACGGTCCGGAAGTGCAGCCTGACGCAAGCGGAGCGGTCGACTATCAGTCGAAGCGTCCGATGACCCGCCAGGAAGCGGCGGCGTTGATCTATCAGATCAGCATGTTCTTCTGATGCGCATACAGCACGCCTTTCACAAAAAAATCCCCGTGGTTCATTTGAACCAGGGGGATTTCATATGTAAGACCTATCGAGCGATCATGTTGTCTTGTTCAATTTTTCCTCGAAGGATGACTGTTCCATGTGTAGCTTTCGTGAGGGCCGGCTTTTTCGAGTGTTTCACCTTGTGAATGACCATGACGCGTCTTTTCTTGTTCGTGCTGAAAATTCGATTGAACAAGTTGGTCATCTCGAACCCTCCCTCCTTATTTATAGTTAAGCTTCTCGGAAATTCATTTCCGTTGTGGACTCTAGCTTTCTGGCCAGGGTCCTTTATTGTTTCACCCCCAAAATAGGGATGCGAACAAACTTTCCTCTTGACATTTTCGAAACTCCCCAACAATCGCCGAGAAGGCATTTTTTTACTGCCTATCTCTAGAAAATTGGGTGATTGTGTGAAAATCGTTTCTCGTTCTCACCAGGACTACTTGACCTTCGTAAGCGATCAACTGCGCAAGGAGTTCGACACCCCGGAAGCCATGTTGTTCTTGCAACACTTCTATCGCGACTTGATCTTCTGGATCACGCCGATCGATCTGTCCGCCACCGCTTCCTTGATGCGTTCGGCTTACTCCTCCAATCCCAGAGGCCGCAAGCCCCACGATCCCGCCGACATGCTCCGCTGCATGTTGCTCTTCACCAAGCTCGGGCTCAGTGTCGATGACGGAGTCGTCGCGCTGCGAACGACGCCGGTCTATGCCATTGTCTGCGGCTTTAAACCCGGTGAGACGCCGGGTGTCGGAACGTTCTACGACTTTTTCCCCGGCTTTGGCGGGCATCCACTCCGCATAAGACCGGGCGCGTCAAACGCCGCTTGAAGAAGCCGCGGAAGAAGGGCAAAAAAGAACGAAAAGCAAGAGCCCAAAAACCCCAAGATTACGGAGAAACTCGTCTCCCGCATCCTGCGCGAGGGCAAGATCCACTACGCCCCCAAGGAGCACGACCTGCTGCAACAGTTGTTCCAATCCCTGTTTGTCCTGCCTTCTGCGGCAAAAGGATTGCTTGGCGATACCCGTTCTTTTCGCGTCATCGGCGACGGCTCTCCGGTTGAAACCGGCGCGCGATCCTACGGCAAGTTCCTTTGCGATTGCCGCCAGTCGGGCAACTGGAAATGTTCCTGCAAACGGCAATTTTCCGATCCGGATGCCGATTGGGGCTGGGACAGCTATCGCGAGAAATATTACTACGGGCGTACGCTCTACATGTTCACCGCAGCCGACAGTCCTTACAATTTGCCCGTGTACCCGCGATTGTTTCGCGCCAGCCAACATGACTCGGTGTCATGGATCTGCGGCTACCGCGAGCTGCGTCACTGGTACTCGGACTGGAAGGTGGGAGAGGCGCTCCTGGATTCGGCCCACGACGCCCTCCCGATCTATACCATGCTGGAACACGATGATGTTTCCGCCATCATCGACCTGAATCTCAGGCGTTCCGGGCATACGGTATACAATGAAATGAAAATTGGCTCCGATGGCGTTCCTGTCTGCCCCATTGGACGCAAGATGGTCTGCTGGGGCAAGTGTTCCGGGCGACAGCGCATCAAATGGCGCTGTCCCGCCAAAGTCGGCAAATGGGAATGCCCGACTCCCTGCTCGCCTTCCGATTATGGAAGAACGTTCTACACATCCACCGCGGATAACCCGCGCCTGTTCCCGCGCATCCGCCGTGACAGCAAGGAATGGAGAAAGCGTTACGCGCTGCGAACCGGAGTGGAGCGTTGCATCAAGCGCCAGAAAGTCGATTACAACCTGGAAGCTTCGCGCGGGCGCAGTTCCCGCCACTGGAACATTCGCGTGTACTTGATCGCCATGTGCCAGCATGCCGACGCGTGGCTGGAAGAAGCGAAGAAGCAGAAGCAGCTCGTCTCTGTCGAGCAATGGCTGGAAGGCTTGGCGGCAGCTTAACGCCAAAGGACTTCATAGCATTTTTTAAAAAATGCCCTTTTGAGGGTTCTTTGGCATGCACATTCTTGAAAACAGCTTTCATAGGCGCCGCTTCATCGACATTTCTGCCTCATTCACCCCTCATTCGGACTCAGAACGACTGCTTAATTCCGAGCTCCTATATAGTTTACGACAAATTGTACCAGCTTGTCCATATGCCCGAGCATCGTAAACGGTCTTACAATCTGCTCCCACTCGTTAATGTGAGATTCGACATCAATTGAATTTGCGATCGCAATCAGACAGCCCAGGCGAAATGACCCTTCGTTTCTGAAAACAGCAAAGTGTCAGAGTCCGAATGGTCAAAGTGCTCTTTTACCTTTTCCCAGATTGGATACGTTCTCTCTGTTTCAAGGAACACGTCGATCGCTTTATAATCCATCCTTTCCTGGTCAGGAGTACAGGGACGCCCCCAACGCCAACCTGTTAGTCTATGCTTACCGCGGTTGTTGTTGACGACCAGCACAGCCCGAACATCAGACTGTTGGACTTGAAACAAATTGCAGACGTCATCAATCAGGGCCCTGAACAAACTGGACCTCTGTCAATAGATTGGACACATGGAATCGAGAAAATTACGCAACATAATCGTACATTTGTTCGCATTGAATGGGTGTGAGATACCCGATCGCCGAATGGACTCGTTTGCGATTGTAGAAAAACTCGATATATTCAAAAATCTTGCTTTGCGCTTCCTTGCGGGTCTTGAACTTTTCCAGATAAACGAGTTCCTTTTTGAGTATGCTGTGGAACGATTCGATGCAGGCGTTGTCGTAGCAGTTGCCCTTGCGGCTCATGCTGCCCTTCATCCCGTATTTTAGGAGCCGTTGTTGGTACTCATGGGAAGCGTATTGGCTGCCCCGATCGGAATGATGAAGAACCTTACCTTTGGGCCGCTGACGGCTGTAAGCCTGGTCCAGAGCTTGCAAGACCAGTTCCTTGGTCATCCGCTCATCAGCGTGCCAGCCTACGATTTTGCGCGTGTACAAGTCCATGACGCTCGCGACATAGAGCCATCCTTCGTCTGTCGGAACGTACGTGATGTCCGCCATCCAGACTTGGTTGGGAGCTTGCGCTGTGAACTGCTGATTCAGCACATTGTCATGCACTGGCAGGTTGTGCCTCGAGTTCGTCGTCGCCTTGTATTTTCGGACGGTGCGCGACTTAAGCCCCAACTCCTGCATGATGCGGGCGACGGTTTTCTCGGACACCCGCATCCCTTGCTGGCGCAAGACTTGAGCGATCTTCGGACTGCCATACAGACGGCGCGATTCCAGGAAGATGCGGCTAATTTGCTGTTTTAACCGTTCGCGGCGTTTTTTCCGTTCACTTTCCTTGCGCCGGGTCCATTGATAATAACCGCTCCGGGATACATTCAAAATCCTGCACATCTCCGACACCGGATACTTGGAGCGGTGCTTGTGAATAAACGAAAAGATCAGTTCCGGTCTTTTGCGAAGATGTGCATCGCTTTTTTTAGAATCTCATTCTCCATCTCAAGTTGGCGAATTCGTTTCTGCATGTCGAGGAAGGTCTTTTCCTCCATTTTCAGATTGCCGCTGCCGCGAAAAGCGTTGACCGGATCCTGTTTGAATTCGCTGATCCAACGGTACAAGGTATTGTCGGATACACCCAGTTCCCGAGCGACTTGTGCCACCGGTTTTCCCTGTTCCTGGATCATCCTCACGGTTTGGATTTTGAAGTCTTTGTCATACTTTTGACTCATCTTCGGACACCTCGATTTTGCTGAATTTATTGTCGCATTCTCGATTCTCGGTGTCCACTATTCAGTCTAGCATCAGGCACCCATATGAAAATGGAGTGCCCTTTTTAATGAATTTGACTGATGTGACCCAAAGTCGACAGACCAGAGAAGGGATTTTGTTTATTATTACATGGGTTATTTGTGGACTCCCTAAACAGAAGGACGCCTATCCTTCCACTCATCGATCTCACGGGGGTCAACATCAAGCACTTCGCAGATATGTAGAGCAATATTCACAGTAGGCATGGTGATGCCATGCTCAATGTTCTGATAATGCTTCAAGGAAATATTGACAATACGACTAATCTTTTCTTGACTAAGACCTCTTTTTTTTCTAACATCCTTTAATCATGAAATCGGAAAGTAACCTTATCAAAAGTTGAAAGATCCGTGTCGTGATAGTGTTTCTTCGTCATAAAAAGTTGCTAATTTTTTTGCAAAATAAACAGGACACTGCAAGCCTCTTGTCAAAGGTTAAACCACCACTGAATAACCGACGAGAGGGAGTGTCCTTAACAACATGGTACCACAAGCAACGAACCATGCGCCAGAACAAAAAACACGCCGCGAACGCCGAATGGAAATTCTTGCGGAGCGTCGCCGAATCAAACAGATCGTGAAGAAGTTGAGACCGGTCACATTCGACAACAACACCGTCACGGAAGCCGGCAACTTCCAGTTCCTTGCCAGGTTCAAGGAACTCATCGGTCTGGATGCCCTGATCGAAGATCACTTCCATCTGGAGCAAAAAGCCAACTGTGTCTACCCAGCCTCTAAGCTTGTCGATCATTTGCTGGACTGCGCGCTGCTCGGCCACACGCGTTTTTCGCATATGAATGCCCTGCAGTCGGACCCTGGTTACCAGATCGTGACCGGTGTCGACCGCTTTCCTGACGAAAGCACCTTCCGCGGCTTCTTGGGCAAGCTTTCCTGGAGCCATCTGATTCAGCTTGTCGCCTTAAATCGGGATTTGCTGGCACGCAAGGCGCGGACGGGCGAAAAGCGCTTGGTCTGGATCGACATCGACGATACGGTCATCACGCTGTTCGGTGAACAAGAAGGCGCAACAAACGGCTACAATCCGCGTTACCACGGACGCCCCTCATACAAAATCCGGGTTGCCTTCATCGCCGGAAGCGGCGAGCTCATCCACTTGCAAGTGAATCCCGGCAACACGAACGGCATGAAGGATCTGCTCTCGTTCGTTAAAGAAATCGAGGCGATGTTGCCGCCGGAATGGATCATCGAAGGCATCCGGGCCGACGTTAGAGTAAAATTAGCGTTGGGGTAAAGATTGGAAAAAGCGGACATAGAAAGAGAGCCTCTCCTTTGGTAGAGTGGAATTTGGCAAAAAAACACCCTCAAAGGAGGAGGCTCCTATGCAGCACTTTACCACAGCCATTCCTGCAATGAAAGAGCTTGAAGAGTGGATGTTCAGAAAGATGCAAGACATGTTCGTCGACGCGATGAGAAGCACGCTGGAGATGTTGGATCAGATCATTTTGGAGCAAAGGGATCGAGAGCGGTATCGCGTCAAGGCTGAACGGGAGACCAGCGTGAATACGGTGTTTGGCAACATTCGCTTCAAGCGGAGATTGTACATGGATCGCCAAACCGGCAAACACGTGTACTTGCTCGACTGCGGCTTTGCCGATGACGCTGTTATGGCGTACGCTGAAGAACGGGGGTGGCAGTACATCTTCAAACTGCCGAAGAAGGCCACTGTGAAGAAGGCGATTGCCTACCTTGAGCAACATCCGGCATTCTGGGAAACGCTGTCGGAAAAACAAGAGGACATCGCGTTCGCGACCGAAGACGATCGTTGGGCTGCTGCCGACATCCCGATTCTCCTCACCAACTGGGAGAAAGCACGGCGCTGCGTCATCTACCGGGAAGCCCACGAAACCGAGCGTACGACCGATGACCAATTGACGATGGCGCTTACGACCTATTCCTTCCAAGCCATCGTCACGAATGCCGATCTCAAGCCTTTGCCGCTGCTTCGCTCGTACAACAAGCGGGCCAACATCGAGAATCGCATTGATGAATTGAAAGAAGGTTATGCGGTGGAACAGAACAGCCAGCATTCCCTGCTCCGGAACCTGCTGTTCAGTTGGATCAAAGCCATCGCCTACAACGTGATGGTCTGGTTCAAGCAGACGCTGACGCCTGAATCGCTCAAGCGCTGCGAAGTCCAAACGATTCGCCGGACGGTGATCCGGGTGCCCGCCAATGTGGTCGGCTCCGGCCGATACCAGCATATCCGGCTTGCGCCGAATCCGACACTCGCTGGCATCGTCGACACCATGCAACACAAGCTTAGAGCGTTGGCTGAACGGTTCATACTCGTTCAGCAAGTGGCATGACGGATCGATTCATTGCCTCAACATGACGAATTTGGAACCTGTAAAATCAGGGTCTTCTTTGGGTTTGCCCAAAAGCGATTAGCACTCCCGCCTGAAAGCAAGAAGATTCAAAATCCAGTCCCAGAACCCGCATTGAACGGGGATTCTGGGGACAAAGACGGGTTATCCACAGATTTGAGTTATCCACATTCCGATTTCATGTTAATTTCATAGAGGGAAACAACTCCTTGCCTTGCATTGTTTCCCTTATGTTATTCAGTACGTGAACTTTTTATTATAGATTATAGTTGGCGAAGTATAATTCGTGTATTATAATTAACAATATTGCGGTTGTTAGAGTGTTTAAACCCTCAAGGTAATCGGGGTAAAGTTTTTAGTTTCTTATTAAGTTAGGTTTAGGATTTATATATGGTCAATAAAAATGAATTTCTAGTTTTTCTGTCCAATGTCGTCAGTCAGGGGTCGACATATCTTTACCATTTATAGAAATATGTTGCGAACATTAACTGAGTCTGATTTATCTCAAATTCTAAATCCCTAGTTCTAGAGCTTGTAATGGAACCATCATTTCTTTTGAGTGTATAGTTCTATAGTACTACTTTCAAGCACTACAGGAAAACGTAAAAGGGGAACTGTCTATAATGGAATATTGGGGGCGAGGAGTATTATCTTTATTGTCAGTGGTCAATGCACTGATTTTTTCCGTTATCATCGATAACATAAAGATTGTGCATGTTCTATTCTTCATAGTGACTTTGGCGACGGCATTTTTGTTGGGTTATCAGTATGACAAACTTAAATACGTTTCGGAAAGAGATCCGTTGACTGGCACGCGAAATATTCGTAACCTTCATAAGGTATTTAGAAAATTGCAACTAAAAGCAAATGGAGGTTCGTATAAGATCGCTGTTTTTGTTATCGACATTGATGATTTCAAATACATTAACCTGAATTTCGAAAGCCCATGATATCAAGGATCGGTTTTGAACCGAGCGGCACATGAGCTGTAAGAAAAAGGGTAATGTCCCAGCGAAGCGAGACCAGATCAGCAATATGCGGATGGTTCTTCCCCCTCCCCATTGAAGAGGCTTCTCGGTTTCCATGTAAAATTAAGGGAGAAGTCATTCCAGTATGGCGATTCTGGCTTCGATTCGCTTCCAGACATGCCGGTTTGCAAAATCTTTTGCTAACCTGAGAATCACATTGCGGCTGTGCCGAATCAGCGTCGCGGCGCAATGAAAGAACTCCAGCCGGAAACGGGCAATCGTGTAACCTTGATGAACCGGCTCACAGCAGTCACGCTTGAACCGTTCGAACAGGTTATACGCCAGCAGCTTGATGAGCAGGTCGATTTCATTCGCCTCAAAATCGCTGGTCGCGATCCGGTTAATCGAGAAACCATGTTTGGCTTCCTTGATATAGTTCTCCATTGAGCAGCGCTGGTTGTAGAACCGCCATAGGTCAATCGGCTCCCATTCCAGATTGGTCACGATCGCTTCATATTGCCAATCGGTGTCCAGCACCAGACAGGCTTGCCCGTCTTCGATGACTTGCGTTTTGCGTATAACTACAACGCGGCGAGGCTTTTTCCAGGATGTCGCCTTGTAGATCAGTGCAATCCCTTCGATGATCCAGTCTTCATCGACAAATCGTTTCCAGTACCGGCAGGCCGCAACCTCTGCCGCAAGGCGCTTTGTCCACTTCAACTTGCCGACATAGCCGATGTTCTTGCTTTCCCACAGGCTATAGAAATCTTCGCCGCCGAAGCCCTTGTCGAATCTGGCATATTTCACCGGGCGTTTGCCAAGGAGTTCGAATGTTTCGTTCAAGAACGAAGCGGCATCCGTAGAGGAATGCGTGTTCCCTGATCGGAGGACCGCATTCAGGCACAGACGGGACTGCCCCTCAAATGCCAGCAGCGGGTGGTAGCTTTTGCGGCCGGGCTTATGGGGGTTCGTGCCTTTCGCAGCGCCAGCCTGATCGCCGTATACGGTTTCCACCGTGGAGTCCAGATCCAGGATGAGCGCTGACGGCAGGCAGGGCTGAATGACTGTCTGATTGAGCGTTCGCAGTTCCGATCGCAGGTGGGGGCAAGATGTTCGCATACGAATCAGTTCTTTATACAGCAAGGTGTGGTGCGGGCATCGACCGCCGAGAAATTGCTTGAGAAGCGAGTCGTGCTGCAGTTTGCGAAAATGAAAGAGCCGCTCGCAGCCGAGCATCCATCCAACGATGAGGTAAAGCAGAATGCGATAAACCGGAAATAATGAGTTGCGAGCTTTCACACACGACAATCCGCGTAATGCCTGAGAAAGCTTGATTTTCTCCAAGTATTCCAAAAAGATTTTGACGCCACCGAAGCTGGTTGCATTCTCCAAGGAAAATTCGGTCTTGATTTTGCTGACGGGTGTGGTAGACTTCACCTAAAAGGTGCTCCTTTCTTTGGGTGATGTTGTCTTCGCAAACACCATTCTACCAAAGATTTGGAGCCCTTTTCACGTTTTCAAAGAGTCGTACTTTCGAAATTCAGGATTAACGATAATTATGACCACAAAACTGGTGATCAGGTACTTCAGCTTGTAGCTGACCTATTGATGGATGTGTTCAATGACAGGAATCACGTTATAAGATGGGGAGGAGATGAATTTATTGTTTTTCAACTTATTAAAGAGCAAGGGGATCTTGAAATGACTCTTAATCGGTTAAAGAAAGAACTGGTTTCATTGTTCCATGCTATGACAGTAGATATTTCCTTATCAATTGGATATTCACTATATCCTCAGAATGGTGAGAACTTGGATGAATTAGTGAGCACCGCAGATAAGTATATGTACCAGAATAAAAAATGTAAAAATGAGGGGTATTATGGCCAGGATAATGGTTGTTGATGATGCGGCATTTCTTAGGATGATGCTTAAGAACATTCTTGCCCAACTCGGACATGAAATTGTTGCTGAAGCCGCAAACGGTGAAGAAGCTATACGAACCTATAAACAATTTAAGCCCGATCTTGTAACCATGGATATTACGATGCCTGATATGGACGGGATTAAGGTTGTTGAAGAAATCATTTCTTTTGATCCACATGCGAAGATCATCATGTGCAGTGCAATGGGGAGTCAGAACATGGTGTTGGACGCTATAAAAGTAGGAGCTAAAGATTTTATAGTCAAGCCTTTTCAAAATAATCGAGTTATGGAAGCCGTAACCAAGGTTCTTGGTTAATACAAGTACTCATTGCGAGATTTTTCTTTGAGGTGTAAACATGAATCTTGCATTATCCTACTTTTTAATGTTAGCCGATGCAGTGATTATCACAGATACCCACCATAAAATTGTTGAGGTCAACAAGAAGTTCGAAGAAGTCACTGGGTATAAGCGAGATATGATTGTTGGTTTGCAGGCCGGAATATTAAAATCGGGTTTAACACCCAAAAAGACATATACCCAAATGAAGAAGGAGTTAGGCCCAAAGAATCCGTGGTCGGGGGTATTTATAAATAGGAAGCGAAATAAGGAGCTTTGGCACTCTTATATTACGATAACACCAATCGAACTCGAAGATCAGTGGTATTATGTTGGAGTTTTTCGTGATTTAGGGCAGATCTCCGACGGGGTCTATGTTTCTGAAAATAGAAAGTCCAAAATTCAGAATGAGATTTTAAGGGTCTTAGCTTTCTCTTGTGAAATACGAGATCCGGGTATTGAAGAACATCTAGATCGCGTACAGGATTTCACAAACAAATTTCTTCGCTATCACAATGAAACACATGGATTAAGTTTGTCAGAAGAATATATTCTTCAAATCACCAACGCAAGTATCATGCATGATATCGGGAAATCAGGGATTCCAGAAGGAATTCTGTATAAGCCAGGAAAATTAACTCGGTATGAGAGGCGTATTATCGAAATGCATCCTCTCATCGGGGTTGACATATTAAATAAAATCCTGAACGAATTGGATGATGAACTTTTCAGACAAGAGATTCATATCTCAAAATCTATTGTTGAATACCATCACGAAAAATGGGATGGATCGGGTTATCCTCACGGATTAAAAGGGAACGAGATACCGTTTGAAGCGCAAGTTGTTTCCATTGTAGATGTATACGATGCATTAACAAGCAGACGTGCGTATAAGGAAGCTTGGTCAAAGGAAAAAGCTACTGACTATCTGGTTAAACAGAAAGGTATTTCCTTTAATCCTGAGCTTGTTGATAGTTTTGTGGATATGGTTACCAGTTGCAAGGAGGCTTCATTATGATTAATGTTGATGAGAAAAGAAGAAACCAATTACGCTATATTGGTATTACAGAAGATGATCTAGCTTTTTTAAGCCAACAAAGAGAACATTTTGAAGCAATTACCGAGACGGTTGTCAATCAGCTTTATGCTACGATATACGAGCAACCAGAGCTTGCGAAGATAATTGATGCTCACAGTACTATTGAAAGGCTGAAACAGACACAACGCTGGTATTTTATGACGATGGTTGATGGGAAAATTGATATGGAGTTCATAGACAGACGTCTTAACATTGGAAAATTGCATTCTAGAATCGGGTTAACAGCAGACTGGTATCTTGGTACCTATATGTTGTATTTAGATATCGCAGTTCAGAATTTCCAAAGGATTGTACCTGATAAGTGGATGCAAATCATTTTGTCGTTATCGAAGATGTTTAATTTTGACTCGCAACTCGTTCTTGAAGCTTACGAACTTGAAGAACAACAGAAAATCCAAGTTCTTTACGAGGAGCGTCAAAAAACGCTTATCAAAGTGAATCAGGCCGTACAAGACCTTGCGGCGATGATAGTTCAATTAAGCGGGAGCAGTCAGTCTATTGCAGATTCTGCGATTCATACTGCTGAAATACAAGAGAAAGTAAATAAGAAGATTGAGCTTTTATATACCAAGATCGATGACATTCAGAAAGTCGGGTCATTACTACAGGAAATCTCTGATCAAACTCACTTGTTGGGGTTAAATGCGGCAATTGAGGCAGCGCATGCTGGAGAGCATGGAAGAGGATTTGGCGTAGTTGCGAACGAGATACGAAAACTTGCAGCTCACTCGAGAGAATCACTGGAAACCATTAAGTCTACCCTTAAGGAAATATCGAACATGCTCAGTGAAGTGATGCAGGATTCGGAAAAAACGACGAGTCTTGCTCAACACCAAGCGGCAAGTTCGCAGGAACTGGCGTCTTTCGTTCACATGATTGAAAATGTAACAAATGAACTTGAGAATATAAAATGATACTTCAGAAAGAGCTTCGTTAAAATGGGCAGCTTAATCGGTTCCTAGCGAATTTCGAGAATCAGTGTAGGAGCGCGTCTATGTTAGGCTTATGGGTTTGGCATGCGCAAACCGAAATCCGTAATGACGGAGGCGGTGTCAGACCTCCTAATTTTGGCGTTGTATGGGGTGTTTTTCTATTTTACATGCAGGTTAGACGGCTACAACTAACCTAATTTCACTGGACTTTTAGGGGCAGTGTCAGTAACCACAATTGAAATAGTAGCATTAGTAGGTAGTGGTATAATCACTTAAGCAATTTCGTAAAAAGGATAGTAGAACATGCAAAATAAGATGACTTCTATGATGATTTTTATTCTTTTATATATATCAACTATATTAGGAGTTCTGTATCTTAATACTCATGAACTTTTATTTATGTTGTTAGCCAGTTTCTTAATAGGTTTATTTGTTTTGTTTACTTCGTCTATGTTCGGCTTTGCCTTACTTATTGTATATGTATTAGGACATGGTTTTTATAGCGTGGGGGTTACATGGGGAAAAGAAATAAACCTAAATTTCGAAAGCCCGTAATATCAAACGCTGTATATAGTGGAACTGCCAAACTAGCTGTAAGAATGTGGCGATTTCCCAGTTCGTTCGGTTCAAGTCAACATTATGTGGATACACTTTCCCCCTCCCCAATGAAGAGGCTGCGATTTCTTCCATGTTAAATTTAGGGGTTTTCATTCCAAAAGTGCGATCCTGGCTTCTATTCGTTGCCATGCATACCGGTTTGCAAAGTCTTTCGCCAGCTTGAGAATGATGTTGCGGCTATGCCGAATAATCGTTGCTGCGCAATGGAAGAACTCTAATCGGAACCGTGCGATTGTGTAACCTTGATGTACCGGTTCGCAGCAGCTTCGCTTGAATCGCTCGAACAAATTGTAGGCGAGTAATTTGATCAACAAGTCGAGTTCATTCGCCTCAAATTCGCTCGTCGCAATTCTATCAATGGAGAAGCCGTTCTTCGCTTCCTTGATATAGTTCTCCATGCAACAGCGTTGGTTGTAGAAGCGCCACAGATCAAGCGGCTCCCATTCGAGATTGGTGACGATCGCTTCGTATTGCCAATCCGAATCGAACACCATGCGGGTCTGGCCTTCATCGACGATGTGTGCCTTGCGAACAATCGCTACGCGGCGCGCCTTCTCCCAAGATGTCGCTTTGTAGATGATCGTAATCCCTTCGATGATCCAGTCTTCATCGACGAATCGTTTCCAGTACCGGCAGGCTGCGACTTGTTCTGCAAGGCGCTTTGTCCATTTTCAACTTTTCCGACGTAACCGATTCCTTTGCCTTCCCACAGGCCGTAGAAATCTTCACCGCCGAAGCCCTTATCGAACCTCGCGTACTTCACCGGATGCTCCCTCAGCAGTTCGAAGGTTTGGTGAAGAAAAGCTGACGCATCCGTGGAGGAGTGCGTATTGCCCGAACGTAGAACGGCATTCAAACATAGACGAGACTGTCCTTCGAAGGCCAGCAAAGGATGATAACTCTTACGGCCGGGCTTATGCGGGTTCGTGCCTTTAGCCGCTCCGCCCTGATCGCCATATACGGTTTCAACGGTGGAGTCAAGGTCCAGAATGAGAGCCTCTGGTAAACAAGGTCCAATGATTTCCTGATTGAGCGACCGCAGCTCAGTCAACAAGTTCGGGTGCGATTTGCTAAGACGCGACAACTCTTTGTATAACAGCGAATGGTGCGGACAGCGTCCACCGAGAAACCGCTTTAGAAGCGAGTCTTGCTGTAGCTTGCGGAAATGGAAGAGGCGTTCGCAGCCGAGCATCCAGCCGACGACGAGATAAAGCAGAATACGGTAGACGGGGAACAGCGAGTTGTTTGCTTTCATGCATGACAGCCTTTGTAAAGCAGCGGCAAACTTGATTTTTTCGAGGTATTCCAGGAAGATTTTGATGCCGCCGAAATTGGTCGCGTTCTGTAGGGAAAATTCGGTCTTGATTTTGCTGATGGGTGTGGTAGACTTCACCTAAAAGGTGCTCCTCTCTTTGGGTGTAGTGTTCTCGATAAACACCATTCTACCAAAGATTTGGGCACTTTTTTATGTTTTCATAGGATCGCACTTTCGAAATTCAGGATAAATATCAACATACAAAGGGCTCAACATCAAAGTTAGTGCTTGACTTTATGTACCAAATCGTTCACGGTTACATTCGACCAGAAGTCCTTGTACGTAACGTTCCCGGTTCCGGGTGAAGTAATGTCGGCGTTGAAAGGCTTTCATTCGGTTGTTTCTTCCTTCAACCGCCGCATTGGTCCACCGACAGGAGTGATAATTGACGATCTCCGTTCGCCAGTTTCGCATCGTTTTGATGCAGGTGGCTACTGCCGGATGCTGAAAATGTTCCCCTTGTCCCAGCCAGCGGTCAAACCAGATGGCAGCTACTTTGGCGTCCGGTGCACCGTCGTACCATTCCCCAAGCGCTTCTTTCCAGGCATGAACCTGCTGTAAAAGCGACGAATAGCTGAGGATTTCTTGTAACTCCTGCTGCTTTTCAGGGGGCAACGATGCTGCCTGGGGGTTTAGAAGCCGGTGTTTGGCTTTGAGGTTTGCCCGGGCTCTGGCCGACAGCGAACCCTGTACGTCTTTTCGGACCGCCTGAAGGGCATCGATCACGTAACGCGTCACGTGAAACCGGTCCGCGACTCGAAGGGCATCAGGAAAACATTCCTGAATCCAGGCATGGTAATAGGGAGCCAGATCCATCACCACCGCCTTGGGACGAAGCGCCAGAAACTCCGGATGCTTATGCGCATAATCCCGCAATTCTTCCAGTTTGCGTCCGGGCAAAATATCCAGCAACGTCTCGCCTCGGAGGTTATGGATGCCGGTATTGTAGGTATGACCTTTTCGAATCGCAAAATCGTCGATGCCCAGTACGAGATGGCGGCTGCTGGCGGCCTCTTTCCACGCCAATTGCCGAAGCCGTTCACTTTCCACCGACAACCATCGTTGGTGTTTGATCTGCAAGGTGCTGGCCGGCATGCGATGAATCTCCGCACTCTGCTTGACGGTGGAGACCGACGCGGTGTGAATGGCCTGTTGCTCGGACGCGGTACTGTAGCGTTTGCCAGGACCGACAAACGAGTACCGCCAAACAAAACCGGCATGACAACTCTTGCAGAACAGACGAATGGCCGGAGCCAGGAGATAAACGATTTTGCCGAAAGCGTCAGCATGCCGAATTTTCCGGGTTTGGTTGCTGCCTTTGCGAATGACCGAACGATCCGAACGGCAAATGGCGCAAGCCTGCTTGCGTGACTTTGGAACAACCTGAATATGGATCGTTTGCTCATCAATTTCCACAATCTGTTGAACATTTACCTCTGGTAAATTGACTAAAAGATCAGTATACTGGTTGTGCATCTGTCATTCCTCGAGTTGGATTGGTCGCACAACCATCTTATGGAATGTACAGATGTTTTTCAATTTTGGCTCTACATGTTGTCAAGCACTATGTTTGGTATAGAGCCTATATGTTTCGTATTTTTTCTACTTATGTCAGATTTGTGGTTTCTATTGGGGCTTACCGGTAAGGTTCATAGTTCTGCGACGACTCCGTTACTTATCCTTTGGTTCGAGTCATGGCTTATGTATTACGTACAGCTTGTGACTGCACAAATGTCCGATAAGACACTTCGTCCGTTAGATTTATTAGTGTCGTTTCTAATGTATTTTTCTTATGCCCAAATGTGGCTCATCCTGCTCGTAAGAGGAGCTTACTACCATATTAAATTAAAACTCACCAAGAAGGAACCGATTTGGGATAAGACTGCACGATTCAAGCAGGGAAAAAATATAGTTGGGTAGATGATCCTGAAAACTTCGTTTCAGAAACTAAGGCGGACTTCAAAAACTTAATCGAATTTTGCCAAGTTGGATTATATCCTTAGCATATACACGTTATTGAATGCTGTCACCGCCGGGCTATAATTGACCCATCGGCGCCGGAATGAAAATGACCCACCCCCGTCGAAATAGACCCTCTGAACAACCGACCAAAGTGATTCGGAGGGAATACATCCATGCTGGGGAGTGGGCTTGTGATCAGCTTACACGAACTGCGTGCAATGGGCAAGAGCATTCGGCAGATTGCCCGGGAGACGAACGTATCTCGCAATACGGTGCGAAAGTATTTACGCGCCGAAGGTTTGCCGGAGCGAAAGAAAAGGCCAAAGCGAGGCTCCAAGCTGGATCCGTTCAAAACGGCTCTGCACCAGCTGATGGCTGACGGTATCTATATGCGGAGGTGTTGTGGGAGCGCATTCGGCAACAGGGGTACAGCGGCGGCAAGACCCTGGTGAAAGACTACGTGAAGCCGCACCGTCCGCCGCGCCAAGCGCCCGCCGTGCAGCGTTACGAGACGAAACCGGGCGATCAGGCGCAGGTCGACTGGGGAATCGCCGACTACGTGGATGAGCGAGGCGAATTTCACAAAGTGCCTGTCTTCGTGATGACGCTTGGCTACTCCCGGGCGATGTATATCGAGTTTGCAAGGCGCTGCGACATCCGAAGCTTCCTGCGTTGTTTCCTCAACGCCATCGAGTCCTTTGGCGGCGTTCCGAACGTGATGCTGACGGATCGAATGAAGACCGTCATCCTCGGCATCGGCGACGACCGCAAGCCGCGGTGGCATCCGCTCTTTGCCGACTTTGCGGCGACGCTCGGCATAGTCCCGAAGGTGTGCCGCGTCCGGCGTCCCCAGACGAAGGGCAAGGTTGAACGTGCAGTTCGGTTCGTCAAAGAAAACTTTTTGCCGGGAAGAACGTTCGTCGATCTGGGCGACCTGAATGCCCAAGCCAGAACGTGGTGTGACGAAAAGAATCGGCGGGTCCACGGCACGACCGGTGAGCGCCCCGTGGACCGCCTGCCGCAGGAAGAGCTGAAGCCGCTGCCGAGCGAGGAGGCGCTTTGTCCCTTCCGGTTCGAAAGCCGCAAAGTCAGCCCGGACGGATTTGTCAGCTACGACGGCGTTCGGTATGGCGTGCCGTGGGTTTACAGCCGTCGGGAGGCAATGGTGCGTCTGCTTCATGGACAGGTAGAAATCTGGATTGATGGCGTCGTGGTCGCTCGGCATGAACAAGTTCACCGGCGGGCCGTCGTCCGATTGCCGGGTCAGTATGAGGGGCTGAAAGCGGCACAAGGGTACGCCTTCCCGCGCCCGGCGGCCCGAAAGATTCCGGCCGAACAGGTCGAGACGCGATCGCTTGAGCTGTACGACCGACTGGCGGAGGTGGGCGCATGAAGGCGTTGGCCCAGGCACGGGAGCATCTGGCGGAACTGGGACTGGAACATGCTGCGGAGATGCTGGAGGACGCCCTGCAGTCGGCTCGTCTTGAGAAGAGCGATTACCTTTCGTTCCTGCTTAAGCTGCTGCATCACGAACGCTGTGAGCGTCAGCGGCGCAATATGGAGGTGCGGACGAAGTTGGCGCACTTGCCGTATCGCAAAACGCTGGCGGAGTTTGACTTTGCTTTTCAGCCCAGTTTGGATGAGCGTGTGGTGCGGGAACTGTTTACGATGCATTTTGTGGCCCGGCAAGAGAACGTTCTGCTTTTGGGACCGCCGGGTGTTGGAAAGAGTCATTTGGCCGTCGCCCTCGGCATGGAAGCGATTCGGCAAGGGCTGTCGGTATACTTCGTCAGCTTGACGCAGATGATGAACGATCTGCGCAAGGCGTATGAGGAGAATCGTCTTGAACGGCGGATGCGCGTGTACATAAGACCAAAGCTGCTCATTGTGGACGAGGTCGGCTACATGCCGCTGGATCCGGTCGCCGCCAATCTGTTTTTCCACGTCATCAGTGCGCGTTACGAGCGCGGGAGCATGGTGATGACCAGCAACAAGAGTTTCGGCGAATGGGGAGAGTTGCTTGGCGATCGCGTGCTGGCCACGGCCGTTTTGGACCGGCTGCTGCACCACGCGCACATTCTGAACATCCGGGGCAACAGCTACCGGATGAAAGGGAAGCTGCCGCTTTCATCGGATGCGTGACGACATGGGTGGTGGGTCAATTTTAAGTTGGCGATAGTGGGTCAATTTTAAGTTGGCGATAGTGGGTCAATTTAAATCCGGCCTTGACAATTGTGAACAAGACCTATGATTTGAGCCTTGCTTGAAGAATAGGAGTCGGGAACAATGAAGAGCGGAATTTCCTTGTTAAACTTCGACGGTACGCTGCAAAAACAGACATTGCTGCGGAGATACCCGGTCGAGTGGATCGATTTCTCCGATTTACGCGGTTGCCGCGGCTACTGCGCTTCCGATTCCCTCTGCAAAATTCAGAAACGGCTGCGTTCAAGAAAACACCGGCGCGTCACGCTGATCGGCAACGGGAACTACCACTACGTCACCTATGTGCTGCTGTCCGAAATTCGGCAGCCGTTCTCGCTTGTTCTGTTCGACCACCATACCGACCTTGCACCGGAGGGGGAAATCCCGATCCTTTCCTGCGGCTCGTGGGTCAGCCATGCGCTGAGGACGCTTCCGCTGCTCAATCGCGTGGTCATCGTCGGCGCCAGCGCTCCAGGCAGCCGCCAGGCAGCCGGTATGCCGGGCAAAGTCACCGTCATCTCCGAGCAAGAGGTCCGGCGCATGTCCGCGGCGGAGATCGAGCGGGCCATCCGCGCCGCCGTGCCCGATCAGCCGATTTATATCAGCGTGGACAAAGACGTGTTGAATCGGGACAACGCGGCCACGGACTGGGATCAAGGCAGCATGACGCTGCGGCAGCTGCTGGATGCGATCCGGGAGTTGAAACGGACCCGTCCGCTCGCGGGGGCGGACGTTTGCGGGGAACTGCCCCTGTCTCCCGTCGATTTACTGTCCGGCGAACAGGTGCGGCATCTGAAGAAGAACGAACTCGCCAACAAGGCGATCGTCGACGTGCCCCTGGCGGGTTGATTCAACACCCGGCAGGCGGGTTGATCAACGGCTGAACATATGTCCCGCCTTCTCCAATACGGCTTTCGCTTGTTCCAGGGCGTGGCTCTTGATCAGGATATAATCCGTATTGTAGGTTGCGATCGCGAAAATGCTGATCCCGGCTTCGGCCAGCGGGCCGGCCAGCGATGCAAGAATTCCGGTCAGGCTGAAGTCCAGTACGCCCTCCTCGATCTTGATGCACCGGAACTCGCTTTCGATGTTCGCGAACTCCTCGCCGTCCGGCAGGCGTTCGGAAGGAACGACGATGGAAAGCTCTTCGTCCGTCCGGGTAATGGAGACGAACCGGCCGCTTGCGGCCCATGACGGGATCGGATCGGTCGGCGGCAATTTGATGACGGAGAAAGCGGCGATTTGATATAAAATCCTGAGCGGGGAAGACACCACACATTTTGCAACAAGGAGCAGACGCCATGTACAGAACCGTGCAAGATTTCCTCCATGATTGGTCGCACTCCGCACAAGGCACGCTCAAGGTGCTGCAGTCGCTCACGGATGAGAAATTGGATCAGGCCATTGTGGAAGGGCACAACACGCTCGGATGGCTTGGCTGGCACCTGGCGACCGCACCGGCATTTTTCATGAAGCAGGTCGGCCTCGCCATTGAACCGGCAGGCAGCGAACGGCCCGGCAAAGCAGAGGAAATCGTGAAGGCCTACTCCAAGACGGTCGAGGACGTCAAGCGGGCGGTGGAGCAGCAGCTTACGGATGAGAAAATGGTCGAAAACGTGGAAACCTTCGCCGGCGCCGTACCGCGCGGCGCGATGCTGAGAACCTTGATCGACCATCAAACCCACCATCGCGGGCAGATGACCGTGCTTCTCCGCCAGGCCGGACTGCCGGTACCGGGGGTTCTCGGCCCGACCAAAGAAGGGAACTGACCAGCAGACAAACAAGAAGCAGACGGATCATCCGAATCGATGCTCGGACGCCGTCTGCTTTTTTTACGTCAGGCAAGCTTTCAACGTTTTCCCGATGCTGTCGTGAATGACCAGGCTGGCCGCGTGGTCATACGGCGTGGGAGACTTGTTGATCAACACCAGATGTCTGCCCCGGAAAAACCGGATCAATCCCGCGGCGGGGTACACCCTCAGCGAGGTTCCGGCAACAATCAGCACGTCCGCCTGCTCGATATACCGCCTGGCTTTCTCCAGAACCCCCGTATCCAGACTTTCTTCATACAGGACGACATCCGGCTTGACGATCCCGCCGCAGCGGCTGCACTTCGGCACACCGGCCGATTCCAGCACGGCGTCCAGCGGGAAGAACTGTCCGCATGACATGCAGTAATTCCGGTGCACCGAGCCGTGCAGTTCGAGAACCTCCCGGCTTCCGGCCTGCTGATGAAGCCCGTCGATATTTTGCGTGATGACCGCTTTCAGCTTGCCCGCCTGCTCCAGCCTCGCCAGCGCCAGATGCGCCGGATTGGGCTTCGCGTCTTTATAGATCATCTTGTTCTTGTAGAAATCATAGAACTCCTCGGTATGCTGCATGAAGAACGTATGGGACAGAATTTCTTCCGGCGATAACTCGCGCTTTCCCACGCGTTCGGAGAAAAGGCCGCCGGCGCTTCGGAAATCCGGGATGTTGCTCTCCGTCGAAACGCCGGCTCCACCGAAGAATACGATATTGTCCGATGCGTCCAGGATCGTCCGCAATTCCGCAAGTTTGTCCGCATGCGATGCATTCAATCCGCGCTCACCTCCACCTCCTTAATCTACATCGCATCCGGCCAAACCGCAAACCGTCTTTCCGGCTTCCGACCAACGTTCAAGTCGTCTCGGCATACTTCACAGCCGCAGCGTACAAATAGCAGCTCAAGCCGACGTGCATGCCCTCCAGCACGCTGCGATGAAAATCGTCCTCCATGGCTCCAGCGCATGCTTGATGTCCCGCAGGCTGAAGCCGAGTTCCCGGTAGAACAAGATCTGCTGCAGACGGGCGAGTTCCGTAAAGTATGCCCCAAGGTCGGAGTCAACCGGCCGGATCAAAATTTTGGGGTCCAAATAAAATGAAGCTCCAAGACGAAGCGGTGTCGACTTTGGAGCTTCTTGATTTGCACCAACCTACGATTTCGTCCGGGTCGCCAGCAGCAGCACGAAGGCGAGGCAGATGAGGACCGCGCTCCACAGCCCCGCAAGCTGCAATTGATTCGTTTCCACCGCCGCGTAGATGGCGGTCGGAATGGTCCGGGTTCTGCCGGGAATGTTCCCGGCCACCATCAGGGTCGCGCCGAATTCCCCCAGCGCGCGCGCAAATCCCAGCACATAGGCTGTCACGAGCGAACGCGCGGCGAGCGGGATCGTTATCCTGCACACCACCTGCCATTCGCTCGCGCCGTCCAGGCGCGCGGCTTCCTTGTATTCCTTCTGCACGGAGGCAAAACCGGCTTTCAGCGTCTGATAGACGAGCGGGAACGACACGACGACGGCGGCGACCACCGCGGCATACCAGGTGAAAATGACCGGCTGGTCGAACCACCACTCCCACAGCTTGCCGATCCAGCTCCTGCGGCCCAGGAGCAGAAGCAGGAGAAACCCCACGACGGTGGGCGGGAGGACAAGCGGCAGCATGAGGCTTGTCTCGAGCAATGTTTTTCCGATGAAGCGCCGTCCGCCAATGCTATGGGCGGCCCAGATCCCGAGGATCATGACCAGGATGCTGGCGATGAAGCTGACTTTGACCGAAAGCCAGATCGGCGAGACGAACGCATTCCAATCCAATGTCTGATCCATTTTCCACACCGAAGCCGCAATCTTGGAATATCCGCAGGCTTCATCTCCTTTCAATCCAGTATAGCAAGACCGGTTCTGAAATCGAAGAGCGCTTGCACCGGATTCGCTCCGATGTCAAACTGTTCTTGTAGACGGCACCAACTGTTCGGACGAAAGGAATGCATCACGGTGGTCCAAATCCGAAAACCCGTTGCGGTCAAAGAAGCGCTTGAGCTGTTGATGGCGCATGTGCCGGCTCCCCGGGCGGAGACGGCGGCATTGGCGGACAGTTACGGACGCATTCTGGCTGAACCGGTCGTCGCCTCGCATGATGTTCCGCCTTTTCACCGCGCGCCTTACGACGGATTCGCGATCCGTTCCGAAGATTCCGGGGGGGCCGGCGAACACCGCCGCATCTCCTTCCGGGTCGTCGGGCACATCGGCGCCGGGCAGATGCCGGCGCGCGAGCTGGGAGAAGGGGAAGCCGTGCGCATCATGACCGGCGCTCCCCTGCCGCCGAACGCCGACGCGGTCGTCATGCTGGAGCAGGCCGCGGAGGACGGGCAGGGGTTCGCGATCCGGAAGCCGTTCCGCGCATGGGAGAACGTCTCCCTCCGGGGCGAAGACGCCAGGGCCGGCGAGGTGCTCGTGGAGCAGGGAAATCTCATTCATCCGGGCGTCGTCGCGCTGCTCGCCACCTTCGGCTATGCCAGCGTGCGGGTCGCCCGGAAGCCGGTCGTCGGGCTCATGACCACGGGTACGGAGCTGCTTCGGGTGCACGAACCGCTGGCGCCCGGGAAAATCCGCGACAGCAACGGGCCGATGATCGCGGCACAACTCGCCAGATTGGGCATCCCGTCCCGTTCGTACGGATTCGTGCGGGACGATCTCGACCAGGCGTTTGAGCTTGTCCGGCGGGCGCTCCGGGAGACGGACTGCGTCATCACGACGGGCGGGGTGTCGGTCGGAGATTACGATTACTTGCCGGCGATTTACGAGCGGCTCGGGGCGAAGGTGCTCTTCAACAAAGTGGCGATGCGTCCGGGCAGCGTGACCACGGTTGCCGTATGGGAAGGCAAATTTCTGTTCGGCTTGTCCGGGAACCCGTCCGCCTGCTATGTCGGCTTTGAAATCTTCGCCAGACCGGCGCTGCTGCGCATGATGGGGAGCCGAAAGCCGTACCTGCCGCACACGCAGGCCGTGCTGACGGAGGATTTCACGAAGCCGAATCCGTTCACGCGATTCGTAAGGGCGGTCTATCGTCATGACGGCAGCCGGCCCACGGTTGCGCCCGCCGGATTCAACAAATCCAACGCCGTCAGCTCGATCGCCAGAAGCAACGCGCTGATGGTGCTGCCCGGCGGATCGAGAGGGTTTCGGCGCGGGGCAATCGTGGATGTCCTCTTGCCGGGGACGGAAGAAGGTGAAGCGGAATGGCGGATTCCGTAGCCGCGAAGCGATATGGAAGAAAGGCGAGCGATGCTGCAAGATTGAAAACGGCGGGGGTCGTGCTTGCCGGAGGCCGTTCGGTCCGCTTCGGCTCGCCGAAGGCATTCGGCATCCATCAGGGGCGATATTTCTATGAACGGGCCGTCGACGCGCTTGCTCCCGTCTGCGATGCGGTGGTCATCGTGACGCGCGAAGCGCTCAAGGAACGGTTCCCCGACCATCTATCCGTGATCACGGACCACGAGGACTATCAAGGGCTGGGGCCGCTCGCCGGCATCTATTCGGCAATGTGCGCGGTTCAGGCCGACCGTTACGCCGTGCTGCCGTGCGACATGCCTTTCATGACGAGCGATGTGACGGCCCGGCTGCTGGAAGCCGCAGGTGGTCAGAACGTCTGCGCGGTTCGGCTCGGGGAACGAAAGCACCCGCTGGTCAGCATCTGGAGCAGGGCCATGCTCGAACCATTGCGCAAGGCGTTGGACGGCGGCCGATATCGGGTGTTGGAATTGCTGGAGCAGGCGGATGCGGAATGGTTGGATGGATCGACCCTTGTCCCTGACGCCGGGGATGCCGAGCGTGTCTTCCGCAACGTCAACAGCCCGGATCAGATGAAAGCGTGATGCGGCCATGGCGGCCGCCGTTGCTTTTTACTATGGAAAATTTGATTTAAGGCAAACACTCCATACCACCATGCGCCGGGAAACTGCTATATTCATGCTGAAACGGTATGCAAAGGAGAGTTGTTTTCATGTTCAGGAAGAACAACCACCGCGCGGAGTCTGTGGTATAGCCGGGAGGCTGTACCCGGATATTTCCGTATAAGCCTCCCGTACGCAGAATCAACAGGATTTGATTCGATACGGAGGGGTATCTCGTTGAACAGGGAAAATAAAAGAAGATCGTTCGAAAAAGGCTGCTACAAAACCCACGCATGCCATGACACGTTTACCTGCAAAGTCTGCGGGAGGCTGGTCGTGCCGGAGGGCGCGGGAAGCAGGCATCGGAACCATTGTCCCAATTGCCTGACCAGCCTGCATGTGGACATCGAGCCCGGCGACCGGGCTTCCGGCTGCGGCGGGCGTATGGAGCCCGTCTCGGTATGGGTTCGAAAAAACGGCGAGTGGGCGATCATTCATCGCTGCATCAGGTGCGGAACCTTGAATTCCAACCGGGTTGCGGCAGACGACAATCCGATGAAACTGATGTCCATCGCCATGAAACCATTGACGCAGCCCCCGTTTCCGCTTGAGCGGATCGAGGAAATGACGAGGCTGATGGGCGGAGAAGGACGCCTTGAATAGAGGATGGAGTAAGCGGGATCGCAGTCGTATGCTGCGATCCCGATTGCATTTTCGTGTATGATGATCTTGGAATCCATGGATGAAAGGAATTGGCGACATGACGGAAGCATACGATCCGATCCATCGCGCGGCGCTGCTCATCCGGGATGCCCGCAGCATGGTGCTGATCTCGGGCGCCGGGCTTTCGGTGGATGCCGGCGTGAAAGATTTCCGCTCCCCGAGCGGATGGTGGCGCAGCATCGATCCCCGGACGGTCGCGACGGTCGAAGCGCTCGAGTCCAATTATGATCTCTTCCATGAGTTCTATGCGGCGCGCATCACGCAATTGAAGACGGTCAGGCCCCATCGGGGGCATGGCATCCTGGCGGAATGGGAGAAGCGGGGCATGCTGGCTTGCATCGGCACCCAGAATGTGGACGGCCTGCATCAGGCCGCCGGCAGCCGGAACGTGCACGAGCTGCACGGCACGATCCGCGCGTTCCGCTGCCACGCCTGCGGCGCGCCGCACGCGGAAGAGACGTTTCTGCAGAAGCGGAAATGCCAATGCGGCGGCAGGCTTCGCCCCAATGTCGTGCTCTTCGGCGAAATGCTGCCTCAGGAAGCCTGGGATGCGGCCATTGCCGCCATCCGGGCGGCGGATGCGGTGCTCGTGATCGGCACCAGTCTGCAGGTCGCGCCGGTCAATCAGCTGCCGTTCCTGACGAGGGCCGGACGCATTTTCATCAACGCGGAAGAAACCGGCCATGAGGATCAGTTCGACGTGTTCATCAAGGGCCGGGCGCTGGACAGCCTGGCCGCAATTCAGGAACGGCTGGAGCTGCTATAGCTGCCATCGTCAACGACCGTGCCAAGGCGATCCTGATCCTGAAGGAGTTGATGGAATACCCACAGTATGGAAAGGTTTGGTATAATGTTGACATGATTTGTCCAACAAACTTGAATGTTGCGGCTTGTTGTCGGCGGCGTGCAGGAACGAATGTCGAACAGCGGGACGCAATGAGAGGAGAGGCCTGGGGATGGGGTACCTTATCCGGATGCGAACGCTGTGCGTCCTGCTTGTCGCCGCGCTGGCGGCGTTCGCGCCGATCGGCGGGTTCGGCCATGATGGCATCGTCCATGCGAATCTTTCGCCGAATGGCTGGATCCAATTGGAATCCAGCGAACTTTACGGAGACGAGATCCGAATCGATTGGACCATACTCTATCCGGATTCGTTCCATCAGTCGATCAACTTGTACCGGTTGCCCGACGAGTCGGAGATCACGATTGAAAACGGTGAACAGGATCTCATAAGCGGCAATCTGAACAAATCGCTGGAGCCCGGCGCATACCGGCTCGTGATCACGCTGATGGTCGGAGTCGATGTGTTGGATACGTACATCCACGAATTCGTCATGCCCGATCCGGTAACGCGTCTTGTCCACGTGTTCGGATCGGATGGGCCGATCGATGATCTGGTCTTTCGGCAGACGTTTCCTTGGTCCGAAGAACCGCTCACGGCGGCCGAAATCCCGAATCCGGGCAAAGGGTACGTCACGTACGCCGTTGAAATTTTGCCGAGCGGATGCTTTACGATGGAGTCGAACACCTATCATTTCTCCATCGGCGGAGAGGTGTGCGCGGACAGCGCAGAGGCGTTCATCGTGCAAGCTTCCGACGATACGGACAACCTCGTGCAGCTGGACGCCTTCTACGCATACGAGGATGAAGAGAAAGGCGTTCTCGCGGGTTATCTGCTCCTTCGTATGGAAATTTGGGGCGAGCTCAAGATGGATCTCTACGATCGGGAAGGGACACCCCATGCCTGCGAGATGTACGGAGAGGCCCTATACGAATTCGAATGCGAGCTTCCCGACGATCCCGCCTATATTCAGGTTGACAAGTTTATCCAAGGGGTTCCGGCTCCGACCAACGTCGTCATCCCGATGGACGACATCAACCTTCCCGAGAATATCACCGTCGTCGACAGGGATCCCCGCGTCAACCGGATCGATCCGCTGATCGAGTTCGAGGACGTTCCGAATGATACGGAGTTCGCCTTTTACAAAATTATGCCGGCACAGGATAGTTATTGGTCGTCCGGAATCCGATACATTCCTGTGGACGAAGGCCCCTACTCGTTCGCGCTGGAGAACATCGAAGCCGATCATTACGATTATCGTTATGTCGCGATCCAGCTCGTCGACACGGCCGGGAACCTGTACGCCAAGACCGCCGAGTTCCCGATAATCGACAAGATGACGGAACAGGATGCGCGGATCCAATACGAAGATAACGGCATGGAAGCGCTCCATGAATCGTACTTGCCGGACAATCCGTCGTTCAGGGATATCGACTGGACCGAAGGCGGCCGCGCGGGAACGGTCACATGGACGCTTCCGGACACCGGCGAATATGCGTTGACGGCGTACGATCTGTATTATTCCGATTCGAATCAAGACCCGATCCGCGGCGAAGCGAGGGTATATGTCAATCACAGGCTGGCGGATACGTTTGAATACATGCTGGAGGACGTGCCGGAGGGAGCGGCATACCTGGAGGTTGTGCCGCTGCTCCGGGAGGAGAATCAGTGGACCTATCAGGATTATTATGGCGATTCGTTCTTCATTCCTTTGAACGACCGGGTCACACCGCTGCTGGACGAACTGGAGGTGGACGGGAATCCCGTCTATCCGAAGCCGCGGCAGGATGGTTCGTCCTATTATGAATATACCGCCGCATGGAATGCGGACGTTGCCGTCGTCACCGCATCGTCCATGAACGGTGTTGTGTACGTCGGGGACGAAGGGCCCGCTGCATCCGTCACGGCGACGGTCTATCTGAACGAGCCGGTGAAAGCCGTATCGATTCGGGTCGGGACGCCGGAGGGAGACTGGTCAAGCGAATATGATCTGGTCATCGCGAAGGAGCCTGCGCCCGATGCTCCGAAGCTGGCGAGCCTGATCGTCGACGGCCGGGAGATTGAGCCGGTCGGTTCGCTCTACAGCATCTCCGTCGACCATGATGCTTCCGCCGTCGCGGTGACCGCATCGGCCGGCGCGGACGTGGAGATCGAACTGGCGGGCGTCCGCCAATTCGGTTCGGTCGAAGCGTTCATTCCGATCACGGACGATGAGATGAGCTTGCCGATCCGCCTGTATGATCCCGCAACGGGCAGGGAAGCGGAGTACGTGCTGAGCATCGTCCGCGAGGTGCCGGACAACCTTGTGCTCGGCGTGCTGGCCGGATGGTTCGATACCGGCGACGACGGGTACGTATACAGCGGCGTCCCGAGAGGAATGACGGCCGGCAGGCTCAAGGAACGGTTCGTGACGGTATCCGGAACGGTCATGATGGTTCGGGATCGCGAAGGCGTTGCCGTGAGCGACGACCACATCGTCCAGCCCGGCTATACGATCGAGCTGATCCGCGGACCGAAAACGCAGACGATCCGGCTCGAAATGCTGTCCGAACGTTTGAAGTCGATCCTCGGCCTGCCGACGGACAGCCCGCTTGCATTCGTTCACATCGCGACGCTCTGGATTCATCACCCAGAAGATCTGAACGGGGACGGAAAAATCGACTCGAAGGACGCGCGTCTCCTGCTGGATGAAATGGATTGACGCGGCTGAAGCGCCCGCCCGGCAAGGCGGGTGTTTTTGCGCACGCATCATGGAGGAGGGATAGGGAGATCATGCCGGGAACTTCAAATTGGCAAGGCGGTTGCCTGGGGGCGAGCTCCGATCATGAGACGAACAACACCGCGGGCAGGGCATGCCGGGCCATGATACGGGTTGTGCCGCTGCTCGGCCTGGCGCTTCTCCTGCTGTCCGCGGGCTGCGCCGATAAGGCGGATGAGGGAGCGAGCGCTCCCGCTTCGCTGTATGTGGACCCGGCGTAATACGCATCTGGCTTGCTACGACAACGGCGAATTCAGGTTGTTCGCGACGTTCTTCCGGATTCGAAACGAGTCGGACGAAGAGCTCGGGCCGTTCTATGTCAAGTACATCTTCCACGATGACACGTTGGTCGACAGCATGACCGAGAAGCGGAAAGAAATCGCGCCGGAACGCGAGAGCGGGAGCGAGCTCATTCTACTGCAGCCGGGCGAAGTGTACCAGGGCGGGCACAGCTTCCGCTGGTGAGCGATCCGGATCTGGCGGATGTTTTGCGGGACAAGGTCGGGCCGGAGCGAATTCTCGAGATTCAATTCATTGAAGAGAAAACGGATAAGGCGCTCGCCTCCTATTGGATCGATAAGCTGGCGTTTGCCGGGGAAGATTCGTAACGCGCTTATTTGGCCGGATCAATCAGGTGATTTGTTAATTCAGCATTGGTGATGGGATCGTTGTTCAGCAAAAATTTCAGTTGGGCCCCCGAACACTTCAATTGCACCTTGTAAGACGTGGAAAATCTCCCCTTTTTTATGATAGAATATGACATATTACAACAAAAAAGGGGAAAGGGATATGAAAACAACAAAACGGGTCATCGTTCTTGCGGTTCTGCTGGCTGCCGTGGTCTCGGGATGCGGCGAAGTCACAGTAGAATCAGAAACGACATCAACAGGTTCTGCAAGTGAAGAGAAATCCGCAGTTGCGGAAAAAAGTGAAGAGGCTTCGAAAGCAAGCGATTCAGAAGTGAAGGCTGAAGAACCGACTGCGGAAGAATCTGCAGCGGAACAGCCTGCGGCAGAGGAGCCGGCTGATACGGCAACATTGGGTGAAAAAAATGCGCTTGCTTCAGCCCAAAATTATTTGCGGTTTGCCCCGTTCTCTGCGCAAGGTTTGAGAGAGCAGCTCGAATTTGAAGGGTATTCTTCAGAAGAAGTGCAGTATGCTGTTGAACATATCGACGCTGATTGGAATGAACAAGCTCTGAAGTCGGCCCAGAATTATTTGCGGTTTGCCCCGTTCTCTGCGCAAGGTTTGAGAGAGCAGCTTGAATTTGAAGGCTATACATCCGAGGAAGCGCAATATGCCATTGATCATTGCGATGCTGATTGGAATGAACAAGCTGCAAAGTCGGCCCAAAATTACTTGAGTCTGATGCCGTTCTCCAAGCAGGAACTCATCGATCAGCTTATTTTCGAAGGATATACTCGGGAACAAGCCGAATATGGGGTATCGGCTGCCGGATATTAAGAATTGATAAGTTGGAGCGGCAGGAGCTTGATCGAAGGCGGACTCGGAAACATACAATCCGGTTGAGCTGGATTGCACAAGGGTATATTCGAAAGGTCGATCGAAGAATATAGCGGTCAGTGACCCATAAAGCACACGGAACTCGAGAGAGGCTGATGGCCTCTCTTTTTGTTTAATTCAACCCTGTCATGTTCAGTTCCCAGGCCAATGCGTCTGCGCCGCAAGCCGGTCTCCAACATTTGCCTTCGAGGGCATGCTGTGTTTTGTTGACACCAAGGTTGAAAGGTAGAAAGATAGTAAATGGGTTCAAATTAAAGGTCTTTCCGGGAGGGATGAAACATGGCGTTGGAAATCAACGACCAACTGGTCCCCGATATCGGCTATTTGATCTACAGAAAATGCACGCCGTCATGGGAAATTGCGGAGAACGTCATATCTTTCGGCCACGTGTTCCATATAGGCGCCAATCCCTTTGGAACGATCCCGGGCATGGTTGGTGTTTTTGATGAGTTTGCCTTTACCCGCATGCAGCGGATGGCGGGCCAGTTCCTCGCCGGTTGCCGGATCGAACGCCACCAACTGCTTGTCCGGCGTCACGCGAATCTCCACAGACGTGTCCGTGCCGGTGTAGGTGCCAAGCGGCAGCGAGTACCGGTTCCCCTGAAAGACAATCGTATTGTCTTTTCGCACCCGTCTTGTTATACTGGGTGCAGAATTGGTTTGTATTTTTTCGGGAACCGGCAGGAGATGGCGCCGCTCTTCGGCGAACACGTCCGCCGGTATTTTTTTGGTCGTGTGATGCATCCGCCCGTTTCCGGTTCGGTTCAACCAAGCCAAACAGTCTTCGTTCCACCGGTCGATGTGGGTAAACGTCCGATGGCGCGCAAAGTTGCGTTTGACGAAACCGACGACGTTTTCCACCCGCCCCTTGCTTTCCGGATCTTGCTTGCGGCACATGCGAATCTGAAATCTGCGCTGCCGGACGTAGGCGGCAAATTCGGCCGTCAGAATCAGATCGCCGTGGTTTTCGCTTACAAGCAGAAGATGATCCTGGTCATAGACGATCTCGCGAGTCATGCCGCCGAAAAATTCAAAGGCGTTCTCGTGGCAGCGGATCACATCCGCCGTGGTAAACGGTCGATCCTGCCATTCCACGTATTTGTACCGGGAATGGGACAGGACAAACGTGATGCACCATAACCGTACGGGATGCTGATGAAGATCGTGCGTTCTCGTTTCGCCGAAGTCAACTTGCATCTGCTGTCCCATGGGCGGGTCTTCCACCGCTTCGTACTGGCGCATCGGTTTGCTTTTCGGGATACCATGCCGCTCACGCAAGTGCCGGACGAAGTGCCGAACGGTGCTCTCGCAGACGTTGGCATCCAAGCGCCGTTCCTTCAACCAGTCATGAATCTGAGCGGCCGATAGGTCCGGATATTCCCGCAACCATTGAAGAACTTGGGATTCAAACGGATCCAGCTTCTTTCGCCGCGTCTTCACCGATTCGATGAATGCCTGCATTTCTTCCGGCGACATGTTCAGATATTTGTACACGGTGTTTCGAGAAATGTTCAGTTTGCGGGCTATCTGTGAAACATTGAGCCCCAACTGTTTCAGTTGATAGATTTCAATGTACATAGGCCACCTTTCCGCAGATTTCATTCTCCTCACCCTACACTGATGAATTTCCAGCTTGATTATATCGGGTGAGGGAGAATCAGGGAATTCGTGTTCAAGATTATTTCGTGTTTCTTGTTAATTTTATTTTAGCGGTTACACATGGGCGGCGTGCTTGACCTCGCGCCTTATCTGGAAGAAGCCAAGGACATTCTTCCGGACCTGTGGGATCTGCTGACGGATACCAACATCTATTGGAACCAGGACCCGAAGACCGGCACCATCTGGGCCCTCGAGGCACGGCTTGCCGTTCTGAACCGCATCAACACGTTCGTGCGTGAAGACTGGCTAAAGAAGCTCAACATGGAAGCGCCCACAAACCTGCAAGAATTCGAGAACATGCTGAAGGCGTTCAGAGACAACGCTTCCCTGCTGCTGGGCGACCAGGCGGACAAGATGATTCCGTTCGCGATCAGCTTTGACGTCGGCTGGCGCGCGGACCACCTGACAACGTCGTTCGTGCCCAACGACATTACGGACAAGGATCTCTTTATCTACGGCTTTGATGACCGGAAATTCCTGCTGCCGAATTACAAGGAAGCTATCCGGGTCCTGAACAAATGGTACAATGAAGGGCTGATCTGGAAAGACTTCTCGCTGTATCCCGCCGGAGATCCGACGGAAGACAACCTGATGAAAACAGGCTATGTCGGCGCGTTCATTCACAACTGGGACTACCCGTACCGCAACGGCGAAGACAGCATCCATGCCAACCTGCAGCGCATGGTCGGCCCGGATGCGGCGTATGTCGCCATCGAACCGTTCCCGAACGACGCCGGCGTCTACCGTAAGTTCCTGTCGCCGCCGATCGACCGGAAGATCTTCTTCCCGGCGACGAACAAGGAACCGATCGCTTCGCTGCTTTATCTGAACTGGATCTCCAAGTTCGAAAACCGGTTGTTCCTGCAATTCGGCGAGGAAGGCGTAACCCACGAGAAGCTGCCTGACGGTTCCTACAAGTCGCTGGCCGTAACGGGCGAGAAGATCATGAACTCGCCGAACAACATCGACTATACGATTACGGTCAACGGCATCGACCTGGGCGATCCCGATCTCACCGTCAAGTCGATCGCCAACGGCTATGCCGGCGTCGACAAGCGGTACATCGAGATCGCGCACCGCATCACCACGAATGAAGGCCGAATCGGCAAGAACGTCAACGTGGGCGAGATCAAGGCGGAAAACGGTATGGGTCAAGCGCTCAAGGAGAAGCGCGATACGGTCCTGAACAAGGCGATTGTGGCGCCTGTCTCGGAGTTCGACAAAGTCTATGACTCCGGTTTTGAGGATTACCTCAGATCCGGCGGCCAGGCGATCATCGACGAGCGCAAGGCGAAATGGGAAGAATTCTACGGCGACAAGACGATGCTGGATTGATGCGGCTGACGCGCAGCCGGCGATCATGAAGAAACCCGGAGGTTTGCTTCGTGCAAGCCTCCGGGTTTTTATTGCCTGTTATCGGCGGAATCTGCCATCGTAAAAATCATTTTCCGGTTATCCACCATGTATATCGTCTATATTTCGCCAGCAGAAGATAACTCCCCCACGAGCAAAGCAGCACAACCACGAATCCCAGAAGAGTCAAATAGTGATAGTAAGCGCCGAACCTGTCAACCACATATTTCCGCCACAGTGCAAGAAAGAACGGATGCGACAGAAAAATGACAAATGAAGCTGCGCCGATGCTGTTCAAAGCGCGTTTTACCCATGTCATGGCATCCACGTTGTATATCCGGTTTGCCAGCAGCAGCAGAAATGCACTTGCTGCAAGCGTAAACCACAAATAGATGACCTGGTTCAGGTAAGCCTTATACGGCAGAAGTGCCGGAAGCCAGTGGAAGTACACCTTCCCGGCAAAGATATAGAGCAGAGATCCGACCATAAAAAGAGCTGTAATCGCCCACTTCTTCTTGATCAACTTGCCAACGGCATGTTCATAATGCATCCCCACATAGGCCCCCGCACAAAACTGCAGGAAGTATGAAATAAACAGCACGCCAGTCCTTTGGATATGGAGCCAGTGGTTGTTGAGGATGAAGAAGATCACTTGAGACACAAGTGCAATAAGGATGAGCCATTTGTCAAGTTTGGCATGTTGAACGATATGAACCAGAGCGGGAAATAACACATAAAACTGGATAATGATGATGAAGAAATACAGATGCGTGTAGTTATTGCCCGTAATGAGCCTGATCATAAACTGATCCGCATTCAGCCATGCGTTGCCCTGGGTTTGATATTGCCAAAACAGATAATAAAACAGCGACCATGCCAAATACGGAATCAGAATGTACAGTATTCGCTTCCTGTAGAAGGTTGCGATCCATCCCCGTCCATGCATGGCGTAGTAGTTATAGAACAGCAGAAAGCCATTCAAAAAAAGGAACGCCGGTACAGCAAACTGGCTGGAAGTGTTCAATATGAAGTAGAAATCGTGTTTCCACGAGCCTTGCTGGACACGTATCAGCGGGAAGGAAGTGACATGAATCATGATGACAGCCAATATCGCAAATGCACGATAAAAGCTGAGGTATTCAATCCTCGATTTTGGTAAGTTATTCACCAGAACGCCTCCAACGATTCGGATTAGCGTAAGCACGAGGCGGTTGACAGGACAGGACCCGAATGACTCCTCCTTTCAATGATGGACAAGGCTTCCCCTTTAATCGGAACCATTTGCTCACCGCCTGTTGGCTCAACTGGAGTTCGGTTGCGACTTCTTTTTCCGTATATCCATCCAGATACAACCTTTTGACAATGTACCGCGCTTTCTCAGATGGAATCATCAACAGCAGTTCCTTGATATAAATTGTCGTGATGACATCGGATGTGAAGTTGTAGCCGTAATGCCGTTCGTCCAAAGAGAGAGACTCCTTGGAATGCCTGACCTTCGAGCTGTATTGCAGTCTCCACGCAAATCTCCTCAAGCCTTGACGAAAGCTTCTCAGACATTTACTTTGCTGAGCATTCATGATTCACCACCCCCATTCACTTAACTAAGCTTCTCGGAAATTCATTTCCGTTGTGGACTCTAGCTTTCTGGCCAGGGTCCTTTATTGTTTCACCCCCAAAATAGGGATGCGAACAAACTTTCCTCTTGACATTTTCGAAACTCCCCAACAATCGCCGAGAAGGCATTTTTTTACTGCCTATCTCTAGAAAATTGGGTGATTGTGTGAAAATCGTTTCTCGTTCTCACCAGGACTACTTGACCTTCGTAAGCGATCAACTGCGCAAGGAGTTCGACACCCCGGAAGCCATGTTGTTCTTGCAACACTTCTATCGCGACTTGATCTTCTGGATCACGCCGATCGATCTGTCCGCCACCGCTTCCTTGATGCGTTCGGCTTACTCCTCCAATCCCAGAGGCCGCAAGCCCCACGATCCCGCCGACATGCTCCGCTGCATGTTGCTCTTCACCAAGCTCGGGCTCAGTGTCGATGACGGAGTCGTCGCGCTGCGAACGACGCCGGTCTATGCCATTGTCTGCGGCTTTAAACCCGGTGAGACGCCGGGTGTCGGAACGTTCTACGACTTTTTCCCCCGGCTTTGGCGGGCATCCACTCCGCATAAGACCGGGCGCGTCAAACGCCGCTTGAAGAAGCCGCGGAAGAAGGGCAAAAAGAACGAAAAGCAAGAGCCCAAAAACCCCAAGATTACGGAGAAACTCGTCTCCCGCATCCTGCGCGAGGGCAAGATCCACTACGCCCCCAAGGAGCACGACCTGCTGCAACAGTTGTTCCAATCCCTGTTTGTCCTGCCTTCTGCGGCAAAAGGATTGCTTGGCGATACGAGCGCTTTCCGCGTCATCGGCGACGGATCTCCGGTTGAAACCGGCGCGCGTTCGTACGGCAAGTTCCTTTGCGATTGCCGCAAGTCGGGCAACTGGAAATGCTCCTGCAAACGGCAATTTTCCGATCCGGATGCCGATTGGGGCTGGGACAGCTATCGCGAGAAATATTACTACGGGCGCACGCTCTACATGTTCACCGCAGCCGACAGTCCTTACAATTTGCCCGTGTACCCGCGATTGTTTCGCGCCAGCCAACATGACTCGGTGTCATGGATCTGCGGCTACCGCGAGCTGCGTCACTGGTACTCGGACTGGAAGGTGGGAGAGGCGCTCCTGGATTCGGCCCACGACGCCCTCCCGATCTATACCATGCTGGAACACGATGATGTTTCCGCCATCATCGACCTGAATCTCAGGCGTTCCGGGCATACGGTATACAATGAAATGAAAATTGGCTCCGATGGCGTTCCTGTCTGCCCCATTGGACGCAAGATGGTCTGCTGGGGCAAGTGTTCCGGGCGACAGCGCATCAAATGGCGCTGTCCCGCCAAAGTCGGCAAATGGGAATGCCCGACTCCCTGCTCGCCTTCCGATTATGGAAGAACGTTCTACACATCCACCGCGGATAACCCGCGCCTGTTCCCGCGCATCCGCCGTGACAGCAAGGAATGGAGAAAGCGTTACGCGCTGCGAACCGGAGTGGAGCGTTGCATCAAGCGCCAGAAAGTCGATTACAACCTGGAAGCTTCGCGCGGGCGCAGTTCCCGCCACTGGAACATTCGCGTGTACTTGATCGCCATGTGCCAGCATGCCGACGCGTGGCTGGAAGAAGCGAAGAAGCAGAAGCAGCTCGTCTCTGTCGAGCAATGGCTGGAAGGCTTGGCGGCAGCTTAACGCCAAAGGACTTCATAGCATTTTTTAAAAAATGCCCTTTTGAGGGTTCTTTGGCATGCACATTCTTGAAAACAGCTTTCATAGGCGCCGCTTCATCGACATTTCTGCCTCATTCACCCCTCATTCGGACTCAGAACGACTGCTTAATTCCGAGCTCCTATTTAACTAGTAAAAAAATGCGGCCAAACTACAACCGTCAAAATACAATGAATAATTAAAATATTTTGAAAACATTGGCCGCAGGTGTGTGTCCGGGTTCTCTGTCGAGTGCAGCGGCCTCATTTGGACTTTCATTCGGTGGGTAGTTGCTTGGGGCCAGCAGGGAAGTTAATGTCATGCCCCCCCTTTCGAGGATTATATATTCTATATAATTCCATATTAGTGTCTAAATCCCTTTCTCCATGTGGAGCGCCTTTTATAAATCATATAACTGCCCTCTATACTCTGGCCATTAGTCGCCAAAAGAAGCGGTAGATGTCCCCTCCTGTTTTTCCTTCAAGGTGCTGCGGTCATTAATCAAGGCTTGCATTTTTATACAGGCAAGTGGCAGCGGATTGAAGCCTTGGTCCACAGAGCCAACTTTAAAAAGGATTAATATCCGGATTTTGCTTTTTAAAGAAACTTTAGCTCAATTTGTGCGTCTGTTATGTAGAATGGATTCCGGAGTGGATAACGGATCATGCGGAACTACAGATTAGGATGGAGGAAGGAAAAGCTGTGAAGAAAATTGTTGCCTGTCTGATCGCTGCTCTGTCGCTGCTTGCTTTTACACTGCCATTGCAGGCCGCTGATGAAGTCCATCTGTACATCAACAGCGAAAAAATGAATACGGACGCGGCTCCCGTACTCGTAAATGGACGGATGCTGGTTGCCTTGGCATCGCTCAAGAAGCTGAATCTGGACTTGCAATGGAATCACGAGACGAAACAGGTGACCGTTGCCTCGCCCCAAGCCAAAAGTAAGCTGGTACTTACAGTAGGAAGCAAGTCGGCCATGCTGGGCGACACGACGATGACGCTGGACGTGCCTGCCCGATTGATCAAAGACCGGGTCTATGTTCCGGTTCGCTTTGTCAGCGAAGCGTTCCAGGCGGACGTGAAATGGCTTCCGGAGATCAACTCGGTTGTGATCCGCAGCGCCGACAAGAAGGAGATGTATGAAGCGCTTTACCATGGTGATGATCTGGTGGAGGCCAGAAAAATTGCGATCTCCTTGCCCACCGAGGATGTCAACACGCTTGGCAGTACAGGAGAGATGCATTCCCATACGTTCATTTTTCCGGAAGGAGAGGCGCTTCGATACTATTATGAATGGGGAAATCTGCTTTCTTATTACGAAATCAAGCATGATGTGAAGCGTCTGGTGTGGGAAGGGGTGTTGGGAGCCGAGCAAGGCGTTTACGCCCAGGAAAGAGGAGTCCGTCCCCCGGAGGAGAAGTCCAGAGTTTATTTCAATCTGGACCGGTTTCAGTCGGATGTCGTTCACTATTGGAAAGAAGGCGGCGGTGAAATGCTTCACGGCAACACCCGACCCGGCAAATACGTTGATTCGCCCATGGCCAACGCTGTTCAGCCGATACCGGATGAGGTTCGGATTGATCAAGTGAAATAACAGAACGCATGAAGAGACCGCAGCAGGTCTCTTTTTTTTATTGTTCCGGCCGTAATGGTTGTTATTTCATGCTCTCTTTACTTAATAAGATGCAGGCACATATGGAAGATGTTTAACGACAGGATATTGGAGTTGCTTTACGTGATCAAAGAGGAAATGCGAAAAAACTAATGCAATCCGCAAACCTTCTCCTGCTCTCATTCGTGTAATAGATGAAAGGGGGGGAGCGGCGGGAAGTCCCTGGCTGCGTGTGATCGAAGGGATTTGCTTTTCGGATGAAGCCAAACGATTCCATGGAATCTGTATTCAGCGAACTGTATGAACGCCATATCGACACCGTCTACCGCATTTGCTACGCGATGATGGGCAACAGACAGGATGCCGAGGATGCGGCCCAGTCCGTGTTCGTCAAGCTCATGCGCAGCAAGATGACCTTCCAAAGTGTTGAACACGAGAAAGCCTGGCTGATCGCCACCGCCCGCAATCACTGCCGGGATGAATACCGCAGATGGTGGAGGAAGAAGGTCGTCAAGCTGGATTCGGGCATGCCTGATGAGCAGCATTCCGGCAGTTTGCCGCAGCACGAGATGATGGACGGTATGCGCAGACTCCCTCCCAACCACAGATTGCTTTTGTACCTGTACTATTACGAAGGCTACAAACTGCTCGAGATTGCGAAAATGCTCAAAATGAACATCAATACCGTCAAGACACGGATGAGGGATGCGCGAAAGCGCCTGAAGCTGGAGTTGGGGGATGATTTCTTTGACTAAGGAAAGGCTGCGGGCTGTATTTGACGGGATGGCGCCGGATGAGGAGCAGAAAGCTCGAATGAAGCAGCACATATGGGAGCGGTTGAATCGCCGATCGATGAAGGGACGGGTGACGGGCAGGCGGTTGAGACGGGCTGCGGGCTTCGCGGTCGGTCTTGTGCTGGCGGTGGTGGTCATGGTCAACCTTCCGTTCGAAAAGGCGGCACCCGCTTACGCGATCAGCGTGAAGGCCGGGGAAGACGGCCCCGTGTTCAAGTTGGCGGACCGGGAAGGGAAGCGGGATGAGCATGTCACAACCGTCAGCTACGTCGACTCCAGACCCGGGCTGGAATTCTATATTGAAGGAGGAAATATCGCCTCGATCCATATTAAAGCGAAAAATGAATATGTCTACGCGGTGGACTGGACGAAGACGCAGCACGAGAAGTATTGGAACGTGGAATATTACCAGCACTTCGATGAAGAAACCCGAACGGCCGTCGCTGATTTCAATCTGCTCTACGACAAGGAAATGACGATGACTTTCGATGAGGATTTCCGCGAATACGACCAGATCTGGTACCGCTGGACGGCCTGGAACATGTACGAGTGGGCCGCCGAGGACAATTTCTCGCGGTTCTACGGATTCGGGTATGATCCGATAGACATTGATGTTGACAGTTTGACGGAAGAAGAGAAGCGGGAACTTGCCGCGGAGAACGGGTCGTCCATCGGGCATATGAATCTGGAAGACTATCCGGATCATCTGAAGGAGGACACCATCACCATTACCATCACGGACAGGCAAGGCCATGTGACGACGAAAGCCATCCAGGTGAGAGTCGACAACAACCGGCTGGGGCAGACGGTCGTGACGGCACGGTTGAAGAATGTTTCCTGAGGCATAAAGAAGAAGGGGCGCCCGTCATCACGGCGCCCCTATCTCATCTTCCATGCTTGAACCGCGCGTCAATCCCAGTGCTGAATATACACGGTCGGCACGGGTTCTTTCGTAAATGTGACCACGGCGCCCAGAGCCTCGCTGATGAATCTGAGGTTCACGAAAGTGTACATATTCCCGTCTTTGTATTTGGAAGTGAAAGGAGATTGTGTCAATTTCACTTCCTCATCATTGACATAAGCGGTCTGACTATCAATGGTAATTTTGATTGTAGTACCATCTTTGGTTGCCGTAATGGTTTTCGTGCCCGGTTGCCAAATCACTTCAGCACCAAGGGCTTCAAACAGCGGCCTGAACGGCACCATGGTGTTGTCATTCACCGCAGTTGCGGGAGGCGTGAAATCCATTTCCTCGCCATTCAGGATGACTTTGACGGCGTATTTTGTATAATAGGAATAATCTGTTTCCTGTGCGGATGCGGCCATCGGCAAGCACAGAAGCAGCACTGCGGCGCATAACGACAACTTTTTCATGGGACACCTCGCATCAGAAATTTTACATATGGGAAGACGCTCGAATGCTGCACAAAGTTTCTTTATTTTTAAGGCTCTATACCAAACATAGTGCTTGACAACATGTAGAGCCAAAATTGAAAAACATCTGTACATTCCATAAGATGGTTGTGCGACCAATCCAACTCGAGGAATGACAGATGCACAACCAGTATACTGATCTTTTAGTCAATTTACCAGAGGTAAATGTTCAACAGATTGTGGAAATTGATGAGCAAACGATCCATATTCAGGTTGTTCCAAAGTCACGCAAGCAGGCTTGCGCCATTTGCCGTTCGGATCGTTCGGTCATTCGCAAAGGCAGCAACCAAACCCGGAAAATTCGGCATGCTGACGCTTTCGGCAAAATCGTTTATCTCCTGGCTCCGGCCATTCGTCTGTTCTGCAAGAGTTGTCATGCCGGTTTTGTTTGGCGGTACTCGTTTGTCGGTCCTGGCAAACGCTACAGTACCGCGTCCGAGCAACAGGCCATTCACACCGCGTCGGTCTCCACCGTCAAGCAGAGTGCGGAGATTCATCGCATGCCGGCCAGCACCTTGCAGATCAAACACCAACGATGGTTGTCGGTGGAAAGTGAACGGCTTCGGCAATTGGCGTGGAAAGAGGCCGCCAGCAGCCGCCATCTCGTACTGGGCATCGACGATTTTGCGATTCGAAAAGGTCATACCTACAATACCGGCATCCATAACCTCCGAGGCGAGACGTTGCTGGATATTTTGCCCGGACGCAAACTGGAAGAATTGCGGGATTATGCGCATAAGCATCCGGAGTTTCTGGCGCTTCGTCCCAAGGCGGTGGTGATGGATCTGGCTCCCTATTACCATGCCTGGATTCAGGAATGTTTTCCTGATGCCCTTCGAGTCGCGGACCGGTTTCACGTGACGCGTTACGTGATCGATGCCCTTCAGGCGGTCCGAAAAGACGTACAGGGTTCGCTGTCGGCCAGAGCCCGGGCAAACCTCAAAGCCAAACACCGGCTTCTAAACCCCCAGGCAGCATCGTTGCCCCCTGAAAAGCAGCAGGAGTTACAAGAAATCCTCAGCTATTCGTCGCTTTTACAGCAGGTTCATGCCTGGAAAGAAGCGCTTGGGGAATGGTACGACGGTGCACCGGACGCCAAAGTAGCTGCCATCTGGTTTGACCGCTGGCTGGGACAAGGGGAACATTTTCAGCATCCGGCAGTAGCCACCTGCATCAAAACGATGCGAAACTGGCGAACGGAGATCGTCAATTATCACTCCTGTCGGTGGACCAATGCGGCGGTTGAAGGAAGAAACAACCGAATGAAAGCCTTTCAACGCCGACATTACTTCACCCGGAACCGGGAACGTTACGTACAAGGACTTCTGGTCGAATGTAACCGTGAACGATTTGGTACATAAAGTCAAGCACTAACTTTGATGTTGAGCCATTTTTAAATAATTGTATTTCGGAGGCAGCTTGATGGAACTCAACCAAGAAGAATTGGAGCGGACCGTTGCCTTGCTCACCTCGACCATCGCCAAATGCGAGAAAATGCAGCAGAAGTTCACGGAAGGATCGTCCCGGCACTCGCTGCTGAAGAACAGGATCAAGGCGCTCCAAATCTCGAAGGCGCTTCTGACCAACGATCCATCGGCAGATTATACAAGCCGGGAACTGAGGGAGGCGCTCCCGCCCGTCCAATCGATCATCCACAAGACGACGAAAGCGCAGCGCAAATATGAGCAAGGAAGCCCGAAATACAATCAGTTTGAACCGTTGATCCGCGCGATGGAGATTTCGAAAGCATGCATCGAGGGAAAGATCATGGAAGGTGCCGCCCAACCGGAACAGCGGAGCCCGTGAACCATTCACCGGCTCCGCTTTCCCGTGTCATCGGGCCGAAAATTGTAAGCTATATAGGTCCATGGATCTCCGTAAAGCGGAAAATTGAGGCTCCTAGCCGAGGCAGGGGCTTTTTCGTTTTGTCGAGACCGCGCATATCGATGCTAAAACGTATTATCTTGGACGGGGGTGGTAAAAGGGGGATATTTCGTTCAACTCCGGCGTTTTGCTAAAACGTTATAAACGAAAGGAGTGGCGAAATTGTCATGGTGAAGAAAAAACTGATCGCGACATTGATGGCTTTCCTCATGTTGACGCTCCACCTCCCTGCCGTTATCGCGGCGGAAGATCCGCCGGAGACGGCTCCGGATACCGTTCTGGAAGAAGGGCCGGAAGCCGTGCCGGAAATTGTGCCGGAAACGGAGTTGGAGCCGGCAACTGTAACGGTAACGGAAGCCGTATATCTCCCGTTCATTCTGAGGAACGAGAACTTCGCCTTCCACGAACGCACGGATGCCGTCATCATCGACGCCGGCAAGGAAGTCGACGGCTCCTCGCTGTCGAAGGACGATTTCGAAGCGCACGTGCGGCAAACCCGGATCGTCGACCCGGATTACGTCGCGTATGACGGCCCGCGCGAGATTATCGACGTGTATGTGAGCCAGGTGAACGATGTCGGCTCCCGTTCCGGCACCGGACGGTACATCGTCATTGATTTCCCGGATGTCGGATGGGGCGACGGCGGGTCCACGAACGACGGCGGCTATAGCTTCGATTCGCAGTACACCATCACGTACAAAGGTTCCGGCATCACGTTCACGGACGGAACGACCCTCGTGCCGGACGGTTTCACCCAGACGGCTGTCGTCAGCCCGGTGCTGGATAAGTTCAAGTACGCGAATCATGACGGACTGGACTACAGCTATTTCCTGAATGAAGAAGCCGAAGGGCCGCTGCCGCTGGTCGTGTTCTTCCACGGGGGCGGACAGGGCAATGACATCTACACGCCGATCCGGTTCAGCAACGGCGGCACGGTATGGGCGAATCCGGAGAACCAGGCGAAGCACCCGACCCATGTGCTGGCGCCGCGGAACGCGACGACGCCCGAGGCGATGCACAAGGTCAAGGCGGTCATTGACCAATGGATCGAAGACGGCAAGGTGGACCCGAACCGCATTTACATCACCGGATTCTCGATGGGCGGATGGTCGACCTGGACGTTCCTGCAAGCGTTTCCAGATCTCCCGGCAGCCGCGGCGCCGCTGTGTCCCGCGTTCGGTCCGGACGAGGCCACCGCGAAGGCGGTCGCCTACCTGCCGCTGTGGGTATTCGTGGATGTGGACGACTTCCTGTACGAGCGGGTTGTCGAAACGTACAATACCTACAGCCCGTTCTGGCATGATTCGAAGCTGAGCATTCTGCCGGAGAACCGGCTGAACAACCCGCCGTACAACGGCTGGAAGTTCGACGGCCACGCCGTATGGCTCCCGGTCTACAACGAGTACGTGGACGAGGAGCGCGGCATGCTCATCGACTGGCTGTTCGCGCAGAGCAAGGTGCGCGGCATCGAGGACGTGAGCGTCAGTACGACGGTCGGAACCGCGCCGGCGCTGCCCAAGACGGTGAAAGTGAACATCAACCGCAATGCGACGGGCATCGCTTCGGAAGAGCGCGCAGTCGTATGGGATGCGATCGATCCGGCAAGTTACGCCAACCCGGGAACCTTCACGGTGGAAGGCACCGTGGAGGGAGTCGTCGAGAAAGCAGTTGCGAAAGTATCGGTCGAGCGGCTCTACATCGGCGTGCCTTATGTGCCGCCGGCTCCGTCGCCCGATCCTTCGGAACCCGATGAGACCCCGGAAACCCCGGACACGCCCGGCGACGGACAGGAGCCGGATGAGCAGGTGCTGTATCACCCGGCATACATCAGAGGCTTCAGCGACGGCACCTTCCGGCCGAATCAGGCGATCACGCGGGCCGAGCTGGCCGTGCTGCTGGCGCGCAACCTGGACTTTGGCGGCGCCCGGAGCGGTCAAGGCACCTTCAAGGATGTGAAGCCGACCCATTGGGCGGCGGCCGAGATCGAATACGTGAAGAGCGCCGGTCTGATGGGCGGGGACGCCCAGGGCAACTTCAGGCCGAACGCTCCGGTCACGCGGGCCGAGATGGCGGCCATCGCCGCGCGGTACCAGAATCTCGGCGCACCGGCCGGTGCGAACCCCCGTTTTGCCGACGTGAAACCGACCCACTGGGCGGCGGCTTCCATCGAGGCGGCTGCTGCGGCCGGCATCTTCGGCGGCTACGGGGACGGCAGATTCGGGCCGGACAATCATCTGACCCGGGCGGAAGCGGTCACGGCAATCAACCGGATGTTCGGACGCGGTCCGCTGCATGGCGTCACGCGGCCGAGCTGGCCGGATGTGCCGGCGACCCATTGGGCTTATCTTGAAATTGAAGAAGCGTCGCGGGACCATTATTATGAGATTCGGCTGGAGGGCGGCGAACAGATCCGGTAATCCGAGGACGGGCGCATGCGCACGGGATGCGTATGCGCCCGACGCGTTTTTGCATTGGAGACGCGTGATCATTCCGGTTTCTCCCGGCCGAAACAATCCGCATCATGGGCCGCCGCCATTCATCCTTCATCGCCGGAAGATCCATCTCCCGCGCCGGCCGATTTGTTTTCTCGCACGGGACGCGCCTCCGTTTATTCCGGGTATGAATGTTTGAATCCAATAGATCAAGGTATGCGGACGACCGATAGAACAAATTGGGAGAGATGGTGCTTTCGGCCTGGATGTTTGCTCGTATTGTGGTAGAACGATCCGGCATCCGAAGACATGGGTGCGATTCGGATCAGACTGAAACGATAAGAGACCGAATCGTAAGGCAGGTTGTCGCCAAGACAGCCTGCCATATTTTTTCACATTTTTCAGTGTTGAAATTTGGAAAAGGGGTTGCTATAATTTCATCTGTGATAATGATATTCATTATCAATAAGAAAAACGCAAAGGACGGGGAGAGACGCAATGAAACGATATGCAACCCTCTTGCTCACCGCCGTACTCGTTCTGGCGCTTGCGGCTTGCGGCAGCGCGGACAAGACGAGCGGCAACCATTCCGGCGGCAATGCCGGCGCGAACAACAACACGAGCAGTGCCGCCGGCCCGAATGAGGCCGACACGGCCGCGGCCGAACCCGAGCAGCCGGCGACGATCGAATATACGGATGCGAGCGGCAATACGGTCACGATTCCGGTCAATCCGAAGACGGTCGTGTCGCTTGACAACCGGACGTTCGAGACGCTCGAAGCGTGGGGCATCAAGCTCGCCGCGGCTCCGAAGGGCGTCATGCCGGCCGGCTCCGGCTATGTGTCGGATGAGTCGGTGCAAGACATCGGAAACCACCGGGAACCCAACCTGGAGATCATCGCGGCGGTCGATCCGGAGCTTGTCATCGTGGGCCAACGTTTCGCGAGCTACTATGAAGACATCAAGAAGCTGGTTCCGAACGCCGCGGTCGTCAACCTGAACATCGATGTGTCCGCCGATGACGGCACCGCGGGCGAGAAACTGGTGAACGGCTTCAAAGAGGTTACGACGCTGCTCGGACAGATCTTCGACAAGAACGAAGAAGCGAAAGCGCTGATCGAGCAATTCGATCAGGCGCTGGAAGCCGCCAAGGCCGCCTACAACGGAACGGACACCGTCATGAGCGTCATCGTCTCCGGCGGCAACATCGGCTACTCGGCGCCGCACAACGGCCGCGTGTGGGGTCCGCTGTACGACATTTTCGGCTGGGTGCCCTCGCTGCAAGTCGACAATACGACGACCGACCACCAGGGCGACGAGATCTCGGTGGAAGCGATCGCTCAGAGCAACCCCGACTGGCTGTTCGTCATGGACCGCGACGCGGGCATCAACAGCACGGAAGAGAAGGTGCCGGCCCAGGACGTCATCGAAAATTCGCCTGCGCTGCAAAATACGACGGCCATAACGAAGGGACAAATCGTATATGCTCCGGCGGATACGTACACCAACGAGTCGATCCAGACGTTCATTGAAATCTTCGAAGCGCTTGCCAACGCATTGAAGAAGTAAACCGGAGGAGTATGGCACCGTGCTCATGCGTTCGCTGAATGAGGTTGAGATCCGTTCTCAACCTCCGTTTTCCGGTCAGAGTGCGAACCCCCAGAAAATTTTCACCGTACCGTTCGTTCTCGCCATATTTGCCGTCATGGCGCTCGGCGTCATCTCGCTGTTCACGGGCGTGTACGACATATGGGGACAGGCGGACGGCAGGGACATGTTCTTCATCACCCGGGTGCCCCGCACCATCGCCCTGATGCTGACCGGCGCCGCGATGGCGATGACGGGACTGATCATGCACCTTGTGACCCAGAACAAAATGGTGGAGCCGACCACGATCGGGACGACCGAATGGGCGGGTCTTGGACTGCTCGCGGTTTACCTGCTTGTGCCGGGGCCTTCGCTCGTCTTGCGCATGACCGGTGCCATCGTGTTTTCCTTTGTCGGCACGATGATCTTCTTCCTCTTCCTGCGGCGGGTCAGGCTGCGTTCGTCGCTGATCGTTCCGATCATGGGGCTGATGCTGGGCGCGGTCATCTCGGCGCTGTCCACCTTCGTGACGCTCTATTTCAACATGTCGCAGGTGATCGAGAACTGGTTCATCGGCTCGTTCGCCCCCGTTCAGATCGGAAGATACGAATACTTGTGGATCATCGTCATCGTCACCGTCATCATTTTCCTGTATGCCAATCGCCTGACCATCGCCGGCCTGGGCGAAGAAGTCGCCACGACGTTGGGCGTCAATTACAACCGGCTGATCGTGCTGGCCAACGCCCTGATCGCTGTCTGCGTCGGCATCGTCGCCGCCGTCATCGGCAACATTCCGTTCCTGGGACTGATCGTCCCCAACATCATCTCCATGGTCCGGGGCGATGATCTGCGCAGCAATCTGCCGTGGGTCTGCCTGATGGGGATGGGCACGATCACCCTGTGCGACATCATCGCCCGGGTCGTGATCATGCCCTTCGAAGTGCCCGTCTCGCTGATCCTGGGAACGGTCGGAGCGGTCGTCTTCATCCTGATTTTGCTGCGGCAACGAAGAAGCAGGAGGCTGCGATGAGCACATTGGATATCGGTCTCGCCGCCAATCGCGGCGCCGGCGTTCGCGCCGGATCCACCGGCGCTTTCCGCACCCGGAGAGACGAGCGGCGCTACTGGATGCTGCTCATCCTGTTCATCGGCGTCGGGCTGTTGGCCACGCTCGGACTCATCCTGTACAAAAATCCGGTGCCGGTCGATTCGCCGTCGTTCATCCCGGTCGTCCAGCGGCGGCTCAAGGCTGTCGTCGCCATGTTCATCGCGGCGCTCTGCCACAGCTTCTCGACGGTCGCTTTCCAGTCGGTCACGAGCAACCGGATCATCACGCCGTCGCTGCTGGGCTACGAATCGCTGTATTCGTTCATCCAGACGAGCGTGCTCTTCTTCTTCGGCGCGGCGACGCTCGTCAAGTTCACCGGCACGGGCGCCTTCTTCCTGCAGGTTGCGCTGATGATTGCCTTGAGCCTGATCCTGTTCGGCTGGCTGCTGTCGGGCAAGTACGGCAACCTGCACCTGATGCTGCTCATCGGCATCATCATCGGCGCCGGGCTGAACGCGGTGTCCGGATTTATGCGCCGGGTGCTCTCGCCGTCCGAGTTCGATCTGCTGCAGGCCCGTCTGATCGGCTCGGTCAACAACGCGGACGCGGACTATTTCCCGATCGTCATCCCGCTCGTCCTCGTGACGGTGCTGTGCCTGTACCTGCTCTCCAGGAAGCTGAACGTCCTGTCGCTGGGCAAGGATGTGTCGACCGCGTTCGGCGTGAACTATCAGGCGAACATCATCCTGGTGCTCGTCCTGATCGCCGTCCTGATGTCGGTCTCGACGACGCTCGTCGGTCCGATGACTTTCTTCGGATTTCTCGTTGCGCTGCTGAGCTATCAGGCGGCTCCTACATACGACCACCGGTATGTGCTGCCGATGGCGTTCGCGATCGGGTTCTGCATGCTGACAACCGCGTATCTGCTGCTGTATCACGTGTTCCGCGCGCAGACCGTCGTATCGGTCATCATCGAACTGTTCGGCGGCATCGCGTTTCTGATCGTCATTTTGAGGAAGAGGTCGCTATGATCACGATCAAGAGTGTCAGAAAGTCGTACGGCGACGAGGTCCGGATCGGTCCCCTGGACCTCGAAATCCCGAAGGCCGGGATCACTTCGCTGATCGGGCCCAACGGCGCGGGCAAGTCGACCACGCTGCTCATGATCGGCCGGCTGCTCAACATGGACGAGGGGCAGATCCGGGTCGCGAACATGGACGTCGCGAGGTCCAGGTCGAACGACATTGCGAAAATTCTGACCATCCTCCGGCAGGAGAATCACTTCATCACGCGGCTGACGGTCCGGCAGCTCGTCGGATTCGGCCGGTTCCCGTACTCCAAGGGCCGGCTGACGAAGGAAGACGAAGCGATCATCTCGAAATATATCGACTTCTTCGAGCTGACCGACCTCGAGCACCGGTTTCTGGACGAACTGTCGGGCGGCCAGCGGCAGCGGGCCTACGTCGCCATGGTGCTGTGCCAGGAGACGGAGTACGTGCTCCTTGACGAGCCGCTGAACAATCTCGACATCGCCCGGGCCGTGCAGATGATGGAACATCTGCGGCGGGCGGCAAATGAGCTCGGCCGGACCATCCTCATGGTGCTGCACGACATCAACTTCGCGGCGCGGTACTCCGACCGCATCTGCGCGATGAAGAACGGGCAGATCGCCGCGTTCGGCACGGTGGAAGATATCATGAAGCCGGATCTTCTGTCGGACATCTTCGAGACGAAAATCGAGATCATCAAGGGGCCGTACGGCAAGATCGCGGTATATTAATGAGGGAATGGGTTGGGGCTTCGGCATGCGCCGGAGTCTTTGCCGTTTTTATGCGCTGATTTGGTGCAAATTTGCACTACATTTTGGACGAATTTCGCAGGATCTGGTGAATAAGGTGCAGATTTGCACCATATTTGGCTGTTCCACCTTTTTCGGGCTTGATATGGTGCACATTTGCACCACGTTCCGCCTCCACTTCACCTTCCGGGCGAACAACACTTCGGTCACCCCGGACTGGACACACAAAAGGGAGGCTGACCAGTGCGTCAGACTCCCCTGTAATATTGCAACGCGCGCGCAATCTCCCGAATCAGCTTGCTCAAGTAACGGTAGTAGGTGGACGACGGAAGCCCCAGCCGTTCGGCGACCACTTCGTGCGTGCCGATCTTCTGCATGTAGGCGTAGTACAGAATCCGGGCCATCTTCCGCTCCTTCGGGGATCCGTGTTCCAGACGCCGCCATTCGCTGATGATCGTATTTTGCACATACCTTACCAGCTGGCTCAGACTGTAGTGCGTTCCCCATATGCGCTGACATTGATGCAGCACCGGTTCCCGAAGCTCCAGCTGCTTGAACGACGCAAGGAGTGTCTTGGCGATCTCCGACCACATTTCCGATGCTTCCTTGGGGTCCGGATTCCCGGCAGTGCGCTGCCTTGCATCGAGCTGAAAGAAATAGAAGCTGCAGCCGTCGTCCGAAGGGCAGAACGCTTCCGGCACTTCCCGGAACCCGACCAGCTTGGCCGCTTCGGTGAACTCGACCGACGGCATCATCATCGTGATCCGGTTGCCCGGAAGCTTGTTCTGCAGCATGTCGCGCAGCACCTGTCCCGCGAATCCCTGATCAAGCGGAGGATCGCTCGCGATCAGCCAATACAGCCAGTCGCAGGGTTCCCGCGGCGTGCAGGCGGAGAATGCCCGGGTTGCCGGGTTGCGGTCCAGCAACTCGCGGAAACGCGGATCGTCCAGCGGCAGCGCGGCGTAAAATCCGGCCAGCCGGCCTTCATCCTCGAAGACATGGATGACGGACGGATCGACGTTCCACACATCCGTCAGATATTGTTCCTGATGCGAAGTGTCCGGCAAGTTTTCCGGGTATGCGACGATGTGCTTCAGGTACATCTCCCGGAGAAGCGGGATATCTTCGCGTCTGGCGGGCCGGCCCGCCAAGTGCAGCCCATCGTCGTAGTAGATATAGCCGTGGATGATGTCGTTGTCGTGGAGAAACATTTTTCCGCTGCGCATCTCTTGCTGGACCTCGTTGGCCGACGATGCCGCGGCGGCTGTCCTGCGCTCCAGGATCTGCTCCGCCCGGAGCTTGTACTGCGCATAGGCTTCGGGAGAACGCCGATTGAGCCCTTCCTTCGCCCACCTTCGGATGCCGTTGCTGACCGTCCAGCCGCCCTCGGGATTAACGCGGACGAACGAGGATTGGCACAGAAGCTGAAACTCGGCGGTGGGGATGGTTTCTCCCAGAATGTATTCCAGCATCTCGTGGTCAAACGTATAGACGAGCGATGCCAGATCCAGCAGCAGCCGGTTGACCCCGGACAGATTGTCCGGATGCAGGATCACCCGGTCGAACATGTCCAGCAGCGAGCGTTTGTCCGTCTCCGGACGCCATTTCCCGCCCCGCGAGCGGATGTCTTGACAGACGAGGTTGATCGCCAGGGGAACGCCTTCCGTTACCCGGCCGATGAGATCGATCGTCTTCAGATCCGTGATGCCGTGTTCGGCGGCGTATCCGATCCAGTCTGCCTTCGGCAGCGGTCCCAGGGGAATGTTCCGGATGAGATGAGCCCAGCCGTAGCTGGTCTGCCAATCGAGTAGCGGCTGCCTGCCGGCGCTGAACACCAGGATGTCCGTGGACAGGGTCAGCAGCCATTCCTCGCGCAGCCAATACCCGATATCCGTCCATTCGCTCAGGCCGTCGAGCAGGAGCATCAGCCCCCCGTGTTTCCCCGCAACATGGTTCAGCGTATCCGCAAGACTCATGCCGGCCGACGGGCCGTCTTCCCCGACCGCAAGCTGCGCCAGTCTGCGGCGGACGGCCTGTTCGAATTGTTCCGGGTCGGCAAACGCCGGATTGGCTTTGACATAGATCGACGGGATCGAGCCGTTCATCAGGGCGAATTGTTGAAGCAGCGCGGTCTTCCCCATGCCGGCGGGACCGTGCACGTGAAGAATGCCCCAGCTCTCATTTTTTCGGGAGAGATGATCCGCCATCAGTGCCAGCTCATCCTTCCGGCCTACAAAACACCGCCTTTCGGACAGCAGATCGTGCACTTTCTTCATGACCTCTCTCCTTTCCCCGTCTGTATTTCTCATTATAAATGTCCCAATTCCGGATGGATATTGTACGAAATAAGGAATTTATCGCCAGATGGGGAGGGCTTTGGCGACAGTGACTCAAGTCCCATCCGCGCGCGGTGAAATTTCGGCGAGGGTGGCAGTGAAAGTGGGAGTCGGCTTCCCTTACGATGGGATCAGGATCGGCGGGACTGTTCCATAACCATTTCACCTTGATGGAGGTTGCATTGACGATGAAAACGCGCATGTTACTGACGGCGGTCATTTCGATGATGGTTGGCTTCTCGCTCTCGCTTACCGCGGCGGGGGATGCCCTGCTGCAAGAGGTGCGGGCCTATCTGAACAAGGAGATCGCCATTGTGCTGAACGGCGGACCGTGGGAAATGAACGTCGCCGGCGAGCGGCTCTATCCCATGACGTTCGAAGGCCGGACGTATCTCCCGGTGCGCGCCGTGGCGGAAGCGCTGAGCGTGCCGATCGCCTACGATGCGGCCAGCAAAACGATCTACATCGGCGAGAGGACGACCAAAGTGCCGGTCATCACCGAGAATTACCGGCCGGTGTCTTCGCGGATCATCAGCGACGCTTCGCAGCGGTTGATCAACGGAACCGACCACGGCACCGTGGCGCTGTTCGGAAACGTCATCAACTCCAACAGCTATATCCAGCTCGAGCCGGATGCGAAGTATTCCAAATTGGTGCTCTATGTCGATGTGGACGGCGACGACGTCGACCTGCGGATCGTGAACCGGAACGACCCGACGGGTACGGTCATCCTGAAGTCGGTCGTCGTGACGGAAGCCGACGGTCTGAAGGAGATCGAGGTGGACATCACCGGCATCCGGACGCTGTCCGTCGACGTCATGACGACCGAGCCGAACAAGTCGGCTGCGGTGCGCATCGCGGTGGACAAATCGTACTATCAATGAGATGGCGGAAGGGGGAGACGGAGGTGCGGCACCGACACCGATTAAGGGCATTGCTGGTGATTCTGGGCGCGCTGCTGATCGGCGCAGCCGGCTGGACCGGTACGGCCGCGGCTTCCTTGACGGGACCCTTGATCCCGCTTCCGGATATCCGGATTCCGCTGCCCGGTTCGGACCCGGTCGTGGAATTCCCGGATCCCATTCTGAAGCAGTGGGCGATCAAGGAACTGGGTGTCGAAGGCGATGTGATTCGCCAATCGGACATTGCCCGTTATTGCGAAGCATTCTCCCGTAAATGGGAACGCATCTTGACGATCTATTCCTCGGCGCCGGGGAAGATCCGGTCCCTTGAGGGCATCCAGGCGTTCAAGCCGTGCAACGTCGATTATCTGGTTGCCAGCAGATGGGAGATCCGGGATGTCACCCCGATTACGGAACTGACGACGCTCCGGGGCCTCGATCTGCAAGGAAATCTGCTGGAGGATATCCGGCCGCTCGGCAGCCTGACCGAGCTCAGAACGCTGATCCTGTCCGGCAATCGCATTGCTTCGCTGGACGGACTTGAAGGTCTGACCCATCTGGAGAGGGCGGAACTGCAAAATAACCGGATCGTGAACATTGACGTTGTGCGTAAACTGGACTTCGCTCAGTGAGCTCAATCTGAGCGGCAATCCGGTCAGAAGCCTGGAATCGCTCACCGCAAACACGCTGCTCAGCCATTTGCATCTGAACCAGGTGAATTTGCGGGAAGAGGCCGAGCTTCGGCATCTCGGCCGTCTGACCAATCTGATCCAATTGTCGATCCGCAACAACGCCATTCACGATTTGACTCCGATCAGCGGACTGTCCCGCATGGTCGCGCTGGACGCGGGCGGAAATTTCATTGCCGATCTGTCGCCGATCGCATCGATGACGCAGATGAGGACGCTCAAGGTGGACGACAACCGGATCCGGGATCTCGAAGCGCTCAAAAACTTCTATGATTTGTTCATCCTCGATGCACAAGACAACTGGATCTCGAGCCTGAAGCCGATCGAGAACCTGGTTCCGCACGAAGTGTATCTCGCCCGCAATCGCATCGACACGGAAAGCGCCGACAACACGACGGTGATCAACCGCTGGCTGGTCAGGGGATCGACCGTGGATGTGAGCGATCAGAATCCCGGCAAACCGTACCCTTATGAGGACGAGGCAGCAGCGCCCGGCGGCGATCCCGATCCGGCGGCGGAGGACGGCGCGGGCGATGCGGGTTCGGCAACGGGCGATACGGGTTCGGCAGCGGGCGATACGGGCTCGGCAGCGGACGATACGGGCTCGGCAGCGGGCGGACCGGGCGATGCGGGTTCGGGAGAGGCCGGCCCGGACGGTTCCGCGGAAAACGGGGGAGACGCCGCGGAATGGGAAGACCTTCCGATCATCCGCGGCCGGCATCTTTTTGCCGATATTGCGGGGCATTGGGCGGAAGCGGACATCCAGTGGGCGTATGAGCGCGGGATCGTGAACGGCATCGGGAACGGGAAATTCGATCCGACCGGCATCACGACGGAGGAACAGTTCCTCAAAATGCTGCTCATCGCGATGCGCGGGCTCACCGAGGAACCGGTCAGCACGCCGTGGAGCCGGAAATATTACGAGTTCGCGCTGGCGTACGGCTATCCGGTATGGCCGGAACAGCGCAGCCAGCCGATCACGAGGCGGGCCGTGGCGGAGCTGATCGCCGCCACGCAGGGCGAGCGGCTGACCGGGAACGACGCCATCCAATATTTGCTGGACAAAGGGCTGTCGAGCGGCAAGACGTCGGCCACGATCGAAGGGTACTTCGGCGACGACTACCTGACCCGCGCGGAGGCCGTCCGCTTCATCCGGAATGTGATCACGAAGGCGGAGCACAAGACGCCGCAGCGATTGAGTACGTAGGCATGATGAGCCGCACGACCGAATGGAGGTCGGGCGGCTTTCCTGTTGTCATTCCCAATACGGCGTGCCGCCGAACAGGAACGATTCCTCGCGGAGATACGCGGCCGCTTCCCGGCCGGCCAGCTTGCGGATATGGTCGGGCAGCCATTCCGTCCAGTCCGGCAGGCCGAGCCAGAAGTTCATCGTATCGAGCATCGCCGCGAGATAGAATCTTTCCAGCAGCTCGACATGATTTCGCGGCAGCGCGTAATGTCTGGCGTAGGCACGAAGCAACTCAGCCCGGAGCGAAGTCCGCGGGAAGCTTGCCCGACCAGGGACGCGGATTCCAGGCTTACGAACGCCTTCATTATGCGGGCATCGTCCAGTACCGGGCGCGTGAAGGATTCCGGGATGGCCCAATTCGACGACTGTCTGTGCAGCTTGCCGGTCATTTCGCCGATGGCGCTGACTTTCTCCACGGACGCAAAATCCTTTCTCACTTCGCCCTCCACCCATGTTAGCAGCGAGCAGGCGACACCGTCCACAATCGTCACGAGATCCCCTTGAACGTTCATGACGGGAGCGGACAGGGTGATGTCCGTCTCCCGGCTTAAGGCGCGAAGCCATATCATCTTGGAACGAACCGCTTCCCGCGACGCCCAGAAGCTTTCTAGGTTTTCGCTTCTCGACTTGTGGACTTCCAGACTGAAATGGTTGCTTTCCCGATCCGTGAATTTATAGACGGCGCTTCGCTGTGGCCAATAAAATCGAGCGATCAGCACACAACGGCATATTGAGACAAGACTTTTAGGGCGATGTCCGCATTATGGCTCAGTTCAACCGCCTCCTAAGATATTCATCCAGTACCATCATACCAAGAACGGTTGAGAAATACGGGTAATGTTTGAATATAATTGATCACTTGATGGGTGATTGATTGGTATTGTAGACTCATAGAAAACGTTTGCGGAGGTTCTCATGGGTAAGAGAAGGATATCCGGGAGTAGTCGTGTCAAGAGAGCGACAATCGTTCTATACCTGGGATTGCTGCTCCTTGTAGCATGTTATGCTTTGATGGTTACAACCTTCATCAACCGTTGGGAAACACGCGGACAGTTCGGAGATTCGTTCGGCGCATTGAACACGATCTTTTCCGGCATTACGTTGGTTACGGTTGTCGTCACACTCTACTATCAGAACAAAGCGAACAAAGAGGGAAACATTTCGAAAAAGTATGAATTGATTTTGAGCAGGATTCAGGAATTGCAACAAATCATACGTGTCGATGTCATTCTGAAAAAAGTGGAGGATGATATTTTTAACGGAGACATTGAATTGGAAAGATTGACGGATTTAAGATCTGATGAAGAACTGGACATCGCAGAAGCGAATGATGGGAATGTCGGAGCGTTTGATCGGTACATCAAAATTAACCATTATTGGTTTACCGTTTTGGATACTACACCATTTTCCTGTCCCCTCGTCTTATGATGATTTTGATGGGCAAGATCTCTAGTTCAAAATGACATCCGGATAATCCATCACATGCTATACTGGATCCATCAGGGGAGTGGTGAGAGAGATGGCCGGTTTCGCCATACTGCTTGCATTTCACTTGTTGGGCTTATGGATTCAGAAAGGAACATCGCTGCCGCTGCCGGCCAATGTGATCGGCCTTATCCTGTTTACGGCCTGCCTGTTCCTGAAAATCATCAAACTCGAGTGGGTCGAGGAATCGGCGCAGTTTCTGCTCAAGCACATGCTGCTGTTCTTCCTGCCGTTCGTCGTCGGCACGATGGTCTATTTCGGGGAAATCCGGGAATCCTGGCTGGCGATCATCGGCGGCCTGCTGCTCAGCACCTTGCTGTCGCTGGCGGTCACCGGATGGCTGACACAGTGGCTGGAGCGGAGGGAGACGCGGCATGAGTGAGTGGACGAGCCATCCGCTGTTCGGCGTGACGCTGACCGTAGGGGCGTACGCGCTGTCCTGCTGGGTACGGGACCGATGGTTCCGGCAGCTCCATCCGCTGCTGGCTGCTTCGACCGTGCTCATCGTGTTTCTGCTGTGCGCCGGAATTCCCTATGAGGACTACAATGCCGGCGGAAGCCTGGTATCTTTCTTCCTGGGACCGGCGACGATCGCGCTCGGCACGCTGATCTACAAGCATTGGCCGCTGGTGCGCAGGAAGATCGCCGCAATCCTGTCCGGCATGACCTTCGGCACGCTGTTCGGCATTGGGATTACGGCGCTCTTGCTGTGGCTGCTCGGCGGCTCGCGGCCGGTGCTGCTCTCCATGCTGCCGAAGACCGTCACTTCGCCCGTCGCGGTGGAGATCGTGTCGCTGATCGGCGGCGTGCCGGAGATGGGCGCCGTGTTCACCGTGCTGACCGGACTGACGGGCAGCGTGCTCGGGCCGGCCTTGTCGCGCCTGGCGGGGATTCGCTCGGACATCGCCGTCGGCACGGCTTTCGGCACGACTTCCCACGGCATCGGCACCGCCCGCCTGCTGCTGGAGTCCGAGATCCAGGGCTCGATCAGCGGATTCGCCATGGCGGCCTCGGCGATTTTGACGCCGATCATCTTTGTGCCTGTTTATTGGTGGTTGTTGTAGCGAAGTTTCAGGGCGCATACGCCCCGAAGCTTCGTTTTTTTTTTTATATCTTTTTCATCATCTCGCAATAAAGGTCGGCGGATGAAATTGCATTCCATTGGATTGACAAAGATGGAAGCCGGTGCTAAGCTGTTTTTGGTTGAATGAAATATTTAATCAAAAACATTGAAAAGAGAGGGTGCATCGCAATGAAGGAAAGTTTTCAATCGCTGTTCAAGCCGTTTGTTTTCGCCAATGGCGTCCGGTTGTCGAATCGCATCGTCATGGCGCCGATGACGCACTCCTCTTCCAATGCGGACGGCACCGTATCGGAAGCGGAACTGCGCTATTACGCCCGCCGGGCCGGAAATGCGGGCATGGTGATCACAGGCTCCGCGGCGGTGGCGCCGAACGGCGGTTTTCCGGGATCGGCTGCGGCCGATCGGGACGAATTGATCCCCGGTCTGAGCGCCCTGGCTGCCGCCATCCAAGGCAAGGGGGCAAAAGCCGTCCTTCAGATCGCCCACGGAGGACGCAAATGCCCGCCCTTCATCCCTGATATCGTGAGCGCCAGCCCGGTGCCCGAAAGGGAGGGGGCTGTGGTGCCCCGCGAGTTGGCGGAGGAGGAAATACGGGCGATCGTTCGCGCTTTCGGCGAGACGACCAGACGGGCGATCCAAGCCGGCTTTGACGGTGTGGAGATCCATGGGGCCAACGGGTTCTTGATCCAGCAGTTTTTTTCGCCCCATGCGAACAGGCGCAATGACAAATGGGGCGGATCGCTGGAGAACAGGATGGCTTTTCCGCTGGACGTGATACGGGAAGTGAAGCGGGTCGCAGCCCTGCATGCGGACAAACCTTTTGTAATCGGATATCGCCTCACGCCGGAGGAGACGTTGACCCCGGGCATCACGTTGGCGGATACGCTTGAGCTGGTTGAAGCCATAGCCGCGGAACGGCTGGATTATCTGCATGTTTCGCAGAACGATTTCTGGTCCGTCCCGAACGGGGAAAGCGGCGGCCGGACGTATGTGGAAATCATACAGGAACGAGCCGGTGGGCAGATCCCCGTCATCGGCGCCGGATCGATTCGCGCGGCGGAGGAGGCTGTCCGGGCGCTGCAATCGGGAATTCCACTGATTGCCTTGGGACGTGAATTGGTGATGGAACCGGATTGGCTTGAAAAGATCGCTCAAGGAAGAGAAAATGAAATCAGAACGACACTTTCCAGGCACGACCAGCATCGTCTGGCCATACCGGACCCGCTGTGGGGGATCATCATGCGCGTTCCCGGTTGGTTCCCCGTCGAGCCGGAAGCATAAACAGGGAAAAGAGGGGAATGTCCGCGTTGAAAGTCGCATTGGTGCCCCGATTGTGCGTTGCCGTACTCACCTCCGTGATTTTGTCCGGGGCGGCCGGCATGCTGCTCATAAGCGCATATCAAGGATTTCACGTCAACTTTCTCATTCTGTTCACGTATATCACCCCGGCCGTAATGCTCGTGGATCGCCGCTTTCAATTCTTATGGATGCCGTGCTGCAGCAATGGAAAATCCGGCATCCCGTGTTAAGGCTCATTGCCGGGGCAGTGTTGTATGCGGGAGCCGGATTTGTCGGAACGTGATTGTACATGCTCATCCTTACAGGCGCCATTTTTTCGGGACAAGGGTGGCTTTCTCTGGCGGACTCGGACTTCTATCGGGGGATCCGGCCCTTCACACGGATCGGCGTAACTTCCGCCCTGCTGTTCTACACGCTCCATCAATTGTTGCATCCCATCCTTAGCCGGATGAAAATTTGACGACAGGTTTGCCAAGGGGATGATCACCATTCCGCGGTCAGAAGCAGAGAACAAACGGATCCGAGAAGCGCAGCGCGAGAATATATTGGATGCGGCCAAAACGGTTTTTGCACGGAAGGGCTGGGCCATGACCATAACGGACATTGCGGCTGCCGCCAACGTGAGTCCGGGGCTGATTTATCATTATTTTCCGAACAAGGAAGCGATCGTTTGTGAACTTTTGAAGCAGACGCTGCAAACCGATGCGGATTTGTCTCAGCGCATCATGCAAGCCGGCGATACGCCGACGCAGCGGCTGGAAGCGCTCATCAACAGCATGCTCCAGCCCAGGCACCGTCAGGCGAGTCCGCTTGAAATCGCCGCCCAGGCAGCGAGAGGGGCCGCCGCGACAGGCAACAACCTTGAAATGATGAGAAGGATCTTCTCGAACCTGAAGGAAGATTCGACGGATGCCGCAGATTTGCGCGAATTGCTGATGAAAAGGTTCCAGACCGTCCGCGACACCATGATGGCACTGATCACCGAGGGACAGAAGCGCGGCGAGATCGTACGGGACGCCCCCGAGAAGCTGGCCTTGATGATTTTCCAATGCATTCAGGGGCTGTCGACGCTGGCGCTGGAGAATCCGGAGGAATACGACAAGCATTATCCTTATACCGATGTCATCATGCGCATGGTCAAGCCTTGACAGGCACGTTAATCCTGGTCTCAGGGACGACAGGAATTCTTAAAATCTGAGTTCATCAAGTTCAACGAGCGACTCGGCGATGGATTGAACCTGCTCTTCGGGAAGATACATGTAATCGTCCATGAAAAAGTGCATCCCGTCCATCCGGAACCTGAAGAACCGGTGCTTGGGCGCAAAGTCCTCGCCGTTCAGCCATTCTCCGGTCGCTCCATTCCCCGGTTCCACTTGCCGGATATGCATCCCCTCCACGTCATCCCGGGCGTTCCCGCTTTGCTCCAGCCTCATGGATTTGTAATGCAGAATCAAGGTGTTCTCATGGAGTTCAACATCGGCGAGAGGGTTGCCTTCAACGGCCATTCGGGGCAGATACACCTTGGTCAAACCTGCCTGCGCCGCAAGTTTCGAAATCCGGTCCAATTGTTCGCTTGTATAATGGATTTCGGACAGTTTGGCGTCTGAATCCTGATGTTGAGCATCGGTCGGCGTTGGAGACGGCTCGTCGTTCGATTCAAATTGGGACATCACAAGGGAATCCGAATTGGTCTTGCCAGGTCCCGGATTCCCGGAGCACCCGCTTGCCATCACCATTCCGCTCAACACCGCGAGGGCAATAACTTTAGATGTGCACCTCTTCCGTTCCTTGAAAACCATGGACATCCACTCCGAGCTCTGACGGACTTTATTGGATAGTGTTTTTTTAAATGTGACGATGCATCGACGGATACGGTTCAGATGGCCCCATGCGAATGCATTATTTCTCGGGAAATAATGCTTGTACAGTACGGATCTCTGGTACTCCCTCATGACGGATATCCGACCCGGGATGCAGGAAATATTTCGTGGAAAAGTTCAACTTAGCAGATGTTTGGTCAGCTCATACAGCCGGAGCGCGTTCGTTCTGTCGAGCGTCGGCAGCGACAGATCGACGGGCCGGTCGCGGTCCCATGCGATGAGCGGCTGCGGCGGCGGGTCGTCCATCAGGCGGATCATCGGCTGAATGCTGCGCTCCACGGGCCGGGCGAACAGGCGGCCCATGAGCCGCATGACCGTTCTCCACGGCTGCTTGACGTGGTTCGTGCCGCTGTTCGTGTAGCCCGGGTGGATCAGCAGGAAGCGGGTTTTGCCGTGCTTGTGGTTTTCCGCATAGGCGACGCCGAGCAGATCGTTGGCCCGGCCTGCCTGCAGCGTCGCCCGAATCAGGCTGTATCCATGCTGCAGCGTCAGGTCGTCCCAGTGGATCGCTCCCTTCGTCATGCCGGTGCCGCCGACGCTGACGATGACCGGACGTTCGCCCCGCTCCAGCAACTCTGTCAAACCGTAGCTGAGCACGAAGCGGCTGACATAATACAACGCGAACGTGCTCTCGAATCCGTCCGGTGTCAACGCTCGCCGCGGATAGGTGCGCATCGCCGTCAGCACGAGCCCGTCAAGCTTGGAGTGGCGCGCCTTGACCTTGTCGATGACGAAGCGGTTGTCCGCAAGCTTCGTCAGATCGGCCTGGATGAACGCGGCCCGATCCGCGGCGCCGAGACGCGCCGCTTCCTCCAGAAATTGCTCGCCTCTCGCGCGATCGCTGCCGGTCACCGTCACCCGCGTTCCCCGGCGCAAATAATGCATGGCGAGTCCCCGGCCCATGCCGGATGTGCCTCCCGAGACGAAAAGATCGTCCATCGATCCAATCCCCTCTCTCCGAATTTTTCGATACTTGTCGACTAATCAACATTTATATAAGATATGCTAGAACGGGACCGGTCCCCGATCCATCCGCAAAACCGGGATGGTGTCGACTAATCGACAGTTCGGAGAAATCGGCGAAATTCCGGAAGAGGTGAGGAACGCATGAGGCGTGTGCGGAACAATGATCCGCGCGTCAAACGGACGAGGGCGATGATCAGGCAGTCATTCATCGATTTGCTGGCGGTCAAAGATTTCGAAGACATCACCGTACAGGATATTGTGGACCGCGCCGAACTGAACCGTGCGACCTTCTATAACCATTACCAGGACAAATACCAGCTTCTTGACGCGACGATGGCCGACCTGTTCGCCGAGACGCTGGCTTCCTGGATTCCGCAAGACGCGAATCTTCGGGGAGCCGAACTGGTGCGCCGCCTGATGCTGGCCGTCTGCCACTGGCAGGTTGAAACGACGCGGCGTCTGAATGCGAGGCGGACGTTGACCCAGGCCATGGAGGAAGGCGTAAAGCGGCAGTTGTACGGCGTCATCATGGACTGCCTGGATCAAGCGCAGCCGCCGCATGCGGACAGACGGCGACTGGAACGGGTGGCGACCATGATCAGCTGGTCGATCGTCGGCATCGTCGTCCAATGGAGCGCCCGCCGCGAGGAGACGGCTGAAGCATTGGCCGAGGAGGCGCTTCCGTACCTGATGTCTTTGATTGACAGGCTGTTCATGTCTTGACAGAGGAGGAGCGCGATGCGGCGAAAAGGCAAAAAAGGCATTGTCCCGCAGCCCGCAGCCGGAACAATGCCTTTTCCCGTTCTTTATTGAAGAAGACAGCCGACAATGACACCCGCGTCAACTGCCAAATAAATGCCGATGCAAACCGCACAGCCGGCCGGCCCTGTCACAGGGCAAACAAGTGAACAGGCCGCAAGCGCCGTTGCAACGATGCTTCCGTCCGCACCAAAATTTTGGAGACATTCCGCCACATCTTCCCAGTAGCCGAAAGGTCTCACCATCCCGTCACTATGGCCCGATATTCCATCCACAACATGGGAGCCGATCAACGCACCGTTGCTGTAAATTTTGATATCAAATGCATTTTCCGCCTCGTCAATGATGACTTCGTGTGCCTGAACGATGGTTCCGTCATTTGCGAAAGCGAAGGTTATTCCGCTGAGCGGCATAAAGTGGCCCGCCGATTCCCGGAAGGGAATAAACACATAATACGTCTTTACGTTCTCCAATTCCCCGTCGAATGCGGTTCCCCTGGCTCTGTCAAAATCAAATTTGCTTTTCGGTTCAACGGTTTCGATTTCGCCCTGATCCCATTTTTCGAGAATGACCTGTTGCAATTGCGAAAATTCCTCGTCAGTGAGTTCGACCGCATGATCGTGATACGTTGCGATCATCTCTGCAAACTGTTCCGTACTCGAAGAGGAGGAATGGGATGAATGGGCATTGCTGACACCATCGAAAACGGATATTACGCATAAAATCGATGAAAGCATCAAGACAAGAAATTTGCCGTACATTTTTCGGCTCTATACCAAACATAGTGCTTGACAACATGTAGAGCCAAAATTGAAAAACATCTGTACATTCCATAAGATGGTTGTGCGACCAATCCAACTCGAGGAATGACAGATGCACAACCAGTATACTGATCTTTTAGTCAATTTACCAGAGGTAAATGTTCAACAGATTGTGGAAATTGATGAGCAAACGATCCATATTCAGGTTGTTCCAAAGTCACGCAAGCAGGCTTGCGCCATTTGCCGTTCGGATCGTTCGGTCATTCGCAAAGGCAGCAACCAAACCCGGAAAATTCGGCATGCTGACGCTTTCGGCAAAATCGTTTATCTCCTGGCTCCGGCCATTCGTCTGTTCTGCAAGAGTTGTCATGCCGGTTTTGTTTGGCGGTACTCGTTTGTCGGTCCTGGCAAACGCTACAGTACCGCGTCCGAGCAACAGGCCATTCACACCGCGTCGGTCTCCACCGTCAAGCAGAGTGCGGAGATTCATCGCATGCCGGCCAGCACCTTGCAGATCAAACACCAACGATGGTTGTCGGTGGAAAGTGAACGGCTTCGGCAATTGGCGTGGAAAGAGGCCGCCAGCAGCCGCCATCTCGTACTGGGCATCGACGATTTTGCGATTCGAAAAGGTCATACCTACAATACCGGCATCCATAACCTCCGAGGCGAGACGTTGCTGGATATTTTGCCCGGACGCAAACTGGAAGAATTGCGGGATTATGCGCATAAGCATCCGGAGTTTCTGGCGCTTCGTCCCAAGGCGGTGGTGATGGATCTGGCTCCCTATTACCATGCCTGGATTCAGGAATGTTTTCCTGATGCCCTTCGAGTCGCGGACCGGTTTCACGTGACGCGTTACGTGATCGATGCCCTTCAGGCGGTCCGAAAAGACGTACAGGGTTCGCTGTCGGCCAGAGCCCGGGCAAACCTCAAAGCCAAACACCGGCTTCTAAACCCCCAGGCAGCATCGTTGCCCCCTGAAAAGCAGCAGGAGTTACAAGAAATCCTCAGCTATTCGTCGCTTTTACAGCAGGTTCATGCCTGGAAAGAAGCGCTTGGGGAATGGTACGACGGTGCACCGGACGCCAAAGTAGCTGCCATCTGGTTTGACCGCTGGCTGGGACAAGGGGAACATTTTCAGCATCCGGCAGTAGCCACCTGCATCAAAACGATGCGAAACTGGCGAACGGAGATCGTCAATTATCACTCCTGTCGGTGGACCAATGCGGCGGTTGAAGGAAGAAACAACCGAATGAAAGCCTTTCAACGCCGACATTACTTCACCCGGAACCGGGAACGTTACGTACAAGGACTTCTGGTCGAATGTAACCGTGAACGATTTGGTACATAAAGTCAAGCACTAACTTTGATGTTGAGCCCATTTTTCTCATGAAAATTTCCTCCTTTACCGGATTGATCGTTCACCGTACTTCGTCGCTTTGGGAATGACCGTCACCCATTCCGCGTTTGCTCTATAAACCCCTCCTTTCTATAAAACGCTTTCATTCTATATATTAACATAAACTAGAATAAAATAGAATAATAAACTCTTTATGGATGCTTATGAAATCGGTACGTCCGAGACGAGCTCCGTCCTGCAACAGTGCGGGGTTCAATGGGGAAGGAAGAAAAGGACACCGGGCAAGCCGGTGTCCGGAAGGCAGCTCGGGGTTCAGCACGGACCATTTCAGCGGCCGACACGCCCGGGAAGGTTCCTGTCCTGTCAATATTTCCTCGACAACACGAACCAGGAGAGAAACAGCGTGGAACTGACGAGTGAGAGCATAATGAGGACGGCTTGTTTGACGCTGATCTCAAGATTGCCGTATTGCGTCAACAACCAAATCACAACACAGTAAAACAGGGTGAGGATGGAGGTATAAAACGCGCCTTTTTGCCGAATATATTGGATTCTTTCGTCTTTGCGCTGCAGGTGAGGCGCCAAATCGGCCATGGTGAAACTGATGATCGCCAAACTTGCGATGACAAAGAAGTTTTCGAAATTTTTGGCGTCGCTGGTCATGAATTGAACCAGTGCCAGAAAGCCGCCTATCACCAGCCAGCCAAAGCCGAAGAGGATCAGCAGTTTTTTGGACAGCATGTCCGCACTCCTTTCTTATTCATCCAAAATGAAAATCTCTTCCACGGCGGTATGAAAAATGCGGGCGATTTTGATCGCAAGCGGCAGCGAAGGATTGTATTTGCCTTTTTCGATCGAAATGATGGTTTGCCGCGTCACCTCAAGCATCTCGGCCAATTTGTCCTGGGACAGATTGTATTTTTTTCGGTACTCCGGCAGTCTGTTTTTCAAATGTCCCACCCCGGATGTTCAATGATTCAAGTCAAGCCGAGCGTTCACTTCCATTTTAATGTAATGCAACCTTTACGTAAAGCGTCCTTTACACCAATTGTAAAGTTTTTGATTGATATATCCGAAATCAAGAGGTATAGTTGATATATCAAGATATGGTGATAAGGATGATGCACAAGATGAACGTCCCGCTGTACGAGCGAATATACAACCATTTATTAGAAAAAATCAAAAACGGCGAACTGACGAGCGGGGATCGGGTGCCGTCGGAGAAAGAACTGGCCGATCACTTCAACGTCAGCCGCATTACATCGAAGAAGGCGCTGGAGCTGCTGGCGCTCCAGAAGGTGATCGAACGGGTGCAGGGCAAAGGCTCGTTCGTCTCGCAAAACTTGCCGGACCTGGACAGTCTGAAGCCGCTGGATCCGAACGGGGACCAGGAAGAAGACGGTGCCAAGAACGCGCCGGCCCGGTCCGCGTCGCCGATGAAGACGATCGCCTTCATCCTGCCGGACTTCGCCGATTCCTACGGCCTCCGGCTCATTCATGGCGTCGAGGAGCGGTGCTCGCAGATCGGCGCCCGCATGTTCATCAAGCTGACCTACGACAACCGCGAAGAGGAAGAGGAAGCGATCCGTTCCTTCATCCATCTCGGCGTTGACGGCATCGTCATTTTCCCGGTGCATGGCGAACATTACAACCCCGAGCTCGTCCGGCTGGTGCTGGACAAATTCCCGGTCGTGCTGATCGACCGCTATCTGAAAGGGATCGCCACCGCCGCGGTCTACACGGACAACCGGCAGGCCGCGTTCGAGCTGACCGACCGCCTGATCCAGCGCGGGCATACGCAGATCGGCTTCATATCCGCGCCGGCGGACAACACGTCGACGATCGAGGACCGGATCATCGGCTTCACGATGGCGTTCGCGAAGCGCGGGTTGAGCCTTCCGCCGGGCCACATGATGACGAATCTGTACAGCTCGCTGCCGCGCTCCTTCGAGAGCCGCAATATCAGCGTCGACATCGAGACGGTGAGGCGATTTGTCGAAGGGAATCCGCATCTGACGGCATTCGTCGTCGCGGAGTACAACCTCGCGCTCATCGTGCACCAGGCGCTGATCAGTCTCGGCAAGCGGATTCCCGAAGACTGTCAGATCGTCTGCTTCGATTCCCCGGACGAGCCGTTCGGCAACCACCGGTTCACGCATGTGCGGCAGGATGAATTTGCGATGGGCCGCAAAGCCGTGGATCTGCTGGAGAAGCTGTGGGACGGGGAAGAAGTCCAGATGCACAACATAATCCCGTACCGGATCATTGAAGGTTCGTCGACACGCTGAGTTCCCCAAAAGTCAGCCGCCCAAACCGAAAAGGCAAGCCCGGAAGTCGATTCCGGGCTTTTTGCACCTCTTTCCGCCCTCGAAAATAATATACCAAATTCGACAAACAAATATATTGACATATCATTATTGTGTCTTTAATATAATAACTGTAAGCGCTTATCATTCTGGTTGTGGGGGTTGTGACCATGAAACGACTGGGCAGCGTTTTACTCACGATGGTTCTGATTGCGGCGCTGACGCTGTTGGCCGCCTGCGGCAAGAACGACGGCGCCGGTTCCGGCGGGAACGGCCAGGGCGGAGGTTCATCGGGCGGGTCGAACGACGGGAAGTCTTCGGCTTCGGGCGGCAAACCGGTGGAGCTCACCTTCTGGGGCGACTGGGGCGGCGAAGGCCAGAAGCAGTTCGAGACGATGGTGGACGCCTTCAACAAGTCCCAGGACCGGATCCGCGTGAAGTACGTGCTGCAGCAGGATATGATCACCAAGTTCCTGACCGCCGCCACTTCGGGCGGATCGCCGGACATCCTGTTCTGGGACCGGTGGAGAACGTCGCTCTATGCGCCGAAGAACGTGTTGCACCCGATCGACGAGTACATGGACCGGGACGGCATATCGCGGGACGATTTTTACGGCGAAGCTTTGAAAGAGCTTTCATACGACGGGAAGCTGTACGGTCTGCCCTTGACGGTGGATGCGCGCGCGCTGTTCTACAACAAGAAGCTGCTCGAAGAAGCGGGCGTGGAGCCGCCCGCAACCTGGGATGAACTCCGGGAAGCGGCCCGCAAACTGACGAAGTGGAACGGCAACAAGCTGGAAGTATCCGGATTCTCGCTGTCGGACGTCGGGCTGTTCAACATGTATCTCCAGCAGGCCGGCGGCACGATGATCACGGAAGACGGCAAGACCAACTTCAACAATGAGCAGGGACTTTCCGTCCTCCGGTTCTGGGACCAGCTGCTCAACGAAGACAAGGTGTACAAGATCGGTTTCGAGCAGGGGCTGGGCGAAGGACAGGACGTGTTCGTCACCGGCAAGATGGCGATGCACTACACGGGCCCGTGGATGCTCAGCACTTACAAGAAATACGGGGGCGAGCTGGACTTCGGCATCGTGCCGCCGCCGGCCGGACCGAACGGCGACCGCGGCAGCGTGATGGGCGGATTCGGCCTCGTCATTCCGGAAGGCTCGAAGCACAAGGAAGAAGCCTGGGAGTTCATCAAGTGGTGGCTGGCGAACAAGGACAACGCGCTGCTGTGGGCGAAGACCAGCCTCAACATCCCCGGTTTCAAGCCGGCGCTCGAAGATCCGTTCTTCGCGGACGATCCGTTCTGGAAGCCGTTCCTTGAAACGCTGGAATTCGCGAAGATCCGTCCGCAGCATCCCGGATATTCCGTGATGGAAGTCGACGGACTCATCCCGAATCTGCAGCTGTTCATGAATGGCGATCTCAGCGCGGAAGAAGCGCTCGGCAAGGCGCAGGAACAAGGCGACCGGCTGCTCAGAGAGAACGCCGACGTCAAGTAACGGACATGAGGGGAGGCTTGCCCTCCCCTTTTTCATCCCAACCCGGAGGTGCCAGACATCATGACCCAAATGTTGAAAACGCCGCAATCGGTCATTCGGCTGATCGAGACGGTTCGCCGGAGACTGGCCGACATGCCCGAAGCGGCCGACATTTTCGCAACCTGCATGCAAAATACGCTCCAACGCACGATCCAACGACTGCCCGACGGCACCACGTACATCATCACAGGGGACATTCCGGCCATGTGGCTGCGCGATTCCGCCGCGCAGGTCCGTCCCTATATCCTGCTGGCGAAGGAAGACGAGGAGATCGCCGGCATGATTCTCGGGCTGATCGAGAGGCAGTTCCGGTTCATTCGGCTCGATCCGTACGCGAACGCGTTCAACGCCGCCCCGAACGGTCAGGGCCACCAGAGCGACATCACGGAGATGAATCCGTGGATCTGGGAGCGGAAATACGAGATCGACTCGCTCTGCTATCCGATCCAGCTCAGCTGGCTGCTGTGGAAAAACGCCGGATTGACCGCGCAATTCAACGGGACGTTCCGCCAGGCGGTCGATCTGATCCTCGAGGTGTGGCGGCGGGAGCAGCATCATGAACGCGATTCTTCCTATCGCTTCCAGCGCCTGAATGGCGTGCCGACCGACACGCTGATCCGGGACGGCCGGGGGGCGGAGACGCGCTACACCGGCATGACCTGGTCCGGTTTCCGGCCGAGCGACGACGCCTGCACCTACGGCTATCTTGTTCCTTCCAATATGTTCGCGGTGGTCGTGCTGCGCTATCTGCAGGAGATCGGCCGGGACGTGCTGAAGGACGAGGCGCTCGTGCAACGCGCGGCTTCGCTGGCCGCCGAGATCGACCGCGGCATCCGGGAGTTCGCCGTTTGCGAGCATCCGGAGTTCGGCCCGATATACGCTTATGAATGTGACGGAATGGGCGGGTATGTATGGATGGACGACGCGAACGTGCCGAGCCTGCTGTCCATTCCGTACCTCGGCTACACCGGCGCCGACGATCCCGTCTACCTGAACACGCGGAAGTTCATCCTGAGCAAGCACAATCCCTATTACTACGAGGGAAGCGCGGGGCGGGGCATCGGCAGTCCCCACACGCCGGCCGGCTACGTCTGGCATATCGCGATCGCCATGGAAGGACTGACGACGGGCGATCCGGAGGAGAAGAAGCGCAAGCTCCGGCTGATGGTCGAGACCGACGGCGGTGCCGGCATGATGCACGAAAGTTTCGACGCCAATGACCCGGCCCGTTTTACGAGGGAATGGTTTTCCTGGGCCAACATGATGTTCTGCGAACTGGCGCTTGACATCTGCGGCATCCGCATCGAGAAGTGAGCGCATGGAGATGCAAGGGAGGGGTTCACCGTGTCATCCATGAAATCCCTTGGACGGCATGAAGCGCGGACGGCCTGCGTGTTCATCACGCCGACGATGCTGTTGTTCACCGTCTTTACGGTCATCCCGGTGGTCATGGCGCTGTACCTCAGCTTTACGGATTACGACGTCCTGAACCGGATGAACTGGGTCGGTTTCGCCAACTACGAGCGGTTGATCCACGACGACCTGCTGTGGCGGACGTTCCGGAACGTGCTGTATTACGCCGTGCTTTTCATCCCGCTGAACATTGCGATTTCGCTGGCGATCGCCCTGCTGCTGAACCGGGCCGGCCTCGGCGTCAAGCTGTTCCGGACGGCCGCCTATCTGCCCACGCTGACGTCGGCCGTCGCGGCGGCGACGGTATGGCTGTGGCTGCTCCATCCGGAGTACGGCCTGGTGAACGCGCTGCTCGGCTATCTCGGCATCACCGGTCCGGCGTGGCTCGCGCAGACCAACACCGCGATGCCCTCGATCGTGATGGTGACGCTCTGGCAGTCCGTCGGCGCGAACATGGTCATCTATCTGGCCGGGCTCCAGGGCGTTCCCGAATACATGTACGAAGCCGCGCGGCTGGAAGGGGCGAACCGGTTCCAAAGCTTCCGCTACATCACCTGGCCCCAGCTCAAGCCGACGACGTTTCTCGTGAGCACGATGTCCATCATCGGCGCGCTGCAGCTTTTCGACCAGGCGTTCGTGCTGACGCAGGGCGGGCCCGCCAATGCGACGAAGACGCCCGTCTATCTGATCTACCAGCAAGGGTTCAACCAGCTGCAGATGGGGTACGCCTCGGCGCAGGCGTTCGTGCTGGCGCTGTCCATCCTGATCTTCTCCATTCTGAACATGCGGATCTCGAAATCCGACGAAACGTTTGTCTAGGAGGATGAGACTGATGCGCGCCCATGACATTGGCAGCTCGCCGTTTTCGCGAAACGTACGCGCCGCGGTCTTCTATATCCTGGCGATCGCGATGTCCGTCTTCATGTTCCTGCCGTTCTTCTGGAGCCTGATGACGTCGATCAAGCCGGATGAGGAAATCTTCTCCCTTCCGATCCGCTGGCTGCCTTCCCATATCACCTTCGAGCATTACCAGAACGCCTTCCGGACCGTGCCGTTCGGATTGTATTTCTGGAACTCGTTCTTTCTCGCGACGATGGGGGTGCTGACAAACCTGTTCTTCGGCTCGCTCAGCGGGTACGCGTTCGCAAAGCTCCGGTTCCGGCTGAACAAGCCGCTCTTCGCCATCCTGCTCGCCGCGATGATGATCCCGGGCGTCGTGACGCTCATCCCGAGCTTCTTCGTGCTGAAACATCTGCCGCTGCTCGGGGGCAACGACATCCTCGGGCGCGGCGGGTTCGGGCTGATAGGCTCGTTCTGGGGCGTCATTCTCCCCGGCGCTTCCGGCTCGTTCGCGGTGTTCTTCATGCGCCAGTTCTTCCTGACGCTGCCGAGCGACCTGATGGAGATGGCGCGCATTGAGGGGGCAGGCGAGTTCCGGATCTTCTGGCGGATCTACCTGCCGCTGACGAAGCCCGCCCTGGCGACGCTCGGCATCTTCACCTTCCAGACCGGCTGGAATGCGTTCCTGTGGCCGATGATCGTGCTGAACGATCCCGCGAAGCATACGATCCAGATGGGGCTGCAGGCCTTCTCGTACAATTACCAGACGGACTACGGCCCGATGATGGCCGGCGCGCTCGTCGCCGTGCTGCCGATCCTGATCCTGTTCCTCTTCCTGCAGCGCTACTTCACCCAGGGCATCGCCTTCAGCGGGATCAAAGGGTGAGCGCGGCCATGGCAAGGAAACGGCGGACATGGTTGACGATTGCGGCGGTTGTTGCGGGACTGCTCGTTGCCGCAGGCGTATGGGTCTGCACGGCGGTCTTCGGCGGCGAGCGGGGCGGACGCGGCGGCGGTCTCTGGTCGGCGCGCGCCGAACTTGCGCAGCAGGAGCTGCTCCAACAGTTCTGGGACGAGAAGCGGGGGCTTCACAACAACGCAGCCCCCTGCATGCTGCAGCTGTGCACCGATCCGTTCCATTACTGGTGGCAGGCCCACGCGCTCGACACGCTGGTTGACGGTTACGCCCGGACGAAGGACGACGGCTACCGGCAGCGGATTGACGCGATGTACCAGGGGATTCTGGATCGGAACACCATTTTTCCCAACGCCTATTACGACGATATGGAATGGATGGCCCTCGCCTGGCTGCGGGCTTATGACCAGATCGGCGACGAGCGGTACAAGGAAGCCGCGCTCATCCTCTGGGAAGACATCCTGACGGGATGGAACGACGAGATGGGCGGCGGCATCGCCTGGCGGAAGGAGCAGCTCGACTACAAAAATACGCCCGCCAACGCCCCCGCTGTCATCCTCGGCGCGAGGCTCTACGACCGATTCGGCGACGAGCAATATCTCGAATGGGCGAAGCGCATTTTCGAGTGGCAGCGGCAGACGCTCGTCGACCCCGAGACGGGCCTCGTATGGGACGGCATCAACCGGCAGGGCGACGGCCGGATCGACAAGGATTGGAAGTTCACGTATTGCCAGGGGGTCTACATCGGCGCGGCGGTCGAGCTCTACCGCGCGACGGGGGACCGGAGCTACCTGGATGAAGCGTGGAAGACGGCCGCGTATGTCGAGCGGCAGATGACGAGCCCCGCCACGGGCATGCTGCCCTCCGAAGGCGACGGCGACGGCGCGCTGTTCAAGGGCATTCTGGTGCGGTACCTGACCGAGCTGATCAAAGAAGACCCCGGCCGGGCGGACGGACTGGTGCGGATGCTGCTCACCAACGGCGAAAGTCTGTGGGCGTACGGCAAACATCCGGATGCCGCGCTGTTCAGCAACTCCTGGGCGCAGAAGCCGGATGCGGTCGTGCAGCTCAGCACGCAGCTCAGCGGCATGATGCTGCTCGAAATGCTCGCGGTGCTGGAACAACTTGAGATGCTTGACATCGGATGACGGGAGCGGATGAGATGAAAGCCGATGAATGCCGGCGCAGGGCGGACGAGGCGCAGCAGGCGCTCGATGCGATGTTCTGGAATGATGCGATCCGGATGTACAATATCGCAACGCCCTGTCCCGACGGGAAATGCAACACGATTTTCCACTACTGGTGGATGGCGCACGCGGTCGAGAATTTGACGGATGCGTTCGAACGCACCGGCGATCCGCTGTATGAGCAACGGCTCCGCCAGATCTATGACGGTCTGCTGGAACGGAACGGCGGCACATGGATCAACGAGCTGTACGACGACATGGAATGGATGGCGATCGCCTGGCTCCGCGCCTATCAGGCAACCGGCGACGAACGGTACAAGGCCGCGGTTCTGGAGCTGTGGGCGGACATCCGGGGCGGGTGGAACGACCATTGCGGCGGCGGTATCGCCTGGCGGAAATCGCAGCCGGATTACAAGAACACGCCGGCGAACGCGCCGGCGGCCATTCTGGCGGCGCGGCTGTACCGGGCGTTCGGCCGGGAATCGGATCTGGAATGGGTGCTGCGCATCCATGAGTGGCAGCTCCGCCATCTGGTCGATCCCGAGTCCGGATTCGTGTGGGATGGGATGAACCGCCTCGGCGACGGGGCGATCGACAAGGATTGGAAGTTCACGTACTGTCAGGGCGTGTTCATCGGCGCGGCGCTGGAACTGTATCGCATGACGGGGGTCGAAGCGTACCGGGATCAGGCGCTGCGGACCGCCGCGGCGGCGAAAGCGGTGCTGGCGTCTCCCGAAGGCGTGCTGCCCCCGGAAGGCGGCGGCGACGGCGGGTTGTTCAAAGGCATTTTCGTCCGGTATCTCGCCCTGCTCGCCGCGGAAGCTGCGGCAACCGGGGAAGCGGCACCGTGGATCGGGCTGCTGGAGACGAACGCGGAGTCGCTGTGGCGGCGCGGCCGCCTCGATGGAGACCGGCCGCTGTTCGGCGAGCGCTGGGACGCGCCGGCGGGATATCCGGTCGAACTGTCGACGCAGCTGAGCGGCGTCATGCTGCTCGAGGCGATGACGCGGATTGCATAAAGGGAAGGGGCCGTTCCCATGAGGGGCGGCCCCTGAATGGTTGCGCGGTTAGAGGGAGGCGACGGCTTCAATCAGCATGATTCCGCTGAGCTGGCGCACAATTGCACGACCCTTTCGGGCCGGTCCTTCCAGTTCCGGCTGATCAGGCCCTTCTCATCCCGTCCCTGCCGCCACAGTGTCTCGGCGTTGTGCAGCATCATCCGTCGGATGTCCGACAGCTCCGGCCGAATGCGGAGCAGCTCCCGCAAATAGCGGATGTAGATCCCTTTGAACAGCCCGCAATCGTCCTTGCCTTCGTCGGGAAGCATGCCGTCCGGCAGGACGAAACGCTCCAATGAAGTTCTCGCCGTGCGCAGCGCATCGTCCAGGTACGTCCGGTCTCCGGTGATGCGGTACAATTCGATGCCGGCTCCGAGAAATACGCCCTGGCAGTACGTGTATTCCCAGTCTTTGTCGATCCGGCCGTCGCCCAGCCGGTTGATGCCGTCCCAGACGAAACCGGTGTCCTTGTCCACCAGCGTGTCCTTGTTGTATTGATAGATTTTCCGGGCCCATTCCAGATCTTCGGGGCGCCGGAACCGCTGGTACAGCCGGGAAGCGAGAATGCTGGCGGGCGCGTTGGCCGGGGTGTTCTTGTAATCGAGCTGATCTTTCTTCCACGCCATGCCGCCGCCCATATGGCCGTTCCATGCCGTTTTGATGCTTTCCCAGAGCACCAGCACCGCTTCCTTGTAATCCTCGCGGCCCGTCGCGTCGTACACGCGCAGCAGCGCGAGCGCCATCCACTCCATGTCGTCGTAGTAATTGTGCAGCAGCGTCTCGCCGTTCAATTGCCGGACGCCGGCGACGACCCGGTCGATCCGGTCCAGGTAGCTGTGCTTGCGGGTTCGTTCGTATCCGTCGACCAGCACGTCGACGACATGGGCATGCCACCAATAAATCAGATGATCATTGCAATTTCCGCCGCAGGGCGCGAGCTGGTTCATGATCTGAAGTTCGGGATTCCAGAAGTTGTAAATCAATTCCTCCTGGGCGGTCTCCGCACGGATGTTCCAATCCGCCTGGCTGGTTTCGGTCAGCACTTGATTGTCCACGGTTTCGATCTCCCCTCGGTATTTCTGCCGTTATGGTGGGTCATGCAGTGATCCAACCGCCAATAGACAGCGCTTACAAAAATTTTAGTACATATATTGATATAATGTAAATTATATCAATATTATAAGTTATGTCGAAATATCTCCGGGAAGAACAGCCTCATCCGGACGCTGTCCGGAGCCGGATGGTTCCATTTTCCGCCCGGAATGAAATCGATTAAATCTGTGGGGGGAATCCTTTAATTTCTCACATTGAACAGAATGCGCTTACATCCTATAATTTACCTGCAAAGGAGGTGTATGTAAAATGCATACGGCATTTGACACCGGTTGATTGTTGGTCGGTTGGGAAGCGCTATCATATCAAAATCACATTTTGACAGGAGGGAAAAGTAATGTTCAAGAAAAAGAAACTGATGGCGGTGCTGGTGGCCGTGGCGATGGTATCTGCATTGTTCGCCGTAAATGGCGCCAGCGCGAACACGTACTGGCAATATTGGACGGACGGCATCGGGTATGTGAACGCGACGAACGGACAAGGCGGCAACTACAGCGTAAGCTGGAGCAACAGCGGCAACTTCGTCATCGGCAAGGGCTGGCAATACGGTGCGCACAACCGGGTTGTCAACTACAACGCCGGCGCATGGCAGCCGAACGGCAACGCGTATCTGACGCTGTACGGCTGGACGCGCAACCCGCTCATCGAATACTACGTCGTCGACAGCTGGGGCAGCTACCGCCCGACCGGCGACTACCGGGGCAGCGTGTACAGCGACGGCGCATGGTATGACCTCTATCACAGCTGGCGCTACAACGCACCGTCCATCGACGGCACGCAGACGTTCCAACAATACTGGAGCGTTCGTCAGCAGAAACGCCCGACGGGCAGCAACGTCTCCATCACGTTCGAGAACCACGTGAACGCATGGGGCGCTGCCGGCATGCCGATGGGCAGCAGCTGGTCTTACCAGGTGCTCGCAACCGAAGGCTATTACAGCAGCGGATACTCCAACGTCACGGTTTGGTAATGAGACGGGCCGGCCGGCTGTCCAGCCGGCGGCCTTCTCTTTTTGGCAGCATCTGTTCAAGCAAAGGGGGGCGTATCGTGAGCAAAAAGAAGACGTTGGTCTGCGCGGTTTTTGTCCTGGTGGCTGCGGCTGTTGCGGTCGGCGGATGTTCGAGCGTGCAGGTGAGCGGGGCGGAACAGACGGATCGGACGGGCGGGAAGCTTTTGTCGGATCAGATGGTTTTGGTTGAAGGGGGGACATTTAAGCACAAGCGTTCCAATTACTCCGGCGGGGAGGTCGCCGTTCAGGATTTCTACATCGGCAAATATGAAGTCACGCAGAAGGAATGGACGGCCGTGATGGGAAGCAATCCGTCCAAATTCAGGGGCGACAATCTCCCGGTCGATTCGGTCAGCTGGTACGAGGCCATCGAGTACTGCAACCGCAGGAGCCTGATGGAGGGGCTCGAGCCGTATTACAACATCGACAAAAGTCAGGCGGACCCGGACAACAAGAGCGAGATCGACCCCTTGAAATGGATCGTCACGATCAACGAAGGGGCGAACGGCTACCGGCTGCCGACGGAACTGGAATGGGAATACGCCGCGAGCGGCGGTCAAAAAAGCAAGGGCTACAAGTACAGCGGCGGCAACAAGCCGGACGACGTGTCGTGGAACTGGCGCAACGCCGGAAACCGGTATTTGAAAGGCGGCTGGAGCTGGCAGTCCATCGAGAACAACGAGAACCGCACCCGGCCCGTCGGAACTAAGAAGGCGAACGAACTGGGGCTGTACGACATGTCGGGCAACGTCAGGGAATGGTGCTGGGACTGGTATGAGGATCAGATGGTGGAATCGGGCATGTTCCGCGTCGTGCGCGGCGGCGGATGGCTCGGCGACGTCCACACCCTCGAGATCAAGTTCCGGGGCATGTTCGACGCGAGCGGCGTCGGTCCAGACCAGGGTTTTCGCGTCGCGCGCAATGCCTGATTCGGTATTGAAAGGAGGACAGACGCGATGAGATGGAGGAAACGGATGGCGGCGGCGCTGGCCGCCGTTGCGCTGCTGTACGGACTGTTCGCCGTGAACGCAAGCGCGGACCTGAACTGGTATTTCTGGACGAACGGCAACGGAAACGTAAACGCCGTGAACGGACCGGACGGCCAATATTCCGTCGACTGGAGCGGGAACGCGCTGTTCATCGCGGGCAAAGGCTGGCAGATTGGATCGCCGGGCCGGGTCATCCATTATACTGCAAGCGATTTTCAGACGGACGGCAGCGCATTTCTGTTGGTGTACGGATGGATGAGAAATCCGCTCGTCGAATACCGCGTCGTCGAAAACTGGGGGAATTGGCGGCCCGTCACTGCCGATTACCGGGGATCCGTCTACATCGACGGGGCCTGGTACGATCTGTATCACGCCTTGCGGTTCAATGCGCCGTCTCCCGAAGGCACGCAGACGTTCCAGCAAAACTGGAGCGTTCGCCAGACGAAGCGGCCGATCGGTTCGAGATCCACGGTTACGCTCGAAGCGCATGTGAAGGCGTGGGAAGACGCCGGCATGCCCTTGGGGAACAACTGGTTGCACCAGATTCTGGCCGTCGAAGGGGGCAGCGCCGCGGGACAGGCGAGCGTCACCGTGTGGTAATGCCGTCCATTTTCAGCTCATCTTAAGCTTTCCTTCAGCTTCCATTCAGGGTGGTCTTTCATAATTTGTGCCGGTAACACCTGGATGGAAAGGATGGGCATTGCCGGTGAAGCGAAAATGGCGGTACATCGCCGTCGGGGCGGCGCTCGTTGCGGCCATTGCGGCGGGAAGATGGCTGTGGCTGCAGCAGCGGGAAGAACCGGTCCGCGGATTGGCGGCGCAGACGATGGCCGCCGTCCAGAGAGGCACGCTGACGGCTTCCGTATCGGGAACCGGAAGCATCGAACCGGTGGAGCGGAAAACCGTTGCGGCGGCGTCTGCGGGCACCGTCGCCGAAGGTTGAACGGGGTGTCGCTGACGGTCGGTTACGGCGAATTCGTCGCCATCATCGGGCCTTCGGGTTCCGGCAAGTCGACGCTCATGAACATCCTGGGCTGTCTGGACACCCCCACCTCGGGCAAGTATTGGCTGGAAGGGGAGGAAGTGAGCCGTCTGCCGGAGAACCGGCTGGCGGAAATCCGCAACCGGAAGATCGGGTTTATTTTTCAGAACTTCAATCTGCTGCCGAAGCTCACCGCGCTTGAAAATGTAGAGCTGCCCCTGATCTACCGGGGCATGAGAGGCGCCGAACGGCGGGAGCGGGCGCTGGAGGCGCTGCGCAAAGTCGGGCTGGCGGACCGGACGCGCCACCGCCCGTCCGAACTGTCGGGCGGCCAGCAGCAGCGCGTGGCGATCGCGCGGGCGCTGGCCGGAAATCCGCCCGTCCTCCTCGGCGACGAGCCGACGGGAGCGCTCGATTCGAAGACGAGCGGCGAAGTGATGGAGCTGATGCGGGAGCTGAACCGGGAAGGGCATACGATCATTCTCATCACCCATAACATGGACGTGGCCGACCAGGCGAAGCGCGTCGTGCGGATCGCCGACGGGATGCTGGAAGAGGAGGACGGAGCGGCATGCATTTCGGCCAGGGACTGAAGATGGCGTTCAAAAGCATCCTCGGCAACAAGCTGCGCTCGGTCCTCACCATGCTCGGCGTCATCATCGGCGTCGGCTCCGTCATCGCCCTGGTCGGGATCGGACAGGGCGCGAGAAGGCAGATCGAGGAGCAGGTGCAGAGTCTCGGCACGAATCTGCTGACGGTCAATATTCTCGGCCGGGGTGTCACCTCGACGCTGGCTTACGAAGAGGCGGTGCAATTCGCCGGGATCGAAGGCGTGGAATACGCGGCGCCGTATAACAGCAACAACGCGACGCTGAAATACGGGACGGCCGGCGCCGGCGTGAACGTGGTCGGCACGAACGCGGATTATTTTCCCCTGCGCGGTTACGAGCTCGCCGCGGGGCGGTTCATCACGCAGATCGATCTGGACTTCCATCAGAAGGTCGCGGTTCTGGGGTCGGCGACGGCCGAGGAACTGTTCGGTTCCGAAAATCCCGTGGGCGCATATGTGCGGATCAACGGGGTGCGGTACAAGGTCGTCGGGCTGCTCGCGGAGAAAGGGAGCTCCGCGCTTGGGTCAAATGACGAACTGGCCGTTATCCCGCTCACAACGGCGGAGCGGATGTTCCGGAGCAAAGGCGTGCGGAGCGTCTACATCCAGGCGGAGTCGATGGATGCGCTGGATGCGGTTCAGGCGGAAGTGGAGGCGAGGCTGGCGAAAATTTTCCGCAATGGCGACGACGCCTACCGCGTGTTCAATCAGGCGGACATGCTGGAAACCGCGGCGTCCGTCTCCGGCACGCTCTCCCTCGCCCTTGGGGGAATCGCGGGCATCTCGCTGCTCGTCGGCGGCATCGGCATCATGAACATCATGCTCGTGTCGGTGACGGAGCGGACGCGGGAGATCGGCATCCGCAAGGCGATCGGCGCGAAGAAGCGGGACATTCTGATGCAATTTCTGATCGAGTCGGTGACGATCAGCGCCCTGGGCGGCCTGCTCGGCGTCGGACTGGGGCTTGCCGCCGGCCGGGCGGTATCGTCGCTCGTCAAGATCGACGTCGTCCATTCCGTGGACATGATCGCGCTGTCCATGGGATTTTCCATCCTGATCGGCGTCGTGTTCGGCATGTACCCGGCCAACAAGGCGGCGAACCTGAAGCCGATCGACGCGTTGCGGTTTGAGTAGGCGGGGCCTGCCAGATTGTCAACCGGATTGACGTTGTTCGCCAGAAATGGTAATATGAGAACACACATTCGTGTCGGTGGTGTTGTTCTTGAGCAACGTCGATGCAAGGCTGGACCGGATCGAAGGGCTGCTAGGTGATCTCATTTATACGGTTGGCTTGTTGAAGAGTCAATTTGAAGATGAGAAAGAGGCGAATGAGAAGCGGTTCGAGCAGCTGAAAAGTCAAATGAATGATCGATTTGAGCAGATCGACAGACGATTTGAAAAGATCGACAGACGATTCGAACAGATCGACAGACGATTCGAACAGATCGACAGACGATTCGAACAGATCGACGTACGATTCGGGCAGCTTGAACAACGGATCGATCGAATGGAATCGCGCATGGATCGCCGCCTTGACGATATTATGCTGGAATTGGGCAAGAACAAGCAGGAACATGAATATATGGCTTCCCGTCTCTTCCGCGCCGAAATGGAACTGGATCAGTTGAAGAAACAGATGGCCGGTGTGAAGGACGAATAGCAGCCGGCAAGACAGCCGCTCCATGAAGGTGTAACCGCCTTCGGGGAGCGGTTTCTATTTTCTCATTGATCAGCCAGGAAAAATAGTGATATATATTCAAATAAATACATATGCACAGCTTGTGGTGGTGCACGATGAAAAGAATGACTGCAATGATGGCCGTATTCTTGACCCTGTCCATGGTTTGCGCAACGGCTGCAAATGCTCATTCCGGCAGACTGGACGCCAATGGCGGACATAATTGTTCCGCGAAATCCAAAGCGAAAGGGTTATGCAAACGGGTACCACTATCATCGAGGCGGATCGGACACTTCCGGCTCTGCAACATCAACGGGCACGACAAGCAGCAAGTCGGCAAGCAGCAAGACCACAAGCGGCACGAAAAGTGCTGAAAGCCAATCAAGAAAAGCTCCGAAATTCCGGGAATCCTCCATTTCGCTGTACATCGACGATCAAAAAGCGGAGTTGAATCCGAAACCTCTCATCATCAATGACAGCAACTATCTTCCGCTCAGAGCCGTGGCTGAATTGCTTCATGCCGACGTAACCTGGGATTCGAATACGCAATCCGTAACGATTGTGAACAAAGAGATAAGTGTTGTCTTGCAGGTCGGGAACAACACCGCTGTCAATATCCCGGCGCTCGTCCGCGCCTTCATCGCGGAGGCGGGATTCGAAGAGCCGGACGGCCTGATCTCGCAGGAAGCGATGAACCTGATCGGCAACTTCCCGTTCCTCGGCGGCAATGTCCGGGAGTTGAAGCAGGTGGTCCGCGAGGCGCTGATCCGCAGCGGCGGCCAGATCATCCGCATCGCGCATCTGCGATTCGGCAGTGTGCGGCAGCCGGGCGCCCGGCCGAAGGTCGCGCTGGCGCTCGGCAGCGGCGCGGCCCGGGGCGCGGCGCATGTCGGCGTCATCAAAGTACTGGAGAAGGCCGGCATTCCGATCGACATGATCACCGGCACGAGCGCCATGTCGTTCAAGGAATCCGCAATCTGCATTCAGGCGGGGGAGAAGGCCGCGCGCGAGTCGCTGGCCGCCATTGCGCGCAGGCTGGAAGAACTGGACACCAGAAAGGAGATTCGTCCATGACCGATCAAGGCAAGACATTGTCACCCGCGGAGCGCGACGCGCTGCTTGCGACGCTGAAAGCGCGCTTTGAGAAGTTCGCCGGCCGCCATGAAGGCATCGCCTGGGCCGATGTGCAGGCCCGGCTGGAGGCTGCCGATCCCGGGAAGCTGTGGTCGCTCCATGAAATGGAACGGACCGGCGGCGAACCGGACGTCGTGGGACGGGACCCGGAGACGGGCGAGATGCTGTTCGTCGACTGTTCGGCCGAAAGCCCGAAGGGACGCCGCAGCGTCTGCTACGACCAGGAGGCGCTGGAATCGAGGAAAGAGCACAAGCCGGCGGACAGCGCGGTTGGCATGGCCGCCGCGATGGGCATCGAGCTGCTGACGGAAGCGCAATACCGGTCGCTGCAGCAGCTCGGGGAGTTCGACAAGAAGACGTCGAGCTGGATCAAGACGCCCGAGAAGATCCGCAGGCTCGGCGGCGCGCTGTTCTGCGACCGCCGCTATGATACGGTGTTCGTCTATCACAACGGCGCCGAATCCTACTATGCCGCGAGAGGCTTCCGCGGAATGCTCAGAATTTAGTTGGAGGGGACGGGAACAACGGTGTAGATGAGAATGGAGATGCGCGCGGGATGCGGTCTCCATTTTTTTTTATGAAAAGACTTTAACGTTGACGGATCCGCCGTTACAATATCGCTAATTGGACTTGCAAGGGGGAGGACATCGTGGACAGACAGATGGCGGTAACGTTGTCGTTCCGGCAGGGCGTGGCGGATTGCGTTCCGACGCTGCTGGGATATTTGTCGATCGGTTTTGCGGCCGGGGTGATCGAGGCGACGGCGGGCATGAGCCTGCTGGAGATCGGGCTGCTGTCGCTGTTTCTGTACGCCGGGTCGGCGCAGTTCATCACGGCGGGCATGGTGATGGCGGGGGCGCCGGTCGCGTCCATCGTGGTGACCGTTTTCTTCGTCAACCTGCGCCATTTGCTGATGAGCGCGGCGATCGCGCCGAAGTTCGCCGCTTATTCGCCGCTGAGGAATCTGTTGATCGGGGCGCAGCTTACCGACGAAACGTTCGGGGTGGCCGCAGGGAAGCTGACCGGCGGCGAGCGCCACGCGGACAGGTGGATGTTCGGGCTCAACGTGACGGCCCATGCCAACTGGATCGCCGCCAATCTGCTCGGCGCGCTGCTCGGCGGGTGGATCGCGGATCCGGAGCGATACGGGCTGCACTATGCGCTGCCGGCCATGTTCATCGGCCTGGCGGCCATGATCGTATTGCAGCGCAAGCAATACAAGCGCGACCTGCTCGTGATCGCTTGCGCCGTCGGCGGTTTCGCGCTGGCCTTCATCTGGCTGCCGGGCTATATGGCCGTCATGGCGGCGGCGGTGCTGGCCGCGATTGTGGGGGCGGTGACCGAGCGATGAGCGTCAGCCGCGAATTTCTGTGGATGCTGATCGGAACGGCGGTCGTGACGTTCATTCCGCGCACGCTGCCGCTCGTCCTGATCAGCAGACTGAAGCTGCCGGGTTATGTGATGAAATTTCTGAAGCATGTGCCGCTTGCCGTCATGACGGCGCTGGTGGCGCAGGCCGTGCTGACCGAGGGCGAGGCGTGGATCTCGCCGGATAATCTCGAGTGGGCGGCGTTCATCCCGACGCTGGCCGTCGCGCTGCTTACCCGCAGCCTGCTGCTGACGGTGGTCACGGGCGTCGTCTGCGCCGCGCTGCTGGCCTGGCTTCCAATTTAATTTAATAGCAAGGCGGAACGAACGGTCCCTTGCCCGATACGACGCCCGGCGGCGTGTCGTAAATGTAAGGCGGCGCCGGAGGCAGATGCGGTGCGGGCGCAAGCGGTCTCGGATTCGCAACATAGTTGAACCGGCCGCAGCATTCCACGGGTAGCCGACGCTGTCGGTCGGCGCGGCGCCCAGCCCCGTCACGATGGCATGCTGGGGGTTCATGCCGCCGAGCACTTCCTGCAGCTTCTTGGCGAACAGCGGATCGGGCCTTTCCGGTTTCGCCTGATACTGCAGCTCCTTCACGTGATAGAACATGTCAACCTCACTCCCGGAACAATTGGGTGTTCATCCTGCGACAGAGGCAACCTGACCATGGCTGCCCGCTTACGGCTGAGCGAAGATTTTGACCAGCTTGATGAGCAGCGCCTTGAGCGTCTCGAATTCGTCTTCCGTCATGCCCTGCTTCACCCGCTCCTCCACGACGACGGCGAAATGCTGCGTTTCCTCGGCCAGCTTTTTCCCCGCATCCGTCAGGAAGATCTGCTTGGACCGGCCGTCTTCCGGGCTGCTCCGGCGCACGATCAGCCCGCGGCTTTCCAGTCCGTTCATCAGGCTGGTGACGCTCGGCCGCTCGATCATCAGAATCTGTTCCAACTGCGAAGGCGTGATGCCGGGAAAATGGAGGATGACGCCGAGGGCGCTCCATTGCGTATGCGTAAGGCCGACGGGGCGCAGCATCCGCTCGACCTCCCGGCGCAGCGTGATGTAGCCCGTCTTCACGAGCCGGCCGATCGGCCCTTGATCCCAATGCCATTCCGAGTGCGGCATGTCCGATCCTCCGTGCGGTAAATATAATTAGAATTCTAATTATAGAATACCCGATATGCGGCGATTGTCAACCGGAATGAATGACAGGCAGATCTATAGCTTATAATACGGTGAGTGGAAGTCTGAACTTGGAAATGGAGGAATATACAGACGTATAGCAGGGCAGAGAACGCGGGCAGGACGGCAAGGCGCGCACGCCGGACGGCGCATTTTTGCCGAAGATCTTGCCCAAGAGCGGTGCCGGAAGGGAAGTGCTGCCGGATTTGTATGCTTTCCTGAGCCGGATTGTGAACCTCTCTCCGCTTTTCCCGAACGGGCCGGTCGATCTGGGCAGCAGCGTCCTGCCGCTTCCCGAAGACGGCAGCATCCCGCACTTGCCGGGCTGGCGCTGGCTTCGCCGGCGGATATGAAGTCGCCCGCGTCCGGCGGCTGTCGGCGTTCGATCCGGCCCGGCCGTCAACCCGCGAATTCCGCAATCAACCGGTTGAACTCTTCCCGTTCTTCCCAGAACAGACCGTGGCCGCTGTACGGGAACGGCACGAGCCGGGACTGCGGGATGCGCGCATGCTGCTCCTGCGCCATCGCGAACGGCACCACCTGGTCGTGGATGCCGTGCATGATCAGCGTGGGCACGTGGATCGCGGCCAGATCGTTGGCCAGATTCGTGTCCCGGAGCAGCCGGATCATCGCCGCCGTCGACCAGCCCGCCGCCTGCAGCCCCAGGCTGATGAACCATTCCCTGAACGGCTCGGTCGCATAGCGGAAGAAGAAGCTGTCCGCCACATGCCGGATCAGGTTCGGCCGGTCGCCGCTGTTTACGGCCAGATACCGGTCCGCCGTCTCCGGCGTGAAGGAGGTCGGCGCGGCCGCGGCAATCAGGACGAGCTTCGACACGCCGTGCCCCTGGTGCCGGGCCATGTAGCGGATCGAGATCGCGCCGCCTGCCGAATGGCCCGCCAGCACGACGTTCTGCAATTGCTTCTGCTCGAACACCGCGCGGAGGTCGTCCCCCAGGCGGTCGAAGTCGTATCCGGTGTACGGTTTGTCCGAATTGCCGAAGCCGCGCCAGTCGATGCCGATGACGCGGAATCCCAAGGCGGGCAGCACATCGAACTGATATTCGAACTGCTTGTGGTTCAGCGGCCAGCCGTGGATGAACACGATCGTCTTGCCGCTTCCGGGGTTCAGATTTCGACGTACAATTTCACTCCCGGTTCCACGGTTATATATTCGCCCATCTTCCATTCCTCCCGACCCAAAAGTCACCATCACTTCAGCATACTCGCCGGGAGAGGGAAACATGCCCGAATGTCAGAACGGTTTCGCCACCATCAGATAGAGCACGGCGACGGGCAGCAGAACGGCGGCCGTTCCGAACACGTACCAGTTCACGAGCGCCCGCGAGTAGGCGCGCGGCAAGGTGCCGGTGCCGAGCGCCTCCGCGCTGAGCCGGATCATGCTCCGCTGCAGGGGCAGCAGCACGGCCAGCCAGATCAAGCCGGTCAGGCCGAAGAGCAGGAGGGACAGGGTCAGCCAGTTGAACGCCCCGCCATAGCCCGACCGCTCCGCCATCGCCGCGCCCGAGCCGACGATCAGCAGAATGCCGGGCAGCGTAAAGGCGAGGTCGGCCTTCATGACGGTTTTCGCCGAGAAATGAATGACTTCCGCGCTTCCCGTCCGCTGCGCGTGCCAGTGCCAGAACGCCGCGGTCACAATGTTGCCCGTCAGCAGAACGGCGCCGGCAATGTGCAGGAACAACAGCAAAGTCATCCGACTTCACCTCCTTATGAATGCCCCTCAAGGTTCCGGCTGCAGCCAGCGTTCGATGAGCCGCTTGAAATCCTCCGCGTCAAAAGCGTTGCCGCCGGCGCCGGAGAGCAGCATCCCCCGCACGCGCAGGCCGAGCGAGAGAAGGACGAACAGCTCGGCCGACTTGTCCGCGTCCACGGACGCCGGAATGACGCCGGCCTCCTGGCCGGACGCGATCCACTGCTTCGACAGGCGCAGCGTCTGCTCGTAGAATTGCCGGAGCGCGCCGCGCACTTCGGGGCGGCTGATTCGTCCGAGCAGATGGACGAACACCCGGTTGCCCGCGTCATCGGGATTTTCCAGTTCCGGCAGGCTGTCGGCGATGCTGCGGAACGGAGCCGCGAACGACTTCTCCCGCTCCTTCGCCGCGTTGAACCGGCGATTCGTCTCCTCCGCCCGTTCTTCCAGAATCCGGATCAGCAGCTCATCCTTGCTCTTGACGTGGTGGAAAATGCCCCCCTTGGACAGCCCGGCCCGCTCCATGATGTCGTTCAGCGTCAGATGGTCGCACCCTTTTTCCAGGATGAGCGACCGGGTGGCCTCCAGCAGCCGCTCCCTGGTCTGTTCCCGTTTCGTTTCCCGTTTCAATGGCCGCGGTCTCCTTTCCGGACGATGTCAGCGTAATCGGTTTGGCGTTATTTTATCAAACCGACCGTCGGTCTGTAAATAACGATAATGAAGGCCCCGATCAACCATCGGGGCCTTGGTTTGCGGCTTGATCAGAACGCCGGCACGACCGCGCCTTCGTACGTTTCCTCGATGAACTGCTTCACTTCGGCCGAGTTGAGCGCGGCCGCCAGTTTCCGGATCGCTTCATCGTCCTTGTTGTCCGGGCGCGATACGAGAATGTTGACGTACGGCGAGTCGCTTTCCTCGATGAACAACGCGTCGCGGGTCGGCACCAGACCGGCTTCGAGGGCGTAGTTGGTGTTAATGACGGCCACATCGACGTCGGGCAGCACGCGGGGAAGCGTGGCCGCTTCCAGCTCGACGATCTCGAGTTTCTTCGGATTGTCCGCGATATCCTGAACCGTCGCCAGGATGCCGACGCCGTCCTTCAGCGTGATCAGGTTGTGCTTCGCCAGCAGCGCCAGGGCGCGTCCGCCGTTGGTCGCGTCGTTCGGAATGGCGACTTTCGCGCCGTCCTTCAGCTCTTCGATGGCGGAAATCTTGCTCGAATAAGCCCCGATCGGCTCGATGTGCACGCCGGTGACTTTCACGAGGTCATAGCCTTTCTCCGCGTTGAACTCGTCGAGATACGGCACGTGCTGGAAGAAGTTCGCGTCGAGCTGCTTCTCGTACACCTGCACGTTCGGCTGCACGTAATCGTTGAACACGATGACTTCGAGATTGACGCCTTCCGCCGCCAGCTTCTCCTTTACGAACTCGAGAATTTTGGCGTGCGGTTCGGGCGTGGCGCCGACCTTGATCGTCACCGGTTCGGCGGCCTGCGACTCGTCAGCTGCGGATGCCTGGTTGTCGCCGGACGCGTTGGCCGCCGTATTGTCGGGGCCGCCTGCGCCGACATTCGCCTCCGCATCGGCGCCTCCGTTTCCGCCCGAGCCGCCGCCGCAGGCGGACAGCATCACCAATAATGCAATGATCAGCATGAGACCGAAAGCTTTCTTCATGTTCTCTTCACTCCCTGACTTTCTTTATCTATTGGTTCCTGGACAGCCGCTGAACGAGCCGGTCGCCGAACGACTGCAGCAGCTGCACCAGGATGACCAGCAGCACGACGGTCACCAGCATGACGTCGGGCCGGAACCGCTGGTAGCCGTAGCGGATGGCCAGGTCCCCCAGGCCGCCGCCGCCGATGACGCCGGACATGGCCGTGTAGGAGACGAGGTTGACGGCGGTCACCGTCACGCCCGCAATCAGCCCGGTGCGCGCCTCCCGGAGCAGCACGCGCCAGATGATGAGCAGGCGCGGCGTGCCCATCGCTTCGGCGGCTTCGATCACCCCGCGGTCGACTTCCCGCAGCGCGATCTCGGTCATCCGCGCGAAGAACGGCGCGGCCGCGATCACGAGCGGGGGAATGGCCCCCTTCATTCCGATCGACGTGCCGACGAGCCAGCGGGTAATCGGCATGACATAGATCATCATGATGACGAACGGCACCGACCGGGTGACGTTGACGATCAACGACAGCAGCCGGTTCACCCAGATCTGCTGCCAGAACTGGCCGGGAGAGGTGAGGAAGACCAGCACCCCGATCACCAGGCCGATCGGCACGGACAGCGCGAGCGATGCGCCGAGCATGACGAGCGTCTCGCGCGCCGCTTGCCAGATGATCGGCCACGGAATTTCGTCATAGGACATCGGGTGTTTCCACCTCCCATCCCTGCTCCCGCAGCCTGCTGATCACCGACGCCGTCTCGCCGGACGGACCGGTCAGCCGGATCGTCATCCGGCCGTAGGGGACGTCGCGGATGCGGGACACGGTGCCGTGCAGGATGACGAATTGAACGGACGTGCCGCGCACGGCCTCGGACAGCGCCGGCTTGCCCGCGCTGTCGCCGGAATAGAGCACCCGGATGATCGTTCCGCCCGCATCGCTGCCGGATGCGTCCCCGCCGTCCGGATCTTCCGTCTGCCGCAGCAGCTCGCGCGTTGCCGGATGCCCGGGCCTGAGCAGCAGATCCGCCGTCCGGCCCGACTCCACGATTTGTCCCCGTTGCATGACCGCAACCCGGTCGCAGATCGCGCGGACGACTTCGATCTCGTGGGTGACGAGCAGGATGGTGACGCCCAGCTTGCGGTTGATGTCCTGCAGCAGCGCCAGGACGGAGCGGGTCGTCTCCTGGTCGAGCGCCGAAGTCGCCTCGTCGCAGAGCAGCACGTCGGGCCTGCCGGCCAGCGCCCGCGCGATGCCGATGCGCTGTTTCTGCCCGCCCGACAGCTGGGCCGGATACTTGTCCGCATGGGCGCTCATGCCGACCATCTCGAGCAGCTCGTCCGCCCGGCGCCGGATTTCCTGCCGGGACAGCCCTTCCAGGCGGAGCGGAAACGCGACGTTATCGCGGGCGGTAAGCGTCGAGAGCAGGTTGAAATGCTGGAAGATCATGCCGATCTTTCGCCGCTGCGCCTGCAGCTCGCGCGTGTTCAGCCGGGTGAGCTCGACGCCCCCGACGGTGACGCTGCCCGAATCCGGCCTCGCCAGCAGGTTGACGCATCGGAGCAGCGTGCTTTTGCCGGCGCCGGATTGTCCGATGATGCCGAAGATCTCCCCCTTTGTCACTTCCATGGAAACATGATCGATCACGGTGACCGCATGTTTCCCGGAGCCGTAGGATTTGCACAGGTTGTCCAAAATGATCAGACCGACCCCTCCCGGTAACCGCACAGATGAAATGTTGTTTATCTTATTGGATTAGTCGGATATAGATAAAAGTATATTGACCTTCAAGTACTTGTCAATGCCCATTTGATGAAAAAACGGGAACCCGAGGATGCCTGTCCGGGGTTCCCGTTCGTTCATCTTGAGCCATGCCCGCTGTACTTGATCGCATCCGGCCCGTCCGCCCGTCTTCAGCGATGCTGCTCGTACCGATTGGCCCGGGTGACGGCGCGGATGGCGGCGAGCTCCTCTTCGGCGAGCGGCGGAGCGGACGCCGCCGACAGGTTGAGCCGGAGCTGCTCCAGGCTGCTTGCGCCCGGAATGACCGTCGCCACCGCCGGATCGGCGAGCGCGTAGCGGATGGCCGTCTGCACCAGCGTGCGGCCGTTCCCGCAAAGTTCCAGCAGGCGGCGCCGCACTTCCGGCAGCTCCTCCCGGCTGTAATCGAGGTAGTCCCGCTCCGCCTTCGCCGCGCCGCCCTCCGTCAGAATGCCGCCGGCCAGCGGTCCGCGCGCGATCAGGCTGATGCCGCGCCCTTCGATCAGCCGCAGCGTCTCCTCCTCGGGCCGCCGGTCGAGCATGCTGTACTGGCTCATGAGGCTGACGATGTTCGAGCGGCGCGCGTATTCACGGATCACGTTCGGCCGGATGGACGAGATGCCGTAATGCCGGATCAGCCCTTCCCGTTTCAGCTCCTCGAACGCCTCGATCGACTCGTCGATCGGATCGTCGATCGTGCCGCCGTGCAGCTGGTACAGGTCGATATAGTCCGTTCCGAGCCGGCGCAGGCTGTCGCGGACCGCCTGCTTGATATACGCCTTCGACGGATCCCAGACCCAGCCTTCGCGGCCGGGAATGCGGCGGTTGCCGACCTTCGTCGCCACGATCACCTCGCTTCGCCGGCCCCGGATTGCCAGTCCGACGAGTTCCTCGTTCCGCCCCGCATCGTACAGATCGGCGGTGTCGAGGAAGTTGACGCCGGCATCCAGCGCTTCATGGATGATCCGGACGGCGCGGGCTTCCTCCGTTCCCAGCGACATGCAGCCGAGCCCGATCTCGCTCACGAACAGCTCCGATTGTCCAAGCCGGTTCTTTTTCATCCCCAATCAGCGACCTCCCGAAAGGTAATTGTCCTTCCTCCATCATACACGGTGTTGCGGACAACCGGAACCCGGACGAACGAGACCGGCTGCGCGCGTTTGTCCGATCTGGAGGAACAAGCCGTCGGGATATCGAATCCTTTGGAAGACGATTTCCGGGGCAAGGGGAGATGGCGTTAAATGAAACCTTCCGTCATGGTGTTGGGCGTCTATCACATGAACGACCGCGAACTCGAGCCGGAGCGGCAGGCGGAGATTCGCGATGTCGTCGACCGGCTCGTCCGGTTCAGGCCGACGAAGATCGCCGTGGAAGTTCCCGTGAAGCAAGGGGATCTGCTTCAGCGCGATTACCGGGATTATGTTGCGGGTTCCCTGGACATCACGTCCGTCGGCGTCCTCGCCTCGGGCTTCCGGACGTCCAACGAGGTGTGCCAGCTCGCGTTCCGGCTGGCGGAGAGAAGCGGCCATTCGCAGATTCACGCCATCGACTGGATGGAAAACATCGGGCAGCGAGGCGTGGGGGACGTGATCGATTGGGCGGCGGCGAACCAGCCCGATCTGCACAAGGCGATGATGGAAGACGTCGAGCGCCTGAACCGGCATGACCACGCGCACAAGACTTTCGTCCAAATCCTGAAAGATTTGAACGATCCGGCGTTCAATCTGTTCGATCATCAAATTTACATCCGTTACTTCGCCCGGATCGGCGCGCGGACGGATTACGTCGGAATCGACTGGATGCGCTGGTGGTACCAGCGGAACCTGATCATGTATTCGAACATCGCGAAACTTGCGGAAGGCCCGGAAGACCGGATTCTCGCGATGCACGGCTGCTCGCACAATCATCTGATCCTGCAGTTTCTGCGGGAGAGCGGGCTGTTTGAACTTGAATCGCCATTGAAGTATTTGGAATCAGATGCCTAAGGTGCCGACCCATCGGAAGATCCCGGACGGAACGATCGATGCGATCGCCTCGGGACGGATGCGTACGGCCGTCGGCCTGCCGGAGCCGCGGGACCGCCGTACGGGCTGCTGACGGACTATGAACTTTAATCTTAAGAAATTCTTCAACTTTACCCGTGTCGTTTCGCAAGAATTGCTTTCTATAATGGATGACGTAATCGGCCGATTACAGGGGGAGGAAAAGGGGCAGACATGAGCGCACACACCGTGCTCGTCGTCGACGACGACAAAGAAATCCGCGAGGCGACCGGCATCTATCTCCGCAACGAGGGACTGAACGTGCTGGAAGCCGAAGACGGCCTCGCGGCGCTCGAGCTGCTTGAGCAACATGAAGTCCATCTCATCATTCTGGACGTGATGATGCCGCGGCTCGACGGGCTCGGCGCGACGTTTCGGATACGAGAGAAAAAGAACATTCCGATCCTGATGCTGAGCGCGAAGAACGAGGACGCGGACAAAGTGCTCGGCCTGCAGGTCGGCGCCGACGACTACGTGACGAAGCCGTTCAGTCCGCTCGAGTTGATCGCGCGGGTGAAGTCGCAGTTTCGGCGGTACATGACGCTCGGCATGTACGAGGGCGGCGGCCGCGTCATCCAGTTGAACGGCCTTGCCCTCGATCCGGACGCGAAGGAAGTCCGGCTGAACGGCGAGCCGGTGCGGCTGACGCCGATCGAGTACGGCATCGTGGAATTGCTCATGACGCATGCGGGGCGCGTGTTCTCCATCAATGAGATTTACGAGCGCGTATGGAAGGAGCCCGGCTTCCGCCCGGAAAACACAGTGGCCGTCCACATCCGGAAAATTCGGGAGAAAATCGAGATCGATCCGAAAAATCCGCGCTATCTGAAGGTGGTATGGGGACTTGGGTACAAGATGGAGAAATAGGCTGGCGGCCATAGCGGCGGTGCTCTTTTTGACCATCGGCGTGAACGGGGTGCTGGCCGGGCTGACCGACATCGGCAGGTACGCCGGCAAGAGCTTCATTGAAGCGAGCGGCATCGACCGGGATCTGGGGTGGTTCATCCAGCTCCTGTCATTCTACGAGCTTGCGCCGATCACGTTCGAGGAAGTGAAACGGCATATCAGGATCAGCCGGGATGACATTGAGTGGTATAAACGCGCATATGACGAAGCGCGGCAGATGAGCGACGAGGAAATCCGTCGGGCGATCACGGCAGAGAGGGAAGAAAATCTGCGCAGGTATCTTGAAGAAGAGCTGGACATCTACCGTTCCGAATTCAACCGGCTTCGGGAACGGTACGCTTTCTATCTCGTCGAGACGGGGACAGGCCAGATCCATACCAATCTGGAACGGGAATTGGAAGCCTATGGAGACGAGTCGAAGGCGGCGGAAGACATGCTCTTCGTGCTCCGCTATCCCGACCGGGTGGATGGCCGGTTGTCGATCTATCAATTGCCGGATTTTATGCCTGTCGTCAGGGAGGATTTGGCCCGGGCGGCGGATGCCCGCCCGACGAAGCAGTTCGCGGGATGGATCGGCGTGCCGAAGTCGGATGCCTTCATGGTGCAATTCAGGGAATACCGCCAGCATCAGGGGTACACCTTCAGCATGCTCGGGGTTGGCGCAATTCTCCTGACGCTGCTGATCGCTGCCGGGAACCGGCTGACGCCGTCTGGCATCGGCCTGGCGGGCGGAGCGCTGTCCGGCGTGCAGACGGTCTGGCGGAACATTCCGCTTGACCTCCGGCTGGTCCTGCTGCTGCTGACGGGATTCGCGGCGTACCAACTGCACCGGGAGGCGATTCTGCCCTATGACCGTCTGTTTGCGAGCGATGTGCCGCTGCTCGTCTGGGAGACCGTCTATAAGCTGGCGGTGCTGACGGCCGTGACGGCGGTCGTCGCCGTACAGCTCCGGTTCGCGTACCGCTCGCTGAAGGAGCCGGAACCGCTTGGCACCGCATGGCGGAAGTCGCTCGTGATGCGGCTGTACGGCGTCATCCGCGACGCTTTCCTGAGCCTGCGGGTCGGCGTGCAAGCGGTGCTGTTGTTCATTGTGGTTTTCGGCCTGGGGTTCGGATTGTACGGCGCCCTGACGATTTCGCCATACGAACCGGTGATGCCGTGGGTGCTGCCGTGGGTGCTGCCGATTGCGGCAGTCACCGCAGTGGTCCTGTTTTACGTGCTGCGTCAGGCCGGAAACCTGAACCGGCTGCTTGCCGCCGCGCGGGAATACGCGGCCGGCCGGACCGTGGGCGATGTTCCGGTGAAGGGCCGGTCGGTCATGGCGGAGCTGGCGGGCCATTGGAACCGGATGCGGCAGAGTGCCGAGGCGTCGCGCGCGAATGAAGCGAAGAGCGAGCGGCTCAAGACGGAACTGATCACGAACGTCAGCCACGATCTGCGCACGCCGCTTACGTCGGTCATCTCGTATGTCGAGCTGCTGAAAAATCCCGACCTCCCGGAGGAAGAGCGGGCATCGTATATCTCGATCATCGACCAGAAGAGCAAGCGGCTGAAGGCGCTGATCGACGATCTGTTCGAAGCGACCAAAATGGCGAGCGGCAGCGTGGAGCTGAACCGGGAGCGGGTCGATCTGGTTCAACTGATCGAGCAGGCGCTGGCCGAGTCCGGGGCGAAGGACGGGGCGGCGGGCATCGAGTTCCGTGTCAAGCTGCCGAAGTATCCGGTCATCGCCTTCGTCGACGGGCAGAAAATGTGGCGCGTCTTCGACAATCTCATCTCGAACATCATCCGCTATTCGCTGGAAGGCACCCGGGCCTACATCGCGCTCGAACGCGCGGACGGCAAGGCGGAGATCGCGTTCAAGAACGTCGCGAAATACGAACTCGGCGACAACGTCGACGAGCTGCTCGAACGGTTCAAGCGGGGAGATGCTTCGCGGCATACCGAAGGCTCGGGGCTGGGTCTCGCGATCGCGAAGTCGATCGTCGATCTGCACGGCGGGACGTTCGCGTTGGAAGTGGACGGCGATCTGTTCAAAGTGAAGGTGCTGCTGCCGGAGGCGTGAGGACGGGGTGCGGCGGCTGGCATTGAAAAAGGGACAGGCTTGTGCGGCCGGATGAGTCCGGCGATCCGCCTGTCCCTTTTTTTTTACGCGTACGGATCGATCGTCACGATCGTGCCGTCCGGGTTGTAGTGCAGCTCCGTATATTTGACGCAGCGCAGATGGTTGACGCCGCCGGAGAGCGAAGCGTCGTGGTAGAACAGATACCATTTGCCCCGGAACTCGACGATCGAATGGTGCGTCGTCCAGCCGATGACCGGCGTCAGGATGACGCCCTTGTACGTGAACGGCCCGTACGGGTTGTCGCCGATGGCGTAGACGAGCTTGTGCGTCGTGCCCGTCGAGTACGACAGATAATACTTGCCGTTGTATTTGTGCATCCACGGCCCTTCGAAATAGCGCCGGTCCTCGTCGCCCGCCTTGATCGGCTCGCCGTTCTCGTCCAGAATCTGCACCTCGCGCGGCGTCTCCGCGAACGTCAGCATGTCGCCGCTCAGCCGGGCGACGCGCGGTCCGAGCGCGGGCGCGTCCGGCGCAGGCTCTTTGCCTTCGGGATTAAAGGTTCCCGTCTGCCATTTCTCGAGCTGGCCGCCCCACAGGCCGCCGAAATACATGTACGCTTCGCCGTCGTCGTCGACCAGCACGGCCGGGTCGATGCTGAAGCTGCCGGGAATGTAGTTCGGCTCGGGCTTGAACGGGCCCGCCGGCTTGTCGCTCACCGCGACGCCGATCCGGAAATTCCCCTCGAGGTCGCGCGCGGGGAAGTAGAGGTAGTATTTGCCGTTCTTGAACGCCGCGTCCGGCGCCCACATCTGTTTGCTGGCCCACGGGACGTCGCGCACATGCAGCGCCTCGCCGTGGTCGATGACCGGCGAGTTCAGATCGTCCATGGACAGCACATGGTAGTCTTCCATCTGGTATTGGTCGCCGTTGTCGTTCGTCGGCCCGTCATGCTCGAGGTCGTGGGACGGATATATGTACAGCTTGCCCTCGAAAACATGCGCCGAAGGATCCGCCGTGTAAATATGTCTGACGAGTGGCTCTTTCGGTTGCGGAATGTTCGACATGATGATCCCCTTTCGGTCCAGACATTGGCTCTTCTTGTCCATTATAGCAGGTTGAACCGCTTTCACAAGGGATTGAATTTTAGGTTTTCCCCGCCAAATTAAAGGTTTTCGGAGCGGACCGGACGCCAAATTGACATCCGGATTCCGAAATTGGTTGAATCGGAATATGCGATATGCGAGGAGGCGGGCCGAACATGATGCTCGACCGCGTCAGCACCGGCATCAGGGGAATCGACGACGTCGTCGACGGGCTGAGGCTCGGCGACAACGTCGTGTGGCAAGTCGACGAGATCGGGCAATACGGGAGACTGGCCGCGCGGTTCGCCGGGCAGGCGAAGCGGGACGGACGGAAACTGATCTACGTCCGTTTCGGCAGCCACGAGCCGCTGTTTGCGCCGGATTCGGACACCGTCATCATCGAGCTCAGGGCGGACCGGGGATTCGAGCGCTTCGCCGCGTCCGTCCACCGGCTGATCGAGAAGGAAGGCCGGCGGGCGTTCTATGTGTTCGACTGCCTGACCGATCTGCTCGCCGACTGGCATTCCGACCTGATGATCGGCAACTTCTTCCGCGTCACCTGCCCCTGCCTGTATGAACTCGAAACCGTGGCCTACTTCGCCATCATCCGAAATGCCCATACGTTCGCGACGATCGCGGGCATCCGCGAGACGACGCAGCTGCTGATCGACGTGTACCGGGTCGGCGGCAGCGACTACATCCATCCGCTGAAAGCGTGGAACCGCTACACCCCCGTCATGTTCTTCCCGCATCGGATCGACGGAGACGAAGCCGTCAGCATCACCTCGAGCGCCGAGGCGGCCGAGCTGTTCGCCGCGGTCGCGCGCGGCGAGGACCGGCTCGACTACTGGAACGTCATGTTCGCGCAGGCGAAGGAGGCGCTGGATGCGCCTGCCGGTCAGCAGGAGCGGGTCAAGATGCGGCTGCTCAAGATGCTCGCCGGCCGCGAAGCGCGCCTGCTGAAGCTGTGCGGCCGCTACTTTGCGCTCGCGGACGTCCTCCGGGTCGCGGAGCGCCAGATCGGCAGCGGCTTCATCGGCGGCAAGAGCGTCGGCATGCTGCTCGCCCGGCGCATTCTGGAGGCGGCGGGAGGAGACCGGTTCGCGCCGCGGCTGGAGCCGCACGATTCCTGGTACATCGGCTCGGACGTGTTCTATACGTACATCGTTCACAACGGCTGGTGGAAGCTGTTCATGCGGCAGAAGACGAAGGAAGGCTATTTCCGCTGCGCGGCCGAGCTCCGGGAGAAACTGCTGACGGGCCGGTTCCCCGACAACATCCGCGAGCGGTTCATGCGGATGCTCGAGCATTACGGCCAGTCCCCGATCATCGTCCGCTCCAGCTCGCTCCTGGAAGACCAGTACGGGAACGCGTTCGCCGGCAAATACGAGAGCGTCTTCTGCGTCAACCGGGGGACGCCGGAAGAGCGGTATGAAGCGTTCGAGCAGGCGGTGCGGACCGTCTACGCCAGCGCGATGAACGAGGACGCGCTTGTGTATCGGCAAATCCGCGGGCTGGCGGGCGAGGACGAGCAGATGGCGCTGCTCGTGCAGCGGGTGTCCGGCGACGAGCACGGGGACGGCTATTTCCCGCATGCGGCGGGCGTCGGCCATTCGACGAACCTGTACGTGTGGGAGGAAGGCATCGACATGAACGCGGGCATGCTACGGCTCGTGTTCGGGCTCGGGACGCGGGCGGTCGACCGGACCGAAGGCGACTACGCGCGGATCGTCTGCCTGGATAACCCGAAGCGCCAGCCGCCGATGCATGCCGGCGACCGGCGCAAATACATGCAGCATGAAGTCGACCTGCTGTCGTTCCGGGAGGGCGCGCTGGTCTCGCGGGATGCGGACGTCGTGCTCGCGGGCGGCATCAAGGCCGACCGATCGCTCATCGCCGCGCCGGATGACGAAGCGGCCGCGCGCATGCGCGAGCTCGGGCTGACGGACCGGCCGGCGCCGTATATCGTCGATTTCCGCGGGCTGCTGGAGCGGACCGATTTTCCGTCGTTCATGCGGGAGATGCTGGCGCAGCTCGCCGCCGTGTACGAGTACCCCGTCGACATCGAGTTCACGGTCAACTTCACGCCGGACGGAGCGTACCGCGTCAACCTGCTGCAATGCCGGCCGCTGCAGACGCGCGGCCTCGGGCGGCCGGTCGAACTGCCCGAACCGTCGGACGATTGTTTCTTCGCGTCCCGCGGCGGCTTCATGGGCGGCAACGTCCGGCTGCCGATCGACCATGTCGTCTTCGTGCGGCCGGACCGCTATCTCGCGCTGCCCGAGCAGGGCAAATACGCGGTCGCCCGGCTGATCGGCCGGATCAACAAGGCGCTGAAGGGCAGGCAGACGATGCTGATCGGGCCGGGACGGTGGGGGACGACGACGCCGTCGCTCGGCGTGCCGGTTCATTTTGCGGAGCTGTGCCACATGACGGTGCTTTGCGAAGTGGCGCCTGAGGAATCCGGCATCGCGCCCGAGCTGTCGTACGGCAGCCATTTCTTCCACGATCTTGTGGAAGCGGGCATCTTCTATACGGCGCTGATGCCGGGCGAGCCGGACGTCATCTGGCATCCGGAGCGCGTGCTGGCGCAGCCCAGCATGCTGATCGAACTGGTGCCGGACGCGGCGCCGCTCGAAGGGCACGGACGGACGGGATGGAGATTTTTGCGGACATCGGGTCGCAGCGGGTGGTGTGCAGGTAGAATCTTGTAATAATCAAGACTCCCGCTACACCTTGGATTGTCTTTCGCGTACAATTTGTATAAAATCTGACAAGTTAATCAACCAGCATCTTTGTCGTGGTTTATAGGTTTCATGTAATGGCTGTGGCAAGACCAATTGAAGATTACTTGCCTGCATCTCATCTGTCTGATTTTCACTGATGCCTGGTTCGAGGGTAAGAAGATGCTTGGATTTGATTCGATCAGCTTCGGCCAGTACTTGTCTCCATCTGTCTTTACAAGTGGATTTGACACCAAGCATGGTCAAACGCTCGGATGGAAAAGCTGGGTCATGATAATGATCGGCTCCCGGAAAAAGAAAATCCGGTCTGGATTTATTTTCTGTTATTGCTGTGCGTGAATAAGTAATCTCGTGTATTTTGAATATTTCTTCAAGATGGTTTTCCAAAGCATAGCCAACTCGTGACTTTCTACGGTTATGGACACTTAGTGAAAATTGAAGGAAACCATCTACGTCGATTGAATCATTATCGCGAAAACCATGTTCCAGTTTTTTGGAGATTATATGACGTTCAAGGCGTTTGAACAATTTCTCTTCATGTTCCATCCATTTCAATAGTGCAAAGTCCGGGGCATCTACAGGCGAAATTCCGGGTAACGTTTTACGGGCAAGTTTTGAAAATTCAGACGTAGTCGGGAACTGGCCAGAGATTATATATGGCTCAAGTATAGAATCAAGAAAATCAGCATCAGGCTCTTCAATTTCGATACCGAGTTCTTCAAGAATGTAACGAACAGCATAATCGATCTCCGGATTATGCCCATTTTCTATGGACTGAAAATTGAAACTGAATCCGATTTGATCTTCGATACCGAATAACCATAGTAATTGATTTTCAAGTGTACTGTCTGCCCTGACTACAATAATGACAAATTCATCACGGGGCTTTTTTGCGACAATCAGGAGATCATTTTCCTTTGCCAAGTCCATTACATCGTTCCGGTTAAAGTACAACCGATACTCGGAACGGATTGGATGTTTTTCTCTTGCATCATACCAGGTGATTTTACCATCAGAAGAGATGCCCTCATTTTCACCGCCTAACCAGAGAAAACGGGCATTACATGATGTTCTGCGTTCATCACCAAACAAGCTGCGCAGGGGTTTGCTTCCGTTAAATTCATGTTGGTTTGACACAGAAGTATTGACTTCAACCGCGCTGAGTCTCTTGATAGCTATTCCCTCAAAGTACTGAGACAGGAATCCTTTTTGCATATTCAAGGTCCTCGCAATCTTATCTGACTAATATTGCCCACCTATCTCGATTGATGGGATATCAGATTTTATCCATTGGGCACATAATTCTATTACTTCTTCTCTATACAGCCTGTATTTTCCTTTCAAGGCACACTCCCAAACTATACCGATTCTCCAGCCCGATTGCTTGAGTCTGGAAAGATTGGATGCATCAACTTCCACGTTTCTTCTGACCTTTTCACGCCAGAATTCTTCACGGGTTGAAGGCCATTTGAACAAATGGCATTCATGACCATGCCAAAAACAGCCATGAGCAAAAATGACCGCCCGATAACGCGGGAACACCAGGTCTGGTGTTCCCGGTAACCGTCGGTCATGAAGGCGATAACGGAAGCCCAATCTGTGCAATCCTTGGCGTAAAATCATCTCCGGACGTGTGTTTTTTCCCTTGATTCCTGCCATCATTCGGCTTCTGATTTCCGGGGATACAATATCAGACATAAGCTACTTCCTTTTCAAACAAAACAAGTTGCTCTGGCTTGCCGGTAGCTGCAGGACGTCCACCGGTTCCCATAATATACTCAAGGTAAGGAAGCATATGCCTGGCTACTGCTTCTACTACCGGTACTGCAACAGAGTTGCCGAACTGTTTATATGCTTGTGTATCAGACACCGGAATTACAAATTTGCTTTCACCCGGCTTGTCGAATCCCATCAATCGTGCACATTCTCGAGGAGTCAATCTCCGCGGATTTTTGCCATCTTGCTTGATCAGGATTTCGGAACCGTCCTTGTAATAGCGAGCTGACAAGGTTCTGGCAACATCCTCGGGCCCGAACAATCCATACCCGAACCCGTTTCCTTTGGCACGATGCTTTTCAGCATAGTTTTGAAGATATTGCCACAGTCTGTCACTCAAAGTATATTTGCTTGCAACTGTTGCTGACGAACCTTCTGTATATGGTGGTTCCGGTACTTCGGTTCCGTCTTCAGGATGCAGTATTGATCGGAGTTTGGGACTTGTATCAGGAAGGATCAGGTCATCAAATGAGAAACCTGCATCTTCCCTGAATCCTGCAATAAAAATTCGTTCCCGGTGTTGGGGTACAAACGGTTTGGCATCTATTATCCGATAATCAACATGGTATCCGAGTTCCTCAACAAGTGTTCTCATAATAATTTTGAACGTTCTGCCCTTGTCATGACTGACGAGGTTTTTTACATTCTCAAGCAAGAATGCTTTGGGTCTATGACGTTCAAGCATATGCGCAACATCAAAAAACAACGTTCCTTGAGTATCACAGTGGAATCCATGTGGTCTGCCCAATGAATTCTTTTTGGATACACCGGCGATAGAAAATGGCTGGCAAGGGAATCCGGCAAGCAAAACATCGTATTCAGGCACACTGTCAAGATCAATCTCACGTATATCTCCATGAACCGGATGATCACAGTCAAAGTTTTCCTGATATGTTTTCCTGCATGCCTGATCCCATTCGCTGGTGAAAACACATTTTCCGCCAACGGATTCAAATGCCTTCCTCAATCCACCGATACCTGCAAACAAGTCAATAAATTTGAACTTGTATGGTCCGTTATGCTTGTTTCCGGAACGTGCTTCATATATGGCTTTCAATTCCTGGATAATTCTGTTGTCAGGAGTTGTTTCTCCATTTTCCCAGCGATAGACTGTTCTTTCGCTTTTACCAAAGAGACTTGCCACTTCCTTGACAGAATAGCCTGCCAACTCTCTTAAGTAACTGAACTCGGTATTTTTGGAAGTCTTCATGATAGTGGTAAGCCTCCCTGTCAAAAACATTCCCGGGGACGTTTTTGACAATAGAATACCACGATCGAACATATTTTCGCAATTGTAATTTTAGTATATTTTGAATTCAAAGTTCCGGTGTCTGAGGTTGGCTTTCAGTTGTCCGCAAGCAGTGCCCGCACGGTCGGGATGTCGGCCGGGGCCCAGTCCAGGGAGGCAATTTCGGAGAGAGGGAGCCAGACCAGTTGCGCGTGTTCCTTCGGCGCCGGGGCTCCCTCCATGATTTTGGCCTTGTACGTGATGAGCCTTACCACAAGATTCGGGTATGAATGGGTCGCATCGGCAATCCGCTCATGGACTTCGATCAGGCAGTCCAGTTCTTCCCGGATCTCCCGGACCAGGCATTGTTCCGGCGATTCGCCCGGCTCGATCTTGCCGCCGGGAAACTCCCACAATCCGGGCAGCGACATCGACGGGGACCTTTGCGCGCACAGAATTTCGTTTTTTTCATTGAAGATGACGGCGCCTGCAACGTTTACCTTTTTCATGGGTTGCTCCTGATGTTGGAAAGGGATTCATACGACGATCATAACCGCATCGCACATGCCGTTTCAACCGCTTCACGCCATCGCCGTGACCGCCCCTTCCGGATTCCACAGGCATACGGTATTCTCGCAGCGGCAGGAGGCCAGTCGCCGCGCCAGCTCTTTGACGGATACCTCCGGGCTGATCAAAATCTTCACATTCCGGAACGTGCACTGCTCGAGTTCATACCCCTCCGACCGGATCATGATGACGCAGTCTTCAAATGCACACCGGACGAAAGCAAACCCGTCCAACCCGATCGTCTCGTGCGTAAACGGCTGGTCCTGAATGAGCTCCATCGCAATCGCTCCTGTTCGGGTGTAGTCGAGTTATGATCTTAGCATGTCCGGCGCGCAATGACTGTCGGATCGGGGCTGGCCCAAGGCAGCGATTTGCCGACAGGAAAGTGACAAATCTTTGTTCTGTTGGTATGCTGTTTCCAACGAGACAGGCCAATCGATGTTGGATCGGGAGGAACCATGGAAGTCTTGATCGAACTGCGGAATGTCGGAAAATGGTATGCGGCGGGGAGGCCGGTCGTGCAGCAGATCGACCTCGCCGTTTATCGCGGACAAGGTCTGGCGATCCGCGGCCGCAACGGCTCGGGCAAGACGACTTTGCTGAAACTGATTGCGGGCATCACCCGGCCGTCCGCCGGCGCAGTCCGCCGCGCCCCGGGACTGACCGTCGGCTATGCGCCGGAGCGCTTCCCCCGGGTCCGCTTCCGGGCGGAGGAATATTTGACCCATCTGGGCCGCATCCGGCGCATTCCGAAGCCGGAGCTTGAGCGGCGCATTCAGGAACTGATGGATCTGTTCCAAATGCATGCCGCCGGACCGATCACGCACTTCTCGAAAGGCATGACGCAGAAAGTCAACCTGATGCAGGCGGTGCTCGCCCGTCCCGACGTGCTCGTTCTGGACGAGCCGCTGTCCGGACTGGATGCCGATTCGCAGGCGGATTTCGCCCGGCTGCTTGTGAAGTTCAAGCAGGAGGGAGCGGCCATCGTCATGACGGGCCACGAGCCGGGATTCGAGAACGCGTGGGCCGACCGGTCGATGGTCATCGAGCATGGGAGACTCAAGGCGATGCCGAAAGATACGGGGACGTCCTCCGGGGAAGAGCCGTCGGCGTGGATCTCCGATCAGTGGGGGGTCAATTAGGCTGATGCTGCATCTGGTACGGTTCTTGCTGCTGTTTTACATGCGGTCGTATCGCTATTTACCTCCGCTGCTCGTCTTCTTGCTCGGCCTGATGATGCTCTATGTTTATCCAACCAAGCAAGCCATGCCGACCTACGCGGCTTCGGCCGTTCTGGTCTACTTCATTTCCGCCTGGATTGCCGCCACCTTCATGGGCGCGATCCACGGAGCGGAGGAGCATGTCGCCGCCGTCCATGCGGGAAATGTTCGGATGTATCTGGTCGGCAAGACGCTGGCGATTTTCGCGTGCAGCTTCCTGGTATGTCTTGCGGCCATGATCTACCCGGTGGCGGCAGATCGGTTCACGAACGGGGTAAGCTCCGGCGAGTGGCTGACCGCATGGCTCGCGCATCTTGAACTGTCGTTGCTTGGAGGACTGGCGGCTTTGATTCTGAATCGGACGGTTATCCGGAACGGGAGCATGGCGATCTTTTGGTTGCTGCTGGTCTTGATGGTGTCCATTGTGAGATCGGGAGCGGATTTGCTCCGCTGTTCATCCTGCTTCCGCCCGCGGCACCGGTCATCGATTGGCTGATGAACGGGGATGCGCTTGCAAGCGGCGGGAGCGTCATGGTCTGGATCGGTCCGCTTGTGTATGGCGCCGTGCTTTACGTCATCTATTTGCGCATGGCGGAAAGACGATTGTGAATATGCGAAGCCTGCCGGAAAAAACACCGGCAGGCTTCTTCTTGACAGGTGTTGAGGGGCGCACGATGGAGATGAAAACGGTGCTGATGACGGAACGTCCGGGGCGCTGGCAAGCGGAGGTCTCCGACGCCGCGGCTCGCTTCGGTGACCGGAGCCCGTTGTCCGCGTACCTTTACGTTTCGCGTACGAACATGATGTAGTCGACGTTGATCGGCTCAAGGCCCGCGCCGCGCAGCAGTTGGTTGATCTGCCCGCGGTGGTATTGGCCGTGCAGGGCGACGTGCAGCAGAATGTCGCGCACCTTGCTGCGGAAGGTGACGCCGGACTGGTTCCGGTATTCGAGCACCGCATCCAGCGCGGCGTCGTCGAGCGCGGACAGGAAGCGTCCGAAATCCGCATGGAGCGCTTCGATCCGTTCCCGCATCCCGACGAGGCTGTCCGGCGATGTCCAGATCGGCAGATGCGAGCTGTCGCCGCCTTCGAGCCGGGTCAGCCAGACCCGTTCGGCGTTCAGGATATGATCGAACAGACGGATGGCGGCGGCAGGCGGATGGCCCGCTGCCTCAAGCGTCGCGAGCAGACGCTTGTCGGCCCAATACACCTGATCAAACAGAGCGCGGATGCTGCGCATGGACAGGCCTCCTTCGGGATCGGGAATCCAAGGGTTCAAGTTATAGATATTCAATGATGTCGCCGGCCAGCAGCGACGCCTGGGACGGACGGGCGGCGGCGGCGCGGTCGCCGGCCGCGCCGTGCAGCCAGACGCCGAAGGCGGCGGCGGTGCCCGGCGGCATGCCCTGGGCGAGCAGGCTGCCGATGACGCCCGCGAGCACGTCGCCGCTGCCGCCGGTCGCCATGCCGGGATTGCCGGTCGTATTCACATACACCGTGCCGTCCGGCAGGGCGGTGACGGTGGCGGCGCCTTTCAGCACGAGCACGACGCCGCGGCGCGTCGCGTAATCGCGGGCGATGCCGATCCGGTCGCGCTGCACTTCGGCGGTGCTCGTGCGGACAAGGCGCGCCATCTCGCCGGGATGCGGCGTCAGGACGGCCGGGCTGTCCGCCGGCCGTCTCGGCCACGCGGCGAAGTCGTCCGCGTCCGCGAGCATGTTCAGCGCGTCGGCGTCGAGCACGAGCGGCACGGCGCGCCCGGCGCCGGTGCCGCCCGCGGCTCCGCAGGCCGCGTCCCAGACGCGCCGCAGCCAGGCGGCGTCGCCGGCGAAGCGGCCGAGCCCCGGCCCGAGCACGAGCGCGTCCGTGCCGGCCAGCTCGGCCTTGAGCGCCTCCGGGGCGACGGCGGACCAGTCGCCCCGGCCGCCGTCTTCGAGCGGCGCCAGCATCGCCTCGGGCGCGCGGCCGGTCACCGCGGCCGCCAGGCTCGCGGGCAGCGCCCACGCCGCGAGCCCGCAGCCCGCGCGCAGCGCGGCCCGCACGCACAAGAGGCCGGCCCCGGCCATGCGCGGCGATCCCGCCGCGACGAGGACGAGGCCGTAGGTGCCCTTGTGCGTGTCCGCGCGCCTCGGCCGCGCGGGGTCGACGCCGAGCCGGCTGCACACGGCAGCCTCATCGAGGCGGAACACGCGGACGCCATGCGCGTCCGCCAGCCGGGCGGGAATGCCGATCGGCGCCGCCGTGACGGCGCCGGCGTATTCCGCGCCCGGATACAGCGCGAGCCCGCGCTTCATGAACGCGAGCGCGACCGTGCGGGCGGCGCGGATGCAGGGCTCGTGCACGGCGCCGGTGTCGGCGTCGAGCCCGCTCGGGATGTCCGCCGCCAGAATCGGCAGCCCGCTCGCGTTCGCCTCGCGGATCAGCGAGGCGTACGGCTCGCGCGGCGCACCGCGCGAGCCCGTCCCGAGCAGCGCGTCGATCACGCCGTCGAAGCTGCGCCAATCGACGGCGCCCGGCGCGTAGACGGCCGCCGGGATGCCCAGCCTCGCGGCTGCGTCGCGCTGCAGGGCGGCGTCGCCGGTCAGCCGCTCGGGCGGCTCGGCGTACAGAATCGACGCTTCCGCGCCCATCTCGAGCAGATGGCGCGCCGCGGCGATGCCGTCGCCGCCGTTGTTGCCCTTGCCCGCGAGCACGAGCCATCGCAGCGGCCGGCCGGACGCTGCGCCGTATCCGCCGCAGCCGGACCGCGCACTGCCGCCGCCCGCGGCCAGACGGCTTCCGCCCGCAGGCTTCCCGCCTCCGCCATTCGCTTCTCCGTACCATTCCGCCCCGAGTTCCATTGCCGCCTCCGCCACCGCGCGGGCGGCATTCTCCATCAGCACCGCCGCAGGCAGGCCGATCTGCTCGATGACGTAACGATCAAGCGCGCGCATTTCCTCCGCCGTGACGAGATGCATCGGGATGCTCCTTTCCATTTCAACGCAATGACGGACGCGCCGTTCGGAGAGGACGGCGCAAGCTTTCAGCTTGACTGTAGCGCAGATGACCGGCGGATGGCAAGCCGGGATCAGCACGCTTCATATTCTAACGGAACCACAAGTCGTTATTCTGCGGAAATCGCGCTTTCCGAAAATTTAACGGAATACAGAGACTTTATTTGGCCGAACCGGACGAATATTGTGCCGTGTCGGACGGAATAAGGCCGCTCCGTTCCGTTGGCTTGCCGAAACCCCATGCGGATTCACAAATAACGGCTGTTCGTTCCGTTGCCGGCCCGGCATCCCGCTTTCTGAGCAACCCCGGCAGCTCGCCGGACCGCCATGCTACTCCCCGAACAGCTCCGCCAGCGCCACGCGCAATCCGTCGAAAGCCGCCGACCGCACCTCGTCATCTTTGCGGAACACCGAATAATCCGCAATCCCGCCTTGATCGAAAACAAAAACCGTGACGGTCTGTTTGCCGGGATCGACGACCCAATACTCCCGCACGCCGCACACCATGTACAGCTCCGACTTCTTGGTGAGGTCCTTGGCGAGCGTCGACGGAGACAGCACTTCGACGACGAGCGCAGGCACCCCGTGATATTTGCCCTGCGCGTCGATGTTCTCCCGGTCGCAGATCACGAGAATGTCCGGCTGCACGACGCAGATGTTGTCCTCCGCCTTCTTCAGCGTGACGTCGAAAGGCGAGGTGAGCGGCGTGCAAGGTTTGCCTTTGAACCAGTGGTTGAATCGGACCAGCAGCTCGCTCACCACCTTCTGATGCGCATACGACGGCGAGGCCAGATTGTACAGCAAGCCGTCGATCAATTCATACCGCTGCTCCGATTGTTCGACCAGCGCCAAATATTCCTCGTACGTCACCCACTCACTCTTCGAGCGGTAAGGATACGCTGTCTCGCGAACCATGGAATCGGAAGGCTCGATCCGCACCAGTCTGGCCGCGTCCCGGCCGTTCTTCGTCACGATGATTTCTTCGCCCGCCTCGGCAAATTTCAGATAGCGGCCGAAGTTGTTCTGCAGTTCCGTGGAAGGCACCCGCATATCGACACCCCTCCGAATCGCCAATGTTTTCTATATGATACCCGGAAAATTAGCTAACATCAATATAGAATTAGCCAATATCATTCTTGTCACCCCGCGTTGACACTCCGAAAACAAGTATGATATATAGAAATTGGCACTCTCGAGATCAGAGTGCTAACACCTTGCATCAAACGGCATTCCCGCACGGCACGCCATGGTTTCGGCTCTGGCGCCGAAGTCTTGCGGGAGGCTGTTTCATTTTTTTACACCATGATCGGAAAGGGGCCATGCGCATGGCGGTGAAACAGGAGTTTCAGGCCGAATCGAAAAGGCTGCTTGAACTGATGATAGGTGCGATCTACACCCAGCGGGAAATCTTCCTCCGGGAGCTGATCTCCAACGCCAGCGACGCGATCGACAAGATCTACTACAAGGCGCTCACGGATGACAGCCTGACGTTCAACAAGGACGACTACTATATCAAAATCGTGCCGGACAAGGCGAACCGGACGCTGACGATCTCCGACACGGGCATCGGCATGACCGAGGAAGAGCTGGTGAACAATCTCGGCGTCATCGCGAAGAGCGGCTCGCTCGCGTTCAAGCAGCAGTTCGAGGCGAAGGACGGCCACAATATCATCGGCCAGTTCGGCGTCGGCTTCTACTCCGCGTTCATGGTCGCGGAGACGGTGACCGTCATCAGCCGGGCGCTCGGCAGCGACAAGGCGTTCAAGTGGGAATCGTCCGGCGCGGACGGCTTCACGGTCGAGCCCTGGGAGAAAGACACGGTCGGCACCGACATCATCCTGAAAATCAAGGCGAACACCGACGAGGACAACTACGACGAGTTTCTCGAAGAATACCGGCTGCGGCAAATCATCAAAAAGTATTCCGACTTCATCCGCTATCCGATCAAGATGGACGTCACCCGCACGCGGAAGAAGGAAGGCACGGAGAACGAATACGAGGAATACAAGACCGAAGAGACGATCAACAGCATGGTGCCGATCTGGCGCCGGAACAAGAGCGAGCTGAAGCCCGAGGACTACGAAAACTTCTATTTTGAAAAACATTACGGCTTCGACAAACCGCTCACGTATCTGCACATCAGCGCGGACGGCGCCGTCGTCTACAACGCGATTCTGTTCATTCCGGAGCAGGCGCCCTTCGACTATTACACGAAGGAATACGAGAAAGGCCTTGAGCTGTACTCGAGCGGCGTGCTCATCATGAACAAGTGCCCGGATCTGCTGCCCGACCATTTCAGCTTCGTCAAGGGGATGGTCGAGTCCGAGGATCTGTCGCTGAACATTTCCAGGGAAATGCTCCAGCATGACCGCCAGCTCAAGCAGATCGCGAAGAATATCCGGAACCGGATCAAGAGCCATCTGCTGTCTCTGCTGAAGGACGACCGGGAGAAATATGAGAAGTTCTTCGCCGCGTTCGGCCGCCAGCTCAAATTCGGCGTCTACAACGAATTCGGCGCGAACCGGGAAGACCTGCAGGATCTGCTGATGTTCCGCTCGTCGAAGGAGAAGAAGCTCGTCACGCTGGATGAATATGTGTCGCGCATGCCCGAGGATCAGAAATACATCTACTATGCGACGGGCGAATCGGTCGAGCGGATCGACAAGCTGCCGCAGGCGGAGCTCGTGCTGGGCAAAGGATACGAGCTGCTGTACCTGACGGAAGACATCGACGAGTTCGCGGTCAAGGTGCTTCAGAAATACAAGGACAAGGAGTTCCGCTCCATCTCCGGCGGCGATCTCGGCATCGAGCCGGATGAACAGGACAAGCCGTCCGACGCGGAAGCGAAGGAGCAGCAGGAGCTGTTCAAGGCGATGAAGGAAGTGCTTGGCGACAAGGTGAAGGACGTCCGGGCGTCGAAGCGGCTGAAGTCCCATCCGGTCTGCCTGACCGCGGAAGGCGAGCTGTCGATCGAGATGGAGAAGGTGCTGCGCCAGACGCCGCACGGCAAGGACGTGCGGGCGGACAAGGTGCTCGAGATCAACACAGGCCACAACGTGTACGAGTCGCTGAAGCGCGCCCATGCCGCCGGCGGAGACACGCTGCGGCGCTACACGAATCTGCTGTACAACCAGGCGCTTCTGATTGAGGGCTTGCCGGTTGAAGATCCGGTCGCCTTCGCGAACGACATCTGCGAACTGATGGTGTGAAGCGGATGGCGGTCTGCTGCGCATCGTGCGCACGCAAATGATGTTCCCGAACGCCCGCGCCCGTGATATATTAGCTTTGTTACATTACGACATTAGCGGGGAGCGGGCGGATGGAACGGTTGTTCATGAAAGGCATGACCTGGGGATGGGGAGGAAAGCGCGGCGATTACCGGACGGAAGAGGCGGCCGATTCGCTGCGGAAGCTGAAGGAACACGGCTGCGACTGGGTGGCGCTGTCGTTCTGGACCTGGCAGGAGAATGTGCATGCGACGCAGATCACGTTCGACTACGGCTACACGGTGACCGACCGCGACATCGCGCACGCCGTGGGCGAGGCGAAGAAGCTCGGCCTGAAGGTGCTGCTGAAACCGGTCGTCAACTCGAAGGACCGCATCTGGCGCGCGCATATCGGGTTTCCGCACACGCCGGAAGCGGCCGTGTATTGGGACCGATGGTTCGAATCCTACACGAATTTTCTGGTTCACTATGCGGAACTCGCGGAAGAGCTCGGCTGCGACATGTTCTGCGTCGGCTGCGAGATGATCGGCACCGAGCCGCAGACGGAGCGATGGATGAAGACGATCGCCCGCGTGCGCGAAGTGTACAGCGGACCCCTCATCTATAACGCGAATCACGGCAAGGAAGAAGGCGTCGAGTGGTTTGACCAGGTCGACCTGATCGGCACGAGCGCCTACTACCCGGTCGGCGGTCCGGGCGCAACGGAAGCGGACATGATCGGGAAGTGGCTGCCGGTGCGCGACAAGATGGAGCGGCTGCACCGGAAGTTCGGCAAGCCCGTCGTGTTCGTCGAGATCGGCTGCCGGAGCGCGCGCGGCTGCTCGGCGATGCCCTGGGATTTCATGCACCGGGATTTGCCGTTCGACGAGGACGAGCAGGCGAATTTCTACAGCTCGGCGCTCAAGGTGTTCAGCGATCAGCCGTGGTTCTCCGGATTTTTCTGGTGGGACTGGAGCGTGCGCCTGTATCCGACCCACGAAGCGAAGCGCAATGTCGGGTTCGACATCTACGGCAAGCGGGCGGGTCAGGTGCTTGCGGAGTGGTACAAGTCGCGTTGACCCGACCGCCGGGTGAAGCGGCCGATGCGCTGCAGACGGGAGACGATTCTCCCGTTTTTTTCTTTGCGTTTTTCAGCCGAAATATCAAATGGCTGACTATTTCGATCAAACCGGCTGTGATAGGATAGAGCTTGTATGCGTCAAGGTTCGTCAATTTTCGGGAGGCCTTTTGGACATGTTTCGCATTTCGCTATTCATGTTTATCGTATTCGGCATGTTCGGCGTCGTCAGCTTCTATCTGACGCCTTATCTGATGAACAAAGGGTTTGAAGCCGGCCAGATCGGCACCATCATGGCTGTCGGCGCCCTGGTCTCGATCTTCGCGCAGCCTTTCTGGGGATATATCAGCGACAAGAAGAAAACGGTCAAACGCATCCTGCTCCTGCTGCTTATCTGCTGCCTGACCGCCAGCACCGGCCTGTTCGCCATGGAGCATCTGCTGCTCATCATCGTGATGTACGCGTGCTACATGTTCTTCTGCAGCCCGATCGGGCCGCTCTCCGAAGCGCTCAGCCTCTCCTACGCGCAGGAGCATCGCCGGGAGTTCGGGCGCATGCGCGTCTGGGGCGAAATCGGCGTCGGCGTGTCGGCGCTTTCGGTCGGATATCTCGTCAAAGCGGTCGGCATCGACAAGCTGTGGATCATTTTTCTGTCGTGCGGCGTCATCGCCGTCATGGCGGCGCTGCAGCTGCGCGAATCGAAGGTGACGCCGGCGCCGGTCGATCTGAAGGCGCTCGGCAAGCTGTTCATGCAGCGGCGTCTGTTGTGGCTGCTGCTCATCGTGCTCATCGTCGGCATTCCGCACAGGATGAACGATTCCATGCTGTCGCTTTACCTGAAGGAACTTGAGGCGCCGGAATCGATCATCGGCATCGCCTGGTTCTTCGGCACGATGAGCACCGTTCCGGCCATGATGTTCGCGGGCCGGCTGTTCCGCAGATGGAACGCCATCGGCATCATGACCATCGCGGCGGTCGTCTATTCCATCCGCTGGTTCATCTACAGCGCGACGGACAGCGCGGCCGTCCTGATCGCCGCCCAGGTGCTGCACGGCGCGACGTTCCCGCTGTTCTTCCTGGCGACCATTCATTATATGATGACGATTGTGCCCGCCGAGCTGCGGGCGACCGGACAGTCGGCGTTCGCGGTCACCTTCGCCGGTCTGGGCGGCCTTGTCGGCAACGCCGCCGGCGGCTACGCCATCCAGCTGTTCGGCGCGGGCCACGCATACGCCATCGGCGGCGCGCTGGCGCTGATCGGAGCGGCCGCGCTGGTCGGCACCTATCTCTACAATCGGCGGTTGTAATCCGAAGCGGGCGGAACCGGGGCAGCCGGGAAACCGCCCGCTCCGGCCGCGGCCGCCGACTCTTTTTCTATTTCTATCGGAATGATGGCGGAATTTGGAGGCGGACTGCTATAATAGAGCTGTCATTTTGTCGACTGATGGCGGGGTGTCCATGATCAGATTGTTTCTTGTTGCGGCGGCCTGCTGCCTTGCAGCCGTTCTCGGGCTGCCGGCGGATGCGGCGCCTGGCGCGGAATCTCCGGCATCGGCAAACTCCGCGTCCGCGGCGGTATCCCGTTACACGGTGACGGCGGATATTCTCAACGTGCGCGGCGAGCCGTCGCTCACCGCGCCGGTGATCGGAAAGCTCAAGCAGGGCGCGGTGGTGGAGAAGCTTGAAGAATCGGGCGAATGGTTCCGGGTCCGGGCGGGCGAACTGACCGGATGGGCGCATTCGGACTATCTGCAGCCGGCGGATGACGGCACCGTCACCGGGCCGGATGAGGACGGGTTGACGGACGCCGCGCCGCCCCCGTCCAATCCGAAGGCGATCGGCCGGGGCATCCGCGGCACAGCGTCCCGGAAGCCGGTGGAGACCGAGACGGCGGATAACGCCGTGCGCACCGGCCATGTGCTGGGCGATGCCGTGCGGGTCCGGACGGGGCCGGGGACCGACTACGAGATCGAAGGCCATCTGAACCGGGGCGACCGGGTGTCGGTGATCGCGAGCGAAGGCGAGTGGTACCGCATCGAGACGGAGAGCGGACTGGCCGGCTGGATCGCGGCCGCCTACATCGGATTTCGGACGGACGGTGAGCCGGCCGGCGATGCGCTGCGGGGACGGGTCATCGTCGTCGATCCCGGACACGGGGGGAACGATTCCGGCACGATCGGCACCACCTACGGTACATACGAGAAGACGCTGAACCTGTCCACCGCGCTTCTGCTGAAGCGGGAGCTGGAGCTTCGCGGCGCCGTTGTCGTCATGACGCGGGCGGCGGACGAAGAGAAGCCGTCCCTGCAGGAGCGGGTCGAGATCGCCGCACGGTCCGGCGGCGATGCGTTCGTCAGCATCCACTACAACTCGGCGACGACGAAGGCGTCTGGCATTCTGACATTCTACTACAGCGCCGGGAAGGACAAGCCGCTGGCCGCCGCGATCGAGCATCGGCTGGCCGAAGGCGGGCTCGGTCTCGCCAGCAACGGCATCTCGTTCGGCAATTTCCATGTTATCCGCGAGAACAGTCTGCCGGCCGTGCTCCTCGAGCTCGGTTTCCTGACGAATGAGCGGGACGAGGAGCTGGCGCGGACGGAAGGCTACCAGCTCGCGGCGGCGCGGGCGATTGCGCTGGGGCTGGAGGAATACTTCGCATCGCAAGAGGAGAGGACATGAAGACACGGTATGAAATGCCGCGCTACATGGAGCGGTTCCGGTGCATCGGGCCGGCCTGCGAAGACACATGCTGCGCGTGGTGGGGCATCAGCGTCGACCGGCGGGCGTATGACCGGTATCGCGCCATCGAGGACGAGCATGAGCGCCGGCGCATTCTGTCGAAGCTCAATTTGAAGACGGAAGGCACCGACCGCGATTACGCGTCGTTCGAACTGAATCCCGCGACCGGCCATTGTTCCATGCTCGGGGAGGACGGGCTGTGCACGATCCAGGCGAAGCACGGCGAAGCGATGCTCAGCGCGACCTGCGCCACCTACCCGCGCAAGGTGAACGCCGAAGGCGGCACGCTCGAAATTTCGGCGGCGCTCTCCTGCCCGGAAGCGGCCCGGCTCGCGCTGCTCCATGAAGACGCCTGCGAATTCGTCACCTCGGACGACGTGCACACGCCGAACCTGAGCGTGAACCGTCCGCCGTCCACGGCGCGGCATATGCCGCATGCGGCGGTGATCCGCGGCGCGATCATCCGCATGCTGAAAATGCGGCGCTACGCCTTCCCGCATCGGCTCATCCTGCTCGGCCTCATGTGCGAGGAGCTCGATCGCCTCGCCGCGGTCGGCGATCCGGAGGCGATTCCGGCGTTTCTCGCCGATTTCGAAGCCGAGGCGGCCGGCGGGCTCGCCGACAACCCGGACCTGCGCGAGTATGCCGCCTTCCCGCGCGACACGGCGTTCCAGATCCGGATGTTGAACGGCTATCTGATGCGCCGGCTGGAAGGGACGATCTGGAACCGCCGCTACGAACGGTGCATCGCCGAGTATGTGCGCGGCATGACGCAGCGCGGCGAGGCGGCGGATCAGGTCATCCGGCATTACGAGGAGACGTTCGCCGCGCATGTGGCGCCGTTCATTGAGCGCTGCGGCCATTTCTTCGAGAATTACGCGGTGAATCAGGTGTACGGCACGTTTCTGCCGGGTCTGAGGAGCGGCCAGCGCATCGGCACGCTGTACCGGACGCTTGCCGTCGATTTCGCGATGATCAAGCTGCATCTGACCGGCATCGCCGCGCATCGCGGGGAGCTGACGCCGGAGACGGCCGTCGAACTGGTCCAATGCTACACGAAGAACTATGAATTCGTCTCCAGCTACCGCGTCGATTTCCTGCTCGAGCTGGCGGCCGAGGGCCGCGATTCGTTCAAGGACATTGTGCTGCTGATTACGAACTGACGAACAGGGCTGCGTTCCGAATGCCGCGATGGCCGCGCATCCGGATTGCAGCCCTGCTGTCATGTTGCGGGGATTTCAGCGCATGATGCGGATCGGATCAGCCGGGTAGGCGATGGCTTCGGGCGGTTTCGGCTCGGGATAGCGGAGCGTTCCGCGTTCCGCCAGCGTATCCGTCGCGCTTGCTTTCAGCATCGCATCGGACAGGGTGTACAGCGTATCGCCGGCGTACAGAATCCGCCGCACCGCTTTCGTATAGTCGTATCCGTATTGCCCGGATTTCAGCAGATCTTGTTCGGACAGATGCGTGATCCGCCCCTTGAGCCTGAACCCGTTCTCCGGATCGACCTGATAGACATAGGCGCCCTGCCAGGTGAATTCGCCGTGCGGCGGGATGTCGTAGCCGTCCCGCTGCGCCCCTTCTTTCACCTCCGCCAGTTCGACCGGGAACGCCATCAGCCCTCTTTCGCGGTCGAACAGCAGCGCTTTGTGGTCTTGCAGCACCTCCGAGTGGGTGCCGCGGTCGCCGATCACTTCCTTGAACTTCTCGATCGGCTTCGACACGTCGGTCACATCGAACAGCGACAGCTTCATCCCGAGATAGTAGGCGGTCGGTTCGCCGCGGCCGTCGCGCGGCGCAATCTCGATCGTCTCCTTGCCGAACCCGATCAGATGGTTTTCGTCATAGGGGTGGAGATAGTCGCTGTAGCCCGGGATTTTCAACTGGCCGAGCACAGCCGGCTGCTTCGGATCGGACAGATCGATCGCGAACAGCGGGTCGACGTTGCGGAACGTGACCATGTATGCGCGGCTGCCCATGAAGCGCACGGAATAGATGCGTTCGCCCGGCGCGAGATCCTCGAGGCGGCCGACCGTCCTCAGCCATTCGTCGAGCACATACAGATTGTTCTTCGAAATATTATCGCCTTCCGCCCACATATGGCCCGAAGTCGTCGCGATCCGGAAATGGCCGCCGTATTCGTCCATGGAGAACTGGTTCAGCACATGACCGGGCACGCTGCCCTGGCCGGCATAGATTGCGGAGCCGCCGTCCAGCCGGAATTTGTACAGATCCGTCTGCAGTTTCGGCTGAACGGACCGGTTCGGGGCGCCGGAGCTATCCGTCGGCCAGTCGTGCTTCGCAACCGCAATGTACAGATTCTCCGCCGATGCGTAGACCGTGCCGGCGGAACCGAGATAGGCCGATACCTGCATGGGCGCGCCGGAATCGTCCAGATCGACCGCGCCGATGAGCAGCGTGCCGCTCTCCGGCGAGTCCGGGAAATAGTGAATCCGGTTCAGCGGAATGCTCTTCGGTTCATCCGAACCGGCGGTGTCCCGCCATACCGGTTCGAAGTCCTGCGGCCGCAGTTCCGCCTCGGGATCAAGAAGCGGATAGACAGGGTTGTACTTGTTCGCCACCAGATATAATGCGCTGCCGACCATGCGGGAGGTGACATGGCGGCCCTCGATTTCCAGTTCACGCACAAGGAGGGGCGCGCCGCTGCCATCCAGCTCATAGACCCTGGCCGCGGTGAACGACAGATCCTGAATCGGCGGCCAGATCATGATCTCCTTGGATTTCGCGTCGAGATCCCGCTGCGTTTCGTAGGCCGGGTCCGACTGCGCCTCGTTCTGCCGGTACGCCGTTCCGATGACGACCAGCCTGCCGCCGGAGACATACAGCTCCTGCGGACGGAACCGGTGCTTGTCGTCGGCGTAGTCCAGTACGGCGGCCAGCCGCGGCGATTCGGGATTCCGGATATCGGCGATCAGGACGCGGCCCCCGCTGAGCTGATAGATGAACCGGCCGTCCGTTTTCGCCCAATCCGCCTCATCGACGCCTTCAACCTGCACATTCGTCTTCGAATAGTCGGCACCCGCATAGCCGGCACCCGCGGACGGGGATGCGCCGCTTGAGGCATCGGCGGAGCCGCTTTGATCGACTACGGCCGCGATTCTTGCATCCCCGAGCACGGCCATCGCCGTGGGAAACCGGATAATCGACGTCCCGGCCTCCGCCAGCAGTTCGCGCAGCTTCTCCAGCGAACCGACGACCGGCAGCTCGGGTGTGCGCCCGATGTGCGCGGTATTCGAGCCGGCTTCCCAGACGACGGATTCGCCGAACGCTTCGGCGACGGCGCGCAGCGGCGCCATCGCGGTGCCGCTGCGCCATGCCGGCGCCGCGGGCAGTTCCGTTTCGACGCCGTTCACGATCATGATCTTCGATCCGATCGTCAGTTCCGCCGTCCGGTCGCCTTTGACGAGCATGATGCTGCGCTTTCCGTTCAGCTCCATCCGGACGTCGACGTCCGCGCCCAGCAGTTCCGCGACCGGCCCGACCGGTGCCAGGAGAATGCCGTCCGAGAAGACCGGCGCGGGGTCGAGTTTGAGCGGCACGCCGCCCGCCATGACGCGGGGCGCGGGCCGATCCGGCGGATCGGCCGGTTGGCCGATGGCATGCGGCACCGCGGTCAAGGTCAGTGCAAGCGCTGCCACTATCGCCGGAAGAACGTTGCGTCTTCTGTTCATTTGCCGTTCACCCATCCTTCCCGAATACGAAATGACTCCCCGTTGCGGCAAGTGTTGTTTGTCTATACGGACGCAAGCAAAACCGGCAATGTTGCAGAAATTTGGCAGCATCGGTCCGCACAGAACGCCGGAATGAAGGGAAAACGGCCTTTAATCGCAGATCTCCGTTTGCAATAAGTCTTGTTCCACCGGCGATTCTGACGGATAATAAAAGACAAAGCGCAGGATCGAAGGAGGTGCAGGGGCTTGAATGCGAACGTAACCTACGCCGCGAAGCCGCAGGACCGGCCGTACACATCGTCCCGTTCCAGCAGGCGCAGGCGGCTTCTCCGTTCCCTCAAGCGACTGATCCGGCATCCCCGTCCGGCCTTCGCCGAACGCAGGCTGCCGGGCCGATCCTGATGCTGCGGCGCCGTTCAAACGGCGGATCATGGAAGGCAGCATGCGCCAAAATCGGTTATACTGAAGAAGACGGGACGTACGAATCCCGCCAAATCCGATAATATTCGCAGCTTCTCCGCACCAGCGTTCCCGAGACTCACAAGGCGGTGGTAGTCCGATGACACGAGTACCGCGCAAGCCGCTGCAAGATGAGCTTGTGTTCCAGAACGTTTCCGAGTGCGGCTTGTCCCTCGACGACGTGCAGGCGCGCATTCTGTCCTTCATGGCGAAAGATCCGAAGGCGGTGTATCATTTCATCGTCGGCACGGACAGCCAGGTTTACCGCGGAAGCACGAAGTTCGTAACCGGCATCATCATTCGCCGGGTCGGTCGCGGGGCGTGGGCATGCTACCGCCAGACGATCGTGCCGCGCGAACTGCGTTCGCTGAAGGAGAAGCTCTCTTACGAGACGACGCTGTCGCAGGAAGTGGCAAGTTATTTCATGGGGGATGCGCTGCGGAAAATGGAGGAAATCGTGCTCCCCTACATCTACAAGGGAGCTGCGCTTGAGCATTTCATCGACATCGACGCCGGGACGCACCCGACGCTCAACAAGACTTCGCGCTATGTGAAGGAAATGATTGACCGCGTCGAAGCGATGGGTGTCTATGCGGCGCGGGTGAAGCCCGAATCCTACGCGGCATCGTCGTATGCGAACCGCTACACGAAGAAGAGCGTGTGACGAGCGGGCCGTGCGGGAAGCCGCGGCGGCGGCTTGGTCCCGCCATGAACAACTCAGGACCGGATGCGCCTGCGGGCGCTACCGGTCCTGACTTGTTTCGTCCGCTGTCCGAACGGCGCCGTTCAGCAGATCGGTGCCGTGAAACTCGTCGGGCGGAGAGACCGGATCGACCGGGCTTCCGGCCGCGACGGCGTCGGCGTCCGGCACGTCGGGGAACGGACCGTCATTCGTGACGGCATCCGTCTCCGGCTTCGATCGGCCGCGGGATGAGGAAATTCGCCGGGCTTCCCCCGGTTCCTCCGCGAACTCGCCGTCCGGATCGCCGAACGCGTCGAGAATGTCGAACACTTCGGCTTCAGGGAACATGCTGAGCAGCTTCCGTTCCGGATCAGGCGCGCGCCTGTCCTCCGATCGCCGCATAGGGCCATCGCCTCCGGTTGCGATGCAATCGAGCTGTCTCCGGGAAAGCAGAGACCCGATTAGTATCGACCGGAAATCATGGCGTTATGCGGCCGGAAAGGATTTCATCAGCCGGTGCGCTTCTCCTGGCGCTGCTGCTCCTGCGCGCGGGCTTGTTCCTGCCGCTTCTCTCCGTCCGGCTTCTGGGCGGATTTTTTCTCTCCGTTGCGGCCTTGCTCGTCCCGGCCTTGCTCGGACGCCGCGCCGGCAGCGGGCATCATCCGGCTGGTGCCCTCGTAACGGGCGCCTTCGTTGATCTCGAGCAGGGCGGTCAGAATATCGCCGGTCAGCGTGCCTTTCGGCTTGATCGTCAGTTTCTCGGTGGCCTGCACGTTACCCTTCACGGTTCCGGCAATGACGATGTTGCGCGCCGTGATGTCCGCTTCGACGACGCCCGTGTCGCCGATCGAGACATCGCCTTTGCTGTTCACGCTGCCGGTCACGCGGCCTTCGATGCGAATGCTGCCGTCCGACTCAAGCCGGCCTTCGAACGCGCTGCCCGGCCCGATATAGGTGTCCGTCGCGGCGGCATCGGACCTGGACTTGCCTGGTTTGAACATTACGACTTCTCCTCCTTGAACAGCTGCAGGTAAGGCAGCGGATCGACGGCCTGGCCGTCTTTCCAGATTTCGAAATGCAGATGCGGACCGGTGCTCCGTCCGGACGAGCCGAGCAGGCCGATTTTCTCGCCCTGTTCGACCTTCTGGCCGGCGCCGGCCAGCCGTTTGCGCAAATGCATATAAACACTCTTATAACCGGATTCATGCTCGATGATGATATAATGGCCGCGCGATCGGTTATAGTCCGATTCCATCACGGTGCCTCCGCCGGCGGCGTAGACCGGTTCGCCGGAATTTCCGCCAAGATCGATGCCGCTGTGCCGCGCAAGCCGCCTCGTGAACGGATCGGACCGAAGCCCGAATTCGGACGTGAGGCGGGTGCTGTCCGTCGGCCATGCGATCGGCAGCATCCGCAGCTTGTCCAGCACGCGGTCCGCTTCTTCTTTCTTCGCGGCCAGGCGGGCGCGGAGCAGCTCCGCTTCATATTTCAATGAAGTCATCAGTTCGACGCTTCCGTAAGCTTCGGTTTCCGCCAGGCCGTCCTCGTCGACGGGATGGTTCTCGCCGCCCACACCGACGTCATAAGAGAGCGGCGTGACGGCCGTTTTCCGGCCGGCTGATGTGGAAGCAAGGCCGTTCGTCTCGCCCGGCAGCGCGATCTCCACGATGGCCTCAATCTCCGCTTCCAGCTTGTCGAGTTCTTCGAGCTTCTGCCTTACGGCGCCGGCTTCCTCGGTCAGCCGGAGCACTTCGGACTTCAGCAGGGCGATCGACTGTTCGCGGTCTGCGAGCGATGCTTCATAGGCGTCGGCGGATTCCGCCAGTTCTTTATGCAGCGCCTGAATGCGGAGCGCATCTGCCGAACGCAGTGCCAGCAAAATGATGGCGCTTGCAACCAGCAAGCCGAAAACGGCTCCGGCAAGCAGGAGTGGCACAATCGTCAGACGCACTCTGCTGCTGGCGTCGGAATCTTCGGGGATGATGAGCAGGGTGTATCGTCTGCGAAACCATCCAGGCAGCAGTCTCATGATTCACCTCCGACAATGGCTCAGACAGAATGTTAACATTCGACACCGGCGCGGAGATTCCTTCTTTTGCAGGAAAATAGTCCTAAGATGCGCCATGCTGTTTTTTCTTCCCGAATTTTGCTCAAGCGTGTCCTGTTTTTGGTCAAAGCCGTCCTATATGCCCCGCGTCGAAATGCGGTATAATGGGCGGGGTAAACTCATGCTGCGGCAAGGAGGGACTGACGCATGGAAATGCGCCGCTACGGCAATACCGATATGACGGTCAGCGTACTGGGGTTCGGAGGTGCGGAGATCGGATTCAGGGGCGCTTCGGTGTCCGAGGTTGAACGACTGCTCGGAAGCGCGCTGGATGCGGGTCTCAACGTCATCGATACGGCCGAATGCTACAAGACGAGCGAGGAATTGATCGGACAGGCCGTCTCGCACCGCCGGAGCGACTACTACCTGTTCACGAAATGCGGCCATACCGCCGGCCTGCCGGGCGAGCATTGGCAGCCGGAGGTGCTTGAGGCAAGCATTGACCGCAGCCTGAAGCGGCTCAAGACCGACTATGTCGATCTGATTCATCTGCACAGCTGCAGTCTCGAAGTGCTGAAGCAAGGCGACGTCATCGAAGTGCTCCGGCGGGCCAAGGAAAAGGGAAAAACCCGCTACATCGGATACAGCGGCGACTCCGACGCGGCGCTTTACGCCGTGCAGACCGGCGTGTTCGATTCGCTCATGACATCGGTGAACATCGCGGACCAGGAAGCCATCGACCTGACGCTTCCCGAAGCGCAGAAGCGGGGGATGGGCGTGATCGTGAAGCGGCCGGTTGCGAATGTCGCCTGGCGGACGGGCCAGCGGCCGGAGGACCCGTATGCGGTGCCTTATTGGGAGCGGCTTCAGGTGCTGGACTATGATTTTCTGAAAGGCGATTTCGACGAATCGGTCGGGATCGCGCTCCGGTTCGCGCTGTCGATTCCGGGCGTGCATACGGCGATCGTCGGCACGTCGAACCCGGACCGTTGGGCGCAGAACGCGAAGCTGCTCGAGAAGGGACCGCTGCCCGCCGAGCAGGTCGAAGCGATCCGGTGCGTCTGGCGGGAGCGCGCGGGCAAGGACTGGATCGGATTGGAGTAAGCGAAAAAGCCGGGCGTGCCCGGCTTTTCACGTATAGACGGATCCTGAAAGAATTCTCATAATCGCTTCCCGATGCGGGTTGGCGCGAATGTGGAAGGACTTTCCGCTTACATTGCCATTTGCCGCCGTGCTAACCTCGTGTTCGAGGAGGAATTGCGATGCAGAGGAAATTTCGGGAAATTCGCCGCGGTTCGGCCGCGCTGCTCGCTGCCGGTGTGCTGCTGGCCGGCGCGTCAGGCGCCGCGGACGCCGCGACCGTCTACACGGCGGGCGACGACGACACGTTCTGGAAACTTTCGAGAAAGTTCGGCGTGCCGCTGGACAAGCTCATGGCGGCAAACGCGAACATCGACCCGCTGAACATCTACAAGGGATTGAAATTGATCATACCGGATGCCGGGAACAAGAGCACGGCCTCCGGTGCGGCAGCGGCGGCGTCTTCCGGAACAAACGCGGTTGCAAGGTCCGCCGCAACCGGTTCCGCTTCCGCGGCGGTCTCCACCTTCGCCGCAGGCAAAGCCGGAGAGACGCCGAAGACATACCGGAAAGCGATCCAGGTGAAAGCGACGGCCTATACGGCATCGGCCGAGGAGAACGGCAAGTGGGGAGCGGTGGATTACTTCGGCAATCCGCTGAGCCTCTGCTCGGTCGCCGTCGATCCCGATGTCATTCCGCTCGGATCGAAGCTGTACATTACCGGCTATGACTATGACGGACTGCCGCAGGGCGGCATGTATGCGATCGCCAGGGATACCGGCGGCGCGATCAAGGGGAACCGAGTCGACATCTTCGTGCCGGACAGCCGCGTGCAGGCGATGAAGTTCGGCATCCAGTATATTACGGTTTACGTCCTGTAACCGCGCTGGCCGAGCAGCTCGTCGAGCGTGTACAGCCGATAGCCTTGTTTTTTCAGCATGGCGATCAGCCGCGGCAGCGCGTTGATCGTGCCCGACAGATCCTGACCGCGGCCGCCGCCGGCATGCAGCAGAATGATGGCGCCGGGACGAAGCTGCTTCCGGACGTTCGCGAGGATCGTCCGGCTGGGGGTATTGCGCCAGTCGACGGCGTCCACATTCCAGTTCACCACGATATATCCGCGCCGCGCCGTCCAGTCCGTCTGCTTCGGCGAGATTTCGCCGTACGGCGGCCGGATGAAGCGCGGCTTCCTGCCGGTGATCGCAAGCAGCGTCTGGTCGGTGCGCCGGATCTCCCGTTCGAACCCGGCCGCCGTCTTGTTCGTCAGCAGCGCGTGCGTATCGGAGTGGTTGCCGATGAGGTGGCCTTCCCGCACGATCCGCCGGACAAGCTCCGGATGCGCACGGGCGCGGCTGCCGACGATAAAGAATGTCGCCCGGACGCGGTGCCGGGCGAGAATATCGAGAATTTGCGGCGTGAATCGGGGATCGGGCGCATCATCGAACGTCAGCGCGGCGGCTTTGGCATGAACCGGTCCATGGGTGACGAACGCGCCCGGATGCCGCTGTTCGAGCGCGGTCCAGGAATAGCGCGCTTTCTTCATGCGACGTTTTTTCCGGACTTTCCGCCCGGGCTTTTCCGAAAACGCATGTCCGATGACGGCGTCCGATTCATGACGAACGGCTTCCCCGGACGGCAATGCCGCCGTCCGCTCCGCTGCGCCGGGTCCGTTTCCGTGCCCGGGTGCCGGCGAATGCACGGGCTGCTGCAGACCATTCACCACGACCGATGCCGCAAGCATGACGGACAATAATTTCGGAAGATGAATAGCGTTCAAAAGCGATCCCTCCGCGGCGTGCTGCCATTAGCTTGCAGCAAAAGCGCCGGATTCATGCAAGGCGGCTGCGGAGGGATCGGACAGCATATCAAATTTTGAAAATCTGGATCGTGCGCTGCAGTTTCAGCACCGTCTGCTGCATTTGCTCGGCTTCGTCGACAACCGATTGCACCGCGGCCATCTGTTCGTTCATGGACGCGGACACCTGCTCGGTGCCGGCAGCCGACTGCTGGGTGATGGCGGAGATATTCTGGATCGAAGCCGCGATCTTGCGCGCGCTCTCCAGCATGGCGCCGCTTTCACGGGTAAAGGCTTCCATCTGTTCGGAGATGAACTCCACGCTCTTCACAATCTCGTTGAAGATTTCGTTGGACTGGCGGATCAATTCGTTCTGGTCGCGGACGATGCTCTCGTTCACCTTCATGTTGGCGATCGCGTTCTTGATTCCCTGTTCAATGCCGCGGACGAGGGTGAACACTTCCTTCGTCGACGCGCCGGCTTCTTCGGCGAGCTTGCGCACTTCTTGCGCGACGACGGCGAACCCGCGGCCGTGCTCGCCGGCGCGCGCCGCCTCGATCGAAGCGTTCAGGGAGAGCAGGTTCGTCTGATCCGCGATTTCCGAGATGGAGCGGGTAATCTTCGAAATGCCGTCCGCATGTTTCGCCAGTTCTTCGATCGTGCGGGAAACGGCTTCGGTCGCTTCCACATTGCGGCGCATGCCCTCGGTCTGATTCTCCACGGCCTGGCGGCCCTGACGGACCAGTTCCAGCGTATGGGCGGACCGTTCATTCATTTGCCGGGTCGAATCCGCGTAGTTGGCCACCTTGCTTTCAATCTCGCTGATCGACTCGCTCATCTGCGAGACGTCCTCCGAAATCTGGTTCGCGCCGGTGGCCAGTTCGCCCGCCGAAATGGTCACCTGCTCCATGACGGTTTTCAGTTGCTGGTTGCGTTCATAAATCGTGCGGCTTGCATCGGAAACAAGCCTCGTGATCGACGACGTCTCGCGCAAAATGTCGCGCAGCCGTTCGACCATGCTGTTGAAGGCCTGGGCGATGCTGGAAGTACCCGTGTCATCGTCGCCCGCAAGCCGGACGGTAAAATCGCCTTTCGCGATCTGGTATGCGGCCGTGCGCATCTCGTCCATCGAATTTGTAAGCGTTCTCTCAAATAGGGTTGCAAGAGGATAGACAGCGGCGCATAGTACAACGATCAGCAAAAGGGGCAGCAAAATTCCCTGGCCGCCGACCAGCGCTGCAACCAGCATGGCAAGAGAGAATGCTGCTGCAACCGCATAGCAGGCTATTAGGCATTTCGTCCGTATGGATTGCTTCATTAACCAGCTCATATTGCATTGCTCCCTTACTTGTGGAATTATGCCATATTATAACACCGAAGCCGAACCAGGTCTATCATTGTCGATTAATTTCATGGCAGGGACTATTGGTATGGGCAATCATTTTCAATATTGTCGCATAGTGTAAATTGTTGTATAATCTAGGCTGTAATCCCTATGGAAGGGTTATCATTACAAGGAAGAAAGGAGGACAATGATGAGATTGGAGGATATGCCCCTCGCCAGGCAGATCGACCATGTGTTCCGCCAGCTGGAGCCGGAGTTGACTGACGCGGTGGCGGGAACGGTAACGATCCAGATCCGCAACAACATGATCGGAAAATACGGCGTCCGCCATCATCCGATCGAGTGCATCAACGGCCGTTTCCTCGAGAACGAACGGGGACTCACGGTTCAGCAGGTGAACGAATTCCGGAGGATGGCCGTCGAATCGCTCCGGATGAAACGGAACTGGACCCACGGCGAGATCCTGTTCGATTTTGCCGTGCGGCGGAATCGGGAATGGACGGCGAGCGTCCAGTACGAGTCGAATTACAACACGGCGAACTGGATGTTCCGCTATCAGCCGAAGCCGTCGGAATCCTCGAATCAATTGGCTTAGACTGCAAGGCAGGAAGGGGCAGCTTTCGCATAAACAAAGAACGGGGTTTCCGCTGACGGATCGCCTGTCCGCGGGGAACCCCGTTCCATCTTTCGTTTCCGGATTATCTTGCGAATCGGCCGGCAAGTTGTTCTTCCGCGATTTGCACCAGCCGGCGGGTGATATAACCGCCGATTGCCCCGGTATCGCGCGTCGCCATGTAGCCGTAATACCCGTCCTGCGGGATCTGGATGCCGAGTTCTTGGGCAACTTCATATTTCAGCTGCTCAAGCGCGGCGCTTGCCTGCGGCACGACAAGCGTGTTGCTGCTCCGTTTGTTGGAAGGCATGTTGTTCACCTCCTTGGGCGGTCTTAGTATGGCTGCCCTGGGAGGAAATATACATAACCGGCACTTCTGTACTATCCGTCAGTTATCGGCCTGCCCCTTCAACTTATAGCTGTGTTCGCGCTTGCGCTCGCGTTCCGCCTGCTCTTCCGCCAGCATTTTGTCGATGTCGCTTTTGAGCCGATAGGAGCATTTTGCGCACAGGTGACCTGTCCGGGAAGGACCGCCGCACAGATCGCAGACGTCCGTCAGATTCGGGTGGGCGGCCAGGCTGATCTTCTTCTGCCGAATCCATTCCCGTACCTGCTTGATCGGAACTCCGGTTGCTTCCGCCGTCTGCTCGGTCGTCGCATGGCGGTTCTTCATCAGATACCGGTCGACCGCTTCGAACCGGCGGTCGTGAATTTCGGCACATTCATTGCACAGGTTCCGCAGGTTGACCTGAAACACTTTGCCGCACATCGCACAGTGGGCCACTTTCAACTCGGCCAATGTGATCCCGTCCCTCCGACAACTAGTCCTGCAGCCCTCATGCTATCACAGATCTGCCAAAGATGGAACGTGAAGGTCGAAATTTGTGCCTGCGGCCATCGCCGGCAGCCGCCTTGACTTTCGCATTGCAGCGGGTATAATGTTGCCAACGGCCATGACGGGAAAGAGTACGCCATGAACTGTCGATTGCAGAGAGCCGGTGGAGGGTGCAAACCGGCATCGCGGCTGGCGGAATGGGTCCCTGAGCCGGAAATCGGAAAGCGGCCGGATGCCGCCCATGGTTTCCCGGTTGCTCCCCGTTACGGAGCTGTGAGGCTTCGCCGTCGCTTGTCCGGCATGCGGCGTCGAAGCGAATAAGGGTGGCACCACGGTCCCTCGTCCCTTGCGGCGGGGGATTTTTATATTCAGGTCAAGGGGGAGATACGCATGGCAAGGGTGCTGTCGGGCATCCAGCCGAGCGGTCAGCTCACGCTCGGGAACTACATCGGCGCAATCCAGAACTTCGTGAAGCTGCAGGATGAGCACGAATGCTTCTATATGGTGGTCGACCTGCACGCAGTCACCTTGCCGCAGGACCCGGCCGCGCTGCGCGAGCAGACGGAATCGGTGGCGGCGCTGTACCTTGCGGCGGGCGTCGATCCGTCGCGTTCGTCGATTTTCATCCAGTCGCACGTGCCGGCGCACGCCGAGCTTGGCTGGCTCATGACGACGCTCGCGTATATGGGCGAGCTCGAGCGGATGACCCAGTTCAAAGAGAAGGCGGCCGGCAGGGAATCCGTGCCCGCCGGGCTGTTCGTCTATCCGACGCTGATGGCCGCGGATATTCTCGTGTACAACGCCGATCTGGTTCCGGTGGGGGACGACCAGAAGCAGCATCTGGAGCTGACCCGCGACCTGGCGGATCGGTTCAACGGGCGCTACGGGGAAACGTTCAAGTTGCCCGAGCCGTACATGCCGAAGGTCGGCGCGCGCATCATGTCGCTCGATGACGCGTCGAAGAAGATGAGCAAGAGCAATCCGAATCCGAACAGCTACATTGCGCTGCTCGACGAGCCGGACGTCGTCCGGAAGAAAATTTCACGCGCGGTTACCGACTCCGGCCGGGAAGTGAAATACGATCCCGCGAACAAGCCGGAAGTGAGCAACCTGATCAGCATCTTTGCGCATTGCGCCGGGCTGACGGTGGAAGAAGTCGAACGGCGGTTCGAAGGGCAGGGCTACGGTCCGTTCAAGAAAGAGCTGGCGGAATGCGTCGTGGCGGTGCTGGAGCCGCTGCAGGCGCGGTATCGGGAAATCCGCGGCTCCGGGGAGCTCGGCCGCGTGCTGAAGGAAGGCGCGGAACGGGCGGCGGAAATCGCGAACCGGACGGTCGCGCTGGCCAAAGAGCGGATGGGATTTCTGCCGCCGCGCTGACCGGATCGCCGGATGAAAAGGGCGGCGGCCGGCGGATCTCCGCCGGCCGCTCCGTCATTTGCGCTTGAGCGCTTTCGCCCGATAGATGAATCCGGCTCCGATGACGACGAACGTCAGGATGAAGAACAGGGCGGCCAACCACCCGTTGTGGCTGATGGCGACGCCCGTCGCCAGCATCAGAACGACGGCGGCGACAGCGAACAAGAGGGAAGCGGTTTTGGACATCTTCGTCTCTCCTTGGGCGGATTCGGGACTTGTGCATGGTCAAGCATAAGAAAACGGATGAGGTGCATAATAAGCTTGCAAGCTTGCATCAACACTACAGCTCAAGGGACGAAAGGAGACGACAACCATGGCAGGCCAAAACCGGAACAGCAACACGCTGGTCGTTCCGCAAGCCAGAGCGGCGCTGGAGCAAATCAAGTACGAAGCGGCTCAAGAGCTGGGCGTACAAATTCCACAAGACGGCTACTACGGCAACATGGCGACGCGTGACGCCGGTTCGCTCGGTGGCTACATCACGAAGCGCCTCGTACAGATCGCTGAACAACAATTGGCGGGCTCCCGTCAATTCTGAAGCATATGAAGCTGCAGAAGCCCGGATGAATCCGGGCTTCTTGCCGTCTCCTCCGCCGGTTGCTATGCTTACCATTGTACCGGGTTCGTCCCGCGGATTCAACTTGATCGGCGGATGGAGGGGAGTCAATGTATCGTTGTTTCGCGGAGTACCGGATTGCGGAGGAGAACCGTGAGCGTTATTTGGCCCTGATGGCATCCCTCAAGGCCTCGCATCCGGAGATGTATTTATATGAAGGAACGGATCAACCCGGCCTGTTCGTGGAGGTCTGGGAAGCCGGCACGAAGGAAGAAGCGGACGGCATCCGGGAGATGAGGCTGTCAGGCGATTCCCCCTGGTCTGCCGTGTCCCGTCTTGCTTCCGGCAATGTTCACGCCTGGGTGTTCAGATCCGTATAGTCCGTTTCTGTTTCGCGCGTCGTATTGAACGGTGTCTGCTGCGTGACGATGCCGCCCTGGAACGGGTATTCGTAGTTGATCGGCTCCTGGAACGTAATGTAGTCGAGGTTGACCATCAGCAGCAGGTACCGGGTGCCCGTCGACGGATCGCTCAGGATGATATGGTCGCGCCCGGCCGCCTCGACGATGCCGCGGAACACTTTCGCGTTCCATTGGCTGTTGTTCTCGAACGTCATGTACACGGTCGCCAATTTGCCGCGGTTGAGCCGGAGAATGTTCTCGACGTAGGACTCTTCCTGCGGGACCGTGACGATGTTGCCGCCCGTCGGCGTAATGCCGGCTCCGCTCGGCACGCCCGGAATGCCGCTTGCGGTCATGAACGGCGAAACGCCGGTCGTGTCGCTCGGCATGCCCGGAATGCCGCTTGCGGTCATGAACGGCGAAATGCCGGTCGTGTCGGTTGCAAAGGGCATCGCGGCATCGGGATAACCGGTCGGCCACCAGCCGGACGGGGACTGCACACTCGGCATGCCGGAAACGTAAGGCGTGCCGAAGTGGTACGCGTCATACGATTGAATGGACATGTTGGCTTTGTTTCCTCCTTCTTTCATTTAGTAGACGCCGGGACAATCGCTGACTGACGGCGCATAGAAGCAGTGACTTTTGAACCGTCCGCTGTGCGCCTGATTCCACCAGGATGCAGGACACTGATCCGTCGGACGGAAGAACCAGAGCGCGTTCGTCGCGGGATGCTGACGTTCGCCGTTTACGGCGCGTCTCGCAAGCCGGATCTCCTTGTCGCGCGCTCTCTGGTAGAAATAGCCTTTCGTCGTCGCTTCAAATCCGCCCGGGCGCTGGTAGACCATCTGCGGAATCGTGCGGATATTCCGAAAGTCCAGGCAGTTGCCCCGGACGCGGTTCACCCCGACATTGCCGACCATCAGCATGCCGAGCTCGCCTTCTCCTTCGGCTTCCGCGCGCATCAGACGTGCCAGCAACTTGATGTCCTCGGAGTTGGCTTTGATGACGGCCATCCGGTTCATCATCACTTCCTTCCACGGCATATCGTGCCTTCGCATGGGCGAATGCTGCATTATCCTATGGCGGCAAAAGCCCAAGTGTTCCGCCCGTTCCCGTGAAAGTGTCAAATTGTTGAACCCGCAGGCGCGATGATTGTCAACAGCCAAGCATTTACGGTATGATAGGTAACGATTCCATGGGCCGGGAGCGTCAGGCCGCTCCAATATCGGCGCCTGAATTCGGGAGGCCCGACGTGCTGAAAGACCTGCTTAATCTGACGAAACCCGGGATCATTCGACTCAACCTGATCGCCGTATTCGGCGGTTTCTGGGTCGCATCGAAGTGGGATATCGACTGGCTGCTTCTCGTCTGGACGCTGCTCGGCACGACGCTGACGATCGCGTCGTCCTGCGTCCTCAACAACTATCTCGACCGCGATTGGGACATCAAGATGGAGCGCACGCGGAACCGGCCGCTGCCGTCCGGACGCCTGTCGCCGGCATTCGTGCTCGCTTTCGGCATCGCGCTCGGCGCCCTGGGCATCTCGATATTGTTCTTCCTGGTCGATCCGCTGTGCGGCTGGCTCGGTCTTCTCGGCATGTTCGTCTATATCGTTGTCTATACGCTCTGGCTCAAGCGCCATTCGACCTGGAGCACATCGGTCGGCGGCGTATCGGGTGCCATGCCGCCCGTGATCGGGTATTGCGCCGTGACGGAGCAGATCGACGCGGGCGCATGGCTGCTGTTCGCGCTTCTGTTCCTGTGGCAGCCGCCGCATTTCTGGTCGCTGGGCATCCGCCGCGTCGAGGAATACCGGGCGGCCGGTTTCCCGCTGCTGCCCGTCGTCAAGGGCGTCCGGCGGACGAAATGGCAGATGATCCCGTATGTCGTGCTGCTCATTCCGGCCGGCGTCCTGCTGTATGCGTTCGGGTACGCGGGGATCATTTTCCTCATCGTATCCGTGGTGTTCGGCGCGGTCTGGTGCTGGCATACGATCGCCGGTGTGCGCGCCCGGGACGACACCGCGTGGGCGAAACAGAATTTCATGTTGTCGGTGAACTACCTCATGGTCGTCTTCCTGGTCATGGTCGTCAATACGCAGGGCGACGGCGCCTGGCTGCCGTAATGATGCGAGAAGGGAGCGGTTTCCGTGGCTTTCGTCAATCGTTACAAATTCCCGTTGGCCGTCAGCGTGCTCGTATTGCTGATGGCAGGCTATTTGCTGTACACTTACGGACCCTGGAAGAAGGAAGAACTTCCGGTTATACTGGAAGTGCCGGATTTCACGCTGACGGATCTTGACGGAGAGCCGCTTTCCTTCTCCGAATCGGAAGGCAAGATCCGGCTCGTCTATTTCTTCTTCGCATCTTGTCCGGACGTCTGTCCGATCACGACGCGGGTCATGTCCTTCGTGCAGACCGAACTGCAGGAGCGGGGGCTCTTCGGGGACAAGGTGGAATTTCACTGGATCTCGATCGACCCGTACCGCGACACGCAGGAAGTGCTTGAGCAGTACGCCGACGGGTTCAAGGCGGATCGGTCGGGCTGGCATTTCCTGAGGGGAGAAGCGGAGGAAATCGTCAAGATCGCGAAGGGATTCAACCTTGGCGTGATCAACCCCGACCCCGACAATCTGGTGCATTCCGACATCATTTCGCTGGTGGATGAGCAGGGCCGGCTGCGCAGCTACATCCGCGGCGGCGGCGACGAGACGCTGACGCCCGAGAAAGTGCTGGAAGAGATCGACAAGTTGCTCTGATTTCCCTCTGATCCGACCGCAGAAGCCGGCTGCGCCTTTCCGCGCCGGCCGCCATGAATGGGGAAGATGACATCATGTCCATCCTGCTGCATATTTTGACAAACAACGTCATCCCGCTGTCCGCGATGATTGCCGTAGGCGTCGTCATGCAGCGGGCTTTTTCATTGGATATCCGGACGTTGTCCAAGCTGAATTTCTATGTCTTCTCGCCCGCGATCATGTTCCGCCTGCTCTATGACACGGAGATCTCGGCATCGATGTTCGGCAAGATCGTGCTGTTCGGGCTGCTGTTCATGGCGATCCAGTATGTCCTTGCCGATCTCGTCTGCCGGGCGCGGGGAGCGTCCGGCGGACGGCGGGCGGCGATGCGCAACAGCGTCATGTTCTACAACAGTGCGAACTACGGCATTCCGCTCAACCAGCTGGTGTTCGCCGGCAATCCGTACACGCTGTCCGTCCAGGTGCTCATTTCGATGCTGCAGAGCCTGATTCCGAATACATACGGCGTGTACGCGGTCAATGCGCACAAGGCGAATCTGCGCGAGATCGGGCGCGTCGTCCTGTCCCTGCCGATCATCTACGTCATCCCGCTTGCCTTGCTGATGCGCGCCTTCGAGGTGCCGATCCCGCCGGCCCTGGAGGCGCCGATCGGCTATCTGGCGAATGCGTTCATCGGCACGGCGCTGCTGACGCTCGGCGTGCAGCTCGGCAGCATGTCCTGGCGGATCGAACGCGCCATGGCCGTCGATGTCGGCTTGTCCGCGCTGCTGCGACTGGCCGTCGGACCGGTGCTCGCGTGGGGGCTCACGCTGCTGATGGGCTTCGACGGGCTGACGGCCGCAGCGCTCATCGTCTCGTCCGCCGTGCCGACATCGCTCAGCAGCGTGCTGCTGGCGGTCGAGTTCGACAATGAGAAGGAATTCGCCTCCCAGGCCGTCTTCTTCTCGACGCTGCTCAGCGTCATCTCCGTCACGATCGTCATCGCGCTGGTCATGTAGCGTAGAAGCGACCTTATCGGCCGTTTCCGCGCTGCAGCCGTTCCGCCGCGATCGAACGGGCTTCCATGATGAGCTCCTTCGTCTTTTCTACGTTATCTCCGGCGGGATTCAGGATGCATACAAAATATTGCTGCGCATAATGGGGATGCGGCATAAACACGTTCAGCTCCGTATAGTCGACGGCATCCGTCCGCTTGCCGGCCGTGATCTGTTCGAAAGTGGCTCGGCTCCAGTACGGTCCGGCGCTGTTCAAGGAGCGCGATGACTTCATTGCGGGGCAGCCATTCCATGAAGGCGACGCCGGCGGAAAATTGCAGAATGTCCGGGCTGACAAGCGCTGCTTCAAGCAGCCGGAAGAACTCCGCTTTGCCCTGCTTCGTGACCGAGTACTCCTTGCGGGACGGACCGAGTTTCGCGCCGGCCCCGGATGCCGCGGTTTCGATCATCCCCTGCGATTCCAATTTGTCAAGCGCGTGATCGATCGACCCGGGCTTGACGTTGGTCCAGGTGTCAACCCGCCAAGTCGTCATGTCCTTCCCCACACCCCGGCGATCATCATGAACGAGCCGATGGGATGATATATCTCGGTCGACTCCCCGAGGATGAGCGCGCCGGCTGCAATGGATACGACCGTCGACAGGTTGGTGAACACGCCGGCTTTCGCCGCTTGCATTTGGAACAGCGCATAGTTCGCCGTAAACGCCGAGACCAGCGAGGACAGGATGCTGAGGTAGAGCACGGACACGATGAGACGGATATCGCCGAGCGGCGCAAGCAGTTCGTTCCACGTACCGTCAGAAGCATGTTGAACCCTGACACGGCGAGGAAAAATATGCAGCCGATGCCAAGCATCCACCAAGTCGGTTCCATGGGGCGGAACGATTTCAACAGCGAACGGGCCAGTACGCTGTATCCGGCGAACGCGGCGCACGATCCCGTCAGCAGCAGGAAGACGACGCCGGCTACGGACAAGCTGATGGAAATCCAATGCAATCCGCTCGCCGATTCCTTCAGGAAGACCGAAGCCAGAATCAGGATGAGCACCGGCGTAAAGGCGTTCAGCATGCCGGCTTCGGCCGAAGCGGCATGCTGAAGTCCGTACGTCTGAAACAGGAAAAAGCCGAGCGGGTACATGGTTGCGAGCAGCAGCAGCCTGTGCAGCGGTCTGCCTCGCACGTTCAATCGGATCTAGCCGAGCAGGGCCGGCAGCGACAGAACGGCGAACGACACGGAAAATCGCCAGGCCAGGATGTCCATTGGGGCGGCGGATTCCAGCGCGATTTTGACGAACAGGAACGAGAACCCGATGATGACGGCGCAATGAGAGATTTTGCCGACTGTATTGGTACAGTTGCTTCGTCTGTGCAGCTAAGCCGCAAGCACGAGGAGGATGGACGGCGTGAAGAAATATGCGCAAATCCTTGCCGATATGGAGCACAAAATCGCGAGCGGTCACTACCGCGCGGGGCAACGGGTACCTTCCGTCCGGGAGGCGGCGCAACGGTACGGGGTAAGTCCCGGCACCATCGTGAAGGCCTATGCCGAACTGGAGATGCGGCACGCCATTTATTCCATCCCCCCAGAGCGGCTACTACGTCTTCGATCAGGCCGGCGGCGGAACTCGCGGCGAGGAGCATGGCGTGATGGATTTCTCGTCGTCCTCACCGGATCCCGGCCTGTTTCCTCACCAGGATTTCCATCATTGTCTGAACAAAGCGTTCGAGATCAACAGCCGGCAGCTGTTCACCTGCGGGGATTTGGCGGTGACGGACAATCTCAAACGGACGCTTGTAACCCGTCTGGCCGACAGCCAGTTGTTCGCCAAGGCGGAGCTCATCATGCTGACCACGGGCATCCAGCATGCGCCTGGCATACTGGCGCTTATGCCGTTCCCGAACGGCAGGACGGAAATATTGGTGGAACAACCGAGTTATAATCTTTTCCTGAGGTTTCTCGAAGCGGAGAGACTGCCGGTTTCCTGGATTATGCGTACGTCCGGGGGGATCAATCTGGACGAACTGGAGTACGTGGTGGAGGATGACTACATGGCCGACCTGGGGGAAGTCAAAAGGTTCGAGCCGATCTACGCGCTTGACCGGACTTCCCATGTTGTCTGTCTGAAAAGTTTCTCCAAGATCATCTTTCCCGGTCTGCGGCTCGGTGCGGCTGTCCTCCCGGAATTGCTGGTCGACACGTTCCGCCAATACAGCCGGTTCGCCGAAACGTCCGTGTTGTCCCAGGCGGTGCTTGACGTGTATATCAAGAATGGCATGGATGCGCGACATTGCCGCAGCATGTACAAGCATTACGCCGCCCGGAATCAGCGTTTGCACAAGGCGCTGCGGAAGCATGATCCCGAACATTGGATCGAGGCACAGTCGGCCGAGGAAGGGATTCGGGCAATAGTCGAAGAAGTTGGACATGCCGCAGCAAGATCAGGAAGATGATGCGGCTAGAAACTTCACGGATCATGCTGCAGCAGCCGGGCGAGCTCATCATCCTCCGGACGGATGATGTAGTCTTCCAGTCCGGCTTTTTCCAATTGCTGAATGAGGTATTCGTCCGGCGTGCTCTCGACGCCGGGATACCCTTTGCGCGTGTAAATGTGTTCGGCGTCGGGAAAAGCGTCCCGCAAGATGCCGCGGATGCGTCTTCCCGAAGCGTCGTTGTCCGTGAAAATATACAGCTCCCGGTCGCCGACCTTCCGCACCAGCTGGTCGATCTGATGCGGCCCCGGCGTTCCGAAGGTGCACAGGATGTCGACTTCGCCGGCAAGCAGCCGCCGCAGCCGGGCTTTATCGTTTTTTCCTTCCACGATGATGACAATCTCCATGCAGCATCCCCTGCATCGTTCTGCTGCCATCCATTGTATCAATTTCCTGGGAAATGTCGAATTCGGCATCAGCCGATGCGTCCGGAAGCGGTGTGCAGGCGCCGAGGCCCGGCAAACGGGAGCAGGGCCACGCCGGTCATCAGCACCAGGAATGCGATGAAATAAGGGGAAATCGCGTCGCGGACATACCCGGCCGTGAGCGGACCGAGAAAAGCGCCGACGGAATAGGCGATGGACAGCACGGAGAACGTGCGGCCGTATTTCGCGCTGCCCGTCAGTTCGATAAGCAGCGTGGTCAGCGCGGGATAGATGATGCCCTTTGCCATGCCGATGATGAACAGCAGCGCGGTTAGCGGGACAAGGTCGCCGACGGCGGCGGTGAAATAGGAAAGCGCCAGAATGAGCGCGCCCGCCAGCGTCCGCCGGAACGAGGAATACCGGTTCAGGAACATCATGCTGAGCGTCACGAGGGAGCCGAGGCTGAGGACGGAGAACAGCAGGCCGGTCTGCATGATGCTGTGGTCGTGCATCGCGAGCAGCGGAAGTTCGAACGACAGGATGCCTTGCGCGCAGGACATCGCGATCGGCAGCACATAGACAAGCCAGGGCAGCGGCAGATCGTCGTCTGCGGCGACGGGCTGCGGCGTACCGGGCAGCAGCGCGCCGGCCTCCTTCGCCTTCGCCGGGAGCGCCGCAGCCGGATGGGCGGCCGCGCCATGTGCGCCCGGCGCGCCGGCATGGGGCGGGCCGGCCGTTCCGCCCGCCGCTGCGGTCGGGCGGATGTCGCGGATGAACAGGAGCGCGCACACCGCGGTGCCGATCAGCAGCCAGCCCAGCGCGAAGAAGGACAGCTCGAATCCGAGGCGGGCGACGAGCAGCGCGCCGGCGGCCGGGGAAACGACGGAGGCGAGCGTGTGAACGAGCCCGTTCCCGGCCATCAGTTTGCCCTGCAGGATGCGGTCGGCGCTGATCCGGGCGAGCAGCGCCATGCAGGCCGGCGACAGGAAGGCGAGGACGAAGCCGCTGATCGAGCGCAGCAACAGCAGGTGCCACGGGTCTTCCACCCGGGACTGAAGCAGCAGAATAATGCCTGCCGCCAACAGGCTCAGGACGATGAAAACGCGGCTGCCGAACCGGTCGACGCTCCATCCCGCGATCACGTTGCCGGGCAGATGGGTGATCGAATAGAGCCCCATCATCAGGCCGATGAAAGACGGAGCGGCACCGAGCGATACGGCGAACGGGGTCAGAATCGGATACTGCGCGTGCAGGTCGAAGATGGCGATGAACGAGAACAGATAAAGCCAGAAGGCGGTTCTCATGCGGTCACGCTCCGTTTCTTGCGTGTTGCGGGGTTCCTTCTGATCATACGCCCGGGCCGGACGAGTTATGTCTGTTTGTCCGGTAGCGCCGGGGACCGTAACGTGGGATGCACGCTACCGGAGGCGGGGAAGGGGTATGCCTGAGGCTGTGTCATGCGTGTTGCAGCGGGCCGAGAGGCTGTGCTCACGGGGCTGTTGCCTGTCCGGCCCCCCATCCGCTGGCGTGGACGCCCGGCAGCGCCTGCGTTATAATTGAGATCGGGCTGTCAATGAACGGCAGATACTAATCCTGCACCGTCTGCAACGGCACGGAATGCCGTTAACGGACCGATTGCCGTACCCGTTCAAGCATTAACGGCACAGAATGCCGTTATTTCACGCCGTTGGACGTACACTGCGGTCCTCCAACGCGTGCAACGGCACGTAGTGCCGTTATTGGGCTGGCTGCTATACTCTGGCAAGGTTTAACGGCACGGAATGCCGTTAATACACACCGTCTGACGTGTGCCGTTCAACAGGGACTGCAATCCGGAATCTTCGCGCGATCAATTTCCATAAACCATCATCCGTTTTCCATCGTCAGCTACATAATAAAGGGGGTACCGCGATGCTGGGCGAACTGTTCCAGGCCGATCTGGAGACATGGAAACAATTTCTGACCGATCGCTGGTATGTGCTGGTCATCGCGCTCATCGCACTGCTGATCGTCATCAAGATCGTCAAAACCGTCGTGAAATGGCTGCTTGTCGCCGTCATCGTGATCGGCGTGCTGCTGTACAGCGGATATTCGCTTGAAGATTTGCGCGTCGACAAGCTGAAAGAGCTTGGAGAGCAGATCACCGAGCAGGCCGCCGCGGCGCTGAAGCGTGAAGCGCTCGAAGCCATGGCGGGAGAAGCTTCGGACGCGGTCTACACGGCAAGCGAAGACGGCACGTTCACGGTGCAGACCTCAAGCCTCGTCATCAAAGGCAAGATTGGAGAAGACGAGGTGACGGTGACATATCACGGCGCGCCGCTCGGCCGATGGAAAGTGGACGAAACGATCTCGTCGCTCATCGACCAGGCGAAAGCCGCGGGCTGATCCGCGGCGGGGCGAAAGGGCGTGATGCGGGTGCATGCATCCGATTTTGCGGAGCCTGTCGCGGTTGCCGTTGCCATCATCATCGCCGTATCGCTCTGGCAAGGCATGAAACGAGGTGCGCCGGGTTCCGCGAAGCACCTCTTGTTGTTCTTGTGGGAGACGGTCTGCACGATCGCGTCGCTGGCGCTCGCCGTCCGGTTCGCGACGGCTTTCGGCCCGGTTGTCGAATCGCGTCTCATGGACGCGGATCTCAGGCCGCCCGCCGGTGAAATGGACAACTGGTCTTTGGCTTGGCACACGTTCATCACGGGTGTCAGGGATTTCTCGCTGCTTCGTTTCGGGCTGTTGTTCCTGATCGGCTATCTGGTCATCCGCCTGCTGCTGCGGCTGCTCGCCGCGGCCGCGCTGACGCTCGTCGCCGGCGCAGGCTCAAAAGCCGGCGCATTGCGGATGCGCGCCCCTGCAGCCGCCCCCGGCGGCGCGCTGAGCCGCGCGGCAGGCGCCGCGCTCGGCTTCGTGCACGGCGGCGGACGGGCGCTCGTGCTGATGGCGGCGCTGTTCGTCTATGTGTCGCTGCTGCCGAACGCGCCGCTCGCCGCCCGGATCGAATCGTCCCCGCTCTACCGGGAAGCGTCGGATCGTCTGCTCGAGCCGGTGGCGGGCGGCGTGATGGCGGAGCAGGGGCCGGTGCTGTCGCGGGCCGTCGAAGCGGAATTCCGGCGGATTCTGCAGCGCCGGTACGAGATCATCGACCGTGACGTGCCGGACGACATCCGGGAAGCCGCGCTCCGCATTACCGCGGGAGCGAAGGATGACGAAGCGAAGGCGCGCGCCCTGTACGACTGGGTCGGGACGCGCATCGCCTATGACTGGGACAAAGCGGACGCCTATACCGAGCGCGGCGAGTGGCGGGAACAGACGCCGGAAGACACGTTCCGCACGCGGCGCGGCGTCTGCATCGACATCGCGCGCCTCTACGCCGTCATGGCGCGCAGCGCCGGCCTGGAAGCGCGGGTCGTCACCGGGCTCGGCGCGGACGGCCGCGGCGGTTTCGGGCCGCATGCCTGGAATGAAGTGCGGGCGGGCGAGCAATGGATACCGCTCGACGCCACCTGGGCAACGTCCGGCGACTGGTTCAATCCGCCGGATTTCGACCGTACCCATGTGCGGGAGACGTGACGGGAAGCGGAAATAACGGATGCGTGCGGCGGAATATTTTTGATCAGACGATGCGGAAAAGGGGGATGCGGTCGTGGCGAACGAACAACGGACGGAAGAAGAACAGCGAAGGCTGATCGCAAATCGGCGGCATTTCTCGTTCCGGCTCAATCTTTTCTTCTTCAGCACGTTCGTCCTGTTCAGCGTGCTCATCGTGCAGCTTGCGATTCTGCAGTTCGTGCGCGGACCGGAGCTGCGCGCCGAGCGGACGAGCAGCGGCAGCCGTACCGTGCAGATTCCGCCGATCCGCGGCAACATCTATGATGCGACCGGCCAGCCGATCGCGTACTCGGTGTCGACGCAGTCGCTGTATTTCACGATGGACCGTTCGATCAAGGAAGCCGAGGCGCGCAAGATCGCAGAAGAGCTGAACGAAGTGTTCACGCAATACGGCGATCCGAACGAAGCGATCACGATCGAGCAGATCATCGAGCGGATGGACATCAACTTCCGGCAGAACAACATGTACACGCCGCGCCTGATCAAATACAACCTGACGAAGCAGGAAATCGCGTACTTCTCGGAAAACAGCGCGAAATTTCCGAACATCAGCATCGTGGAAGACACGATCCGCCATTATGACGACGACACGGTGGCGGTGCAGCTCGTCGGCTACCTGAAAAACTTCGACTCGGCCGTCACATCCGCCGCGACGAAAGATTTCTACGAGCAGAAGAGACAGTCGACCGATCCGACGCTCCGCTATTTGAATGACGAGGACGTCGGCATGGACGGGCTCGAGCTGATGTATCAGGATGTGCTCAGGGGCCGGAACGGGGTCAAAACGTATCCGGTGAACAGCCACGGCGAGATCATTGGTGAACCGGTCATCACGAAGCCGGAGAAGGGCAGCGACCTGCATCTGACGATTCATCGCGATGTGCAGCTCGCGACGGAGAAGGCCATCCTGGATCATATCGAGTATCTGCGAAACGCGCCGAAGTCGAGCGGCGACCGGGCGGAGTACGCCCGCGCCGGCTACGCGGTCGCGATCGAGGTCGACACCGGCAAGGTGATCGCGATGGCGAGCATGCCGGACTACGACCCGAACGTCTGGAAAGGCGGTCAGATCAGCCCGTCCAACTACGAAGCAACGAAGACATTCCACAAGAACGGCGCGATCTCCCAGGCTTATCAGGACTGGGGTTCGCAGGAGGAAGCGAACAAGCACCCGTCCTCGCTCGTGCCGCTCGGTTCGACGCAGAAGCCGCTGACCGTGCTCATCGGGCTGGCGGAAGGGCTCATTACGCCGAAGACGACCTACAACGACACCGGCGTGTTCCAGTTCGGCCGCGAAGGGTACCGCGTCTCGATCCGCAACGCCGAGAAACGGGCATTCGGGCGGCTGACGCCATCGAAGGCGATCGAGAAGTCGTCGAACACGTTCATGGCGGAAATGATCGGCAATGCGCTGTACCGGCGCGACGGGCGCAAAGGCGTCGAGATCTGGGACAATTGGGTGAAGCAGTTCGGTCTCGGCGTGCTGACCGAGAGCGGATTGCCGGGCGAGTCCAAGGGCGTTATCGACTATTTCCACGAGGCGGAGAACGGCAGCCCGCAGTCGGCGCTGATTTACGCTTCTTTCGGCCAGCAGGGACGCTACACGACGCTGCAGCTCGCCCAATATGCGGCGACGCTGGCGAACCGCGGCAAGCGGCTGAAGCCGCAGTTCGTGGAGCGGATCGTCGACGCCGACGGCCGGACGGTCGAGACGTTCCAGCCGGTCGTGCTGAACACGATCGATCTGCCGGACGAGTATTGGGATGTCATCATCAGCGGCATGAAATCGAACGTGCGGGGATTCGAAGGGTTCCCGTACGACTTCCGGCGCAAGACCGGGACCTCCGAGCAGCAGACGAGCGTCGGCATCATCGAGAACGCGGTGTTCATCGCGTTCGCCCCGGCCGACAAGCCGAAGCTGGCGGTCGCCGTCGTCGTGCCCGAAGGCGGATACGGCGGCCGGGGGGCCGCGCCGATCGCGCGGAAAATTTTCGACGCATACGATCATTACATCGGCTTGACCGGCGCGCCGAAGAAGAACACCCTTGTGACGCAGCAGTCCGATGCGGACGAAGGCCATGCGGACGGCAGCACGACATTGGATGAGACGCCGGCCGACCCGGATGGCACGCAGACGAATGCAGCCCGGCGGAGCGGCTCGCAGAGCGGCAAGCGGTCGGGCGGGAACGGCGGCGCGTCGCAAGGCGCAAGCGCAGGCGCGGGCGCGGGCGGCAACGCCGGCGCGAACGACACCGGTGCGGCGGCCGGCACGGGCTCGCAGGGAGCTGCCGGTGATGGAGGCGCAGCGGTTCCGGCTGACGCGTACGCCGGCGGCACAAACGGCGCCGGCGGTGCAAGCGGCACCGCGGGCACAGGCGGCACGGGAGCCGCTGCGGGCGGCGAATCGCAGGGCGGCGCCTCCGGCGATACCGGCGACACGGCCGGCCGAACCGGCGGAAGCACCGCGGACACGCTGCCGGCGGCGCCTCCCGAGCGCCGGGAGGAGCCGGCCGATTCCGGCGGCGGGACCGGCAGCGGAACGTACAACGCCGGAACGGGCAACGGCGGGACCGGCCAGGGCGGGGACGGCCCGGCGAACGCGGCGGGTCCGCAGGATGAAGGCTGACCTATGAATTAGGCGGGGGTCCGCGCATGAAGAAGATGCTGCTCCTCTATCTGGTGATCATCGGCGCTTATGTGCTGTATGCCCTGAACTTTTTCTACGGGAAAAGCCAGTCGGCCGGGGCCGGCGATTCCGCCGCCCTGGTCGGCAGCCTGGACGAGAAGTATGTGATGGTGACGTTCCAGTCCGGCATCGACTACTGGAAAAGCGTCATCAAAGGATTCGAAGACGCTGCGCAGGTGCTGGGTGTCTCGGTGGAGTACCGGGGCTCGACGCAATATGACGTGCGGGAGCAGGTGACCGTGCTGGAACAGGTGATCGCCCAGAAGCCGGCCGGCATCGCCCTTACCGTCATGAATCCGGAAGCGCTTACACCGTCGATTGACAAGGCGGTCGATGCCGGCATACCGGTCGTCCTGTTCGATTCCGGGGCGCCGGACAGCAAAGCCTATTCCCTGCTGGCCACGGACAATTACAACGCGGGCGTGACGGCCGCCCGGACAATGGCCCGGCTGATCGGCGGCAAAGGAGAGGTCGGCGTCGTAACCCTTCCCAACCAGCTCAACCATCAGGAGCGGACGAACGGCTTCCGCGACACGATCCGGTCCGAATATCCGGAGATGACGATCGTCGCCGTCGAGGACGGCAAAGGGGACCGCATCGTATCGCGGGACGCGGCGATCGCCATTCTCGATCAGTATCCGGACGTGAAGGGCATCTTCAACACCGACGCGGTCGGCGGGGTCGGCGTCGCGGACGCGGTCCGGCTGAGGCAGCGGCAGAATCAGGTGAAGATCGTCGCCTTCGACACCGACAAGGTGACGCTGGATATGGTGCGCCAGGGCGAGATCGACGCGACGCTGGCCCAGGGCACGTGGAACATGGGGTACTGGTCGCTGCTGTACCTGTTCCACCTCCACCACGGGCTGGTTACGCCGGACAGCGGGCAGACGGCGGACGCCTCCCCGCTTCCCGTCTATGTGGACACGGGGATTTCCGTCGTGACCCGGGAGAATGTCGACCATTATTACGTGAAATGACGGACGCCAGGGCGGCAGGTGGGAAGCGTGCGCAAATGGCTGGAAATCAACGACTGGCCGATCCGCTACAAGCTGATCGCCCATTTTCTGCTCATCGGCATCCTGCCGGCGGTCTGCCTCGGGCTGCTCATTCACTATTCAGTGGACCGCGTGCTGGAGCGGCAGACTACGGCAAACACGCTGCAGTTGATCGGCAAAGTGAACCGTTCCCTGGAGCATTATGCCGCAAGTCTCCAGAACATCACCTACATCGCCTCCGGCAATCCGGATGTGCGCCGTTTTCTGGACGGCACGGAAGGACAGGAAGCGAAGGTGAGCGACCGTTACGAGATCCGGCATTTCCTGCAGACGATCAGCACGCTGTACACGGAAGTCGCCGGCATCCTCATCGTAAACAGCGACGGCGAATCGATCAGCAACGAGCTGTACGCCAAAGAAGGCCACCGCCTGACCCTGGAGACGTGGTATGAAGAAGCGGTGAAGCGGGACGGCATTTTCACGATTGTCGGGCGTCCCGAGGGCCGGCATGTGACCAGCCACGTCAATTACCGGGACGACGAGGTGATATCGGTCGCCCGTGCGGTGCTCGACCCCGACTCCCAGCGCGTGCTCGGCGTCGTCCTCATCGACCTGAAACTGCGCGTGATCGCGGAAGAACTCAAAAATGTGCGCCTCGGCCGCAACGGCTACCTCATGGTCATCGACGACGAAGGAGACCCCGTCTATGTGCCGGCCAACCTCCCGGCCGTCGGCGTCTCGCCGGACTGGTTCACGGGTACGTCCGGGTCGCTCTTCCGGGACACGGAAGCCGGAAGGATCCAATTCATCTATGTCAAATCGCCGTTCACCGGCTGGACGACCATCGGGGTGTTCCCGGTGCGCGAATCGATCCACGAGATGCGGGAAATCCAGTTTTACATCGTCAGCTTCGTGTTTCTCGTCTGCCTGTTCGGGATTACGGCCTCGTATTATCTGTCCCGCACGATTTCCCGGCCCATCGGACAGCTCATCTCCTTCATGCACAAGGCGGAGTCGGGCGATCTGCTCACCCGCTTCATCAGCGAGCGGCATGACGAGATCGGCATGCTGGGCCGCAGTTTCAACCGGATGCTGTACCGGATCAACCGGCTCATCACGCTCATGGAGCACAAGGAACGGCAGAAGCGGGAAGCGGAGCTGCGCAGCCTGCAGGCGCATATCCGGCCGCATTTCCTGTACAACACGCTGGACACGATCCAGTGGATGGCGCGCAGCCAGGGAGCGGAGGCCGCGGCGGAAGTGGCGGAATCGCTCGCCAGACTGTTCCGGATCGGACTCAGCGGAGGCAAGGACCGGATTCCGCTGGCGGAAGAATTCGAGCATCTGGAGAGCTACCTGAAAATCCAGAAGGTCCGTTACCGGGACAAGCTGAATTACGCGATCCGCATGGAACCCGGTCTCGACCGGCATACGGTGCTGAAACTGATCCTGCAGCCGATCGTCGAAAACGCCATCTACCACGGCATCAAGGAGCGGCGGGGACCCGGCACCATTGAAGTGGACGCTTTTGTCCGGGACGGCGAGCTCATCCTGCGGGTCAAAGACGACGGCGCGGGGATGGACGAAGGCCGGCTCGCCGAAGTGCGGCAGGCGCTGGACCGGGTCGGCCGCGATCTTGATCCCGAGGAGCTGATGGCTGAAGCGGAGACCGCGGCGGCGGGCGGATCGATGGACAAGAACCGGGGTTTCGGATTAATCAATGTGCATGAACGGCTGAAGCTGACGTTCGGCGGCAGGTACGGCCTTACGATCGACAGCGTGCGGGGGGAAGGCACGACGGTGACCGTCGTCCATCCCGCGCTGCTGCCCGCGGCGCCGGACGACAGCCGGGAGGAGGTTCGGCCATGAAACGGCCTTGGAAGGTGCTGATCGCCGACGACGAGGCGATCATCCGGGAAGGCATCCGCGACGCGGTGGATTGGGAAGCGCTCGGGATGGAAGTGTGCGCGGAGGCGGAAGACGGGGAAGAGGCGCTCATGCTGGCGGAAGAGCGGGGGGCCGACGTCATGCTCGTCGACCTGAACATGCCGATCATGCACGGCCTGGAGCTCATCCGCCTGATCCGGGAGCGGCTCCCGTCGTGCCTGGTCGTCATCATTACCGGCCATGACGAGTTCGAATACGCCCGGGAAGCCATCCGGCTCGGCGTCCAGGAATATGTGCTCAAGCCGACCAACCCGGGGGAACTGACGCAGATCATGACGCGCGTGCGGGACCGGCTGGAGCGGGAGGCGAAACTGAGCGCCTACCTGGATGCGGCCGCCTTGCAAATCCGCAAGAACCTGCCCCTGCTCCGCGAGCGGTTCTGTCTGGAATGGATGGAAGGCGCGCTCAGCCGCGAAGAAATCGCGGAGCAGCTTCAGTTCCTGCAGCTTCCCGGCCATTCGCCCGAATCCGTCATGGCAATCCGCTGGCCGGAGCTCGACACGGGCCAGTCGCTGCGGAATGAGTCCGAACGCCAGCTGATGCTGTTCGCCATCGAGAACATGACCTCGGAACTGCTCGGGGAGACCGGGCATCTGATCTTCCGGGACGCCGCCGGCCTCATTCTGGTCGTGATCTGGGACGACGTGCCGCCGGAGCTGGCCAGTAAGATCGAGCAGGCGGTGCAGCACTATTTGAAATTGACCGTCCAGGTCCATCTCGAACCGGCGGGGCAGGATATCGTCGACGTCGGCGCGGCGCTCAGGCGCGCACGCTCCGCCGTCAGCCGGGAAGCCCGCCTGTCGCCGATCGTCCGGCGCGCCCGGGCGCTGATCCGGCAGCGGTATGCCGATCCGGAGTTGTCCCTGGAAGCGGCGGCCGCCGAGCTGCATGTGTCCCCCGTTTACCTCAGCCGCATCCTGAAACAGGAACTCGGTGCGTCGTTCGTCAGCCTCGTGACGATGATGCGCATGGAGAAGGCGACCCGCCTGCTGACCGGAACCGACCTGGCGATTCACGAGATCGCCGAAAGCGTCGGCTATGTCAGCCAGCATTACTTCAGCACCGCGTTCAAAAAAATGTTCGGCGTCTCCCCCAACCAATACCGGAAAGGCGAGACGGAAGCCGACGATGCGGACGGCGGCTGAGGCGGCGCATTCCGTACGTGAAGACTCCTTCGGGAGTTTTTTATTTTTTTCGAGCATTTTCTTTGTTGTTTTTTTGAAAAAACGGGTCGGATTATTGGAAAGACCTGCCGCCTTCCCCGCTGTACGATACGGTCGTACACCACACCACATCGGCAAAGGGAAGGGGTAGTCCAATGAAGAGAAGGTTCAGCGTGCTCATCGTTCTGCTGCTCGGCATGGCGCTCATGGCCGCCGGCTGCGGAGGCGGCGGTTCCGGCGGCAGCGGCGGCGGGGAGGCCGGATTCGTCGGCATCTCGATGCCGACGAAGTCGTCGGAGCGATGGGTGCACGACGGCAACAACATGAAAGCCGAATTCGAGAAACGGGGCTACAAGGTCGATCTGCAATACGCGGAAGACATCGTCGAGAACCAGGTTTCGCAGATCGAGAACATGATCACGAAAGGCGTGGACGTGCTGGTCATCGCCGCGATTGACGGAGAGTCGCTGACGAACGTCCTCGACAAGGCGAACAGCGAAGGCGTCAAAGTCATCGCCTACGACCGGCTGATCCGCAAGTCCGAACATGTCAGCTACTACGCCACCTTCGACAACTTCAAGGTCGGCGTGCTGCAGGCATCCTACATCGAGCAGGCGCTCGGGCTGAAGGACGGCAAGGGACCGTTCAACATCGAACTGTTCGCCGGCTCGCCCGACGACAACAACGCCTATTTCTTCTTCGACGGCGCGATGAGCGTGCTGCAGCCGTACATCGACAACGGCCAATTGGTCGTCCGGAGCGGCCAGACGAACTTTGACCAGGTGGCGACCCTCCGCTGGGACGGCGCGACGGCGCAGGCGCGGATGGACAATCTGCTCAGCGCCCACTACACGACCGAGCGCGTGGACGCGGTGCTGTCGCCGTATGACGGCATCAGCATCGGCATCATCTCGTCGCTGAAAGGCGTCGGGTACGGCTCCGAGGGCAAGCCGATGCCGGTCATTACGGGGCAGGATGCCGAGCTTGCGTCGGTCAAATCGATCATCGCCGGCGAGCAGACGTCGACCATTTTCAAGGACACCCGCGAACTGGCGAAGAAGGCGGCGGAGATGGCGGAAGCGGTGCTCAAGGGCGAAGAGCCGGAAGTGAACGATACGACGACCTACGACAACGGGGTGAAAGTGGTGCCGTCGTACCTGCTCGAACCCGTCTCCGTCGACAAGTCCAACTACAAGGAAGTGTTGATCGACAGCGGCTATTACACGGAGGATCAATTGCAATAACCGCAACCGGTTGACTTTCGGAATTCCGGCAGGGAGCGATTTCGCGGCGGCCGTTACGGTGCGCGCCCGCGAAATCGTTTCCGCGAAGGAGAGAATCGGAACGATGACAGACATCCTGCTGGAAATGCGGGGCATCACGAAGACGTTTCCCGGCGTCAAGGCGCTCAGCAATGTCAACCTGAAGGTGCGGAAGGGCGAAATCCACGCGCTCATGGGCGAGAACGGCGCCGGGAAATCGACGCTCATGAAGGTGCTGAGCGGCATCTATCCGTACGGCACCTACGAAGGGGACGTGCTGTTCGAAGGCCGGCGTTGCCAGTTCCGGGACATCCGCGACAGCGAGCGGCTCGGCATTGTCATCATCCATCAGGAGCTGGCGCTCAGTCCGTATCTGTCGATCGCGGAGAACATTTTCCTCGGCAACGAGCGCTCCCGGGGCGGCGTCATCAACTGGGGCGAGACGATCGCACGCGCGCGGCAGCTGATGGACATGGTCGGGCTCTCGGAGTCGCCGAACACCCGCATCATGGATCTCGGCGTGGGCAAGCAGCAGCTCGTGGAAATCGCCAAGGCGCTCAGCAAGAACGTCAAGCTGCTCATTCTGGACGAGCCGACCGCCGCCCTCAACGAGCACGACAGCGAGAACCTGCTGCGGCTGCTTAAGACGTTCAAGGCGCGCGGGCTGACGTCGATTCTGATCTCCCACAAGCTGAACGAGATCGTCCAGGTGGCCGACGCCATCACGATCCTGCGGGACGGCGCGACGATCGAGACGCTCGACACCGCCCGGGACGAGATCACGGAAGACCGGATCATCAGGGGCATGGTCGGGCGCGACCTGAAGCATCGCTATCCGGAGCGGGTCCCGAACATCGGCGAGACGATTTTCGAGGTGCGGAATTGGAACGTGTACCATCCCCTCCAGCCGGACCGCCGGGTGATCGAGGATGTGAGCTTCCATATCCGCCGGGGCGAAGTGGTGGGCATCGCCGGCCTGATGGGCGCCGGCCGGACGGAGCTGGCGATGAGCCTGTTCGGCAAGGCGTACGGCAAGAAGATCAGCGGACAGATGCTGAAGAATGGCAAGCCGATCGACCTGCCCGACATTCCGGCCGCCATCCGGAACGGCATTGCCTATGTGACCGAAGACCGGAAAAATTACGGCCTTATTCTGATCCAGGACATCAAGCGCAACACCACCCTCGGGAAGCTGCGGAAGGTCTCCCGGCACGGTGTGATTGACGAGAGGCGGGAAATCGTGGAAGCGGAGGGCTTCCGGCAGCGGCTGAACATCAAGACGCCGAGCATCCTGCAGACCACGATGAACCTGAGCGGCGGCAACCAGCAGAAAGTCGTGCTCAGCAAGTGGATTTTCACCGACCCGGACGTGCTCATCCTGGACGAACCGACCCGCGGGATCGACGTCGGCGCGAAGTACGAAATCTATACGATCATCAATCAGCTCGCCGGCGAGGGGAAGGGCATCCTGCTCATCTCGTCGGAGCTGCCGGAGCTGCTCGGCATGTGCGACCGGATCTATGTCATGAGCGAGGGGCGCATGACCGGCGAGCTGACCCGGGCGGAAGCCACCCAGGAAAACATCATGCGGCTCATGGCGCGAATGGAGGGCGACATCCGTGCAAACGGTCATTAAACAGTTCAGGGCCAACATCCGGCAATACGGCATGCTGATCGCGCTTCTGCTCATCATGCTGCTGTTCCAGATTCTGACGGGCGGCATTCTGCTGAAGCCACTCAACGTGACGAACCTCATACTGCAGAACAGCTACATTCTGGTGCTGGCCATCGGCATGGTGCTCGTGATCATCAGCGGGCACATCGACCTGTCGGTCGGTTCCGTGGCGGCGTTCGTCGGCGCCGTGGCGGCCTTCATGATGGTCGAGCTGAACGTGCCGCTCGCCGCCGCGGTCGTCCTGTCGCTGCTGATGGGCGCGCTGATCGGGGCCTGGCAGGGTTTCTGGGTCGCCTACGTGCGGGTGCCGTCGTTCATCGTCACGCTGGCCGGCATGCTGATGTTTCGCGGGCTCACGATGCTGGTGCTCAAAGGGCAGTCCGTCGGGCCTTTTCCCGAAGCGTTCCGCGCTTTGAGCTCCGGATTCATCCCGGATTTTTCGGGCGGCGGCGGCCTGCATCTGCTCAGCCTCCTGATCGGCGCCCTGCTGTCGGCGCTGCTGATCGCGATCGGCTGGCGCAAGCGCCTGTCGGACATCCGGTACAATTTCGAGGTGCCGCCGCGGGGGTATTTTATCGCCCAGATGGTCATCCTGGCCGCGGCCCTCATGCTGTTCGTCTATGTGCTCGCCAGCTATGAAGGCATTCCGAACATCCTGATCGTGCTGCTCGTCCTCATCTTCCTCTATACTTTCGTCACGAACCGGACGGTCATCGGCCGGCACATCTACGCGATGGGCGGCAACGAGAAGGCGGCCATGCTGTCGGGCGTCAAGACGAAGCGGGTGTCGTTCTGGGTGTTCGTCAACATGGGCACGCTGGCGGCGCTGTCCGGCCTTATTTTCGCCGCCCGCCTGAACGCGGCCACGCCGAAGGCCGGCGTCAACTTCGAGCTCGACGCGATCGCGGCCTGCTTCATTGGCGGCGCCTCCATGTCCGGCGGCGTCGGCACCGTGGTCGGCGCAGTCATCGGCGGCCTTGTGATGGGCGTCATGAACAACGGCATGTCGATCCTCGGCGTGGGCATCGACTGGCAGCAGGCGATCAAGGGGCTGGTGCTGCTGCTCGCCGTCGCCTTCGACATCTACAACCGAAACAAGTCTTCTTGATTGCGTGGCAGACCTTCTCAGCGTTTGGGGGAGGTCTGTCGTCTTTTCTAACGGAACCTGGAGACGTTATTTCATCGAAATTGCGGCTGTTCGGACTGTAACGGAACTCAGCGCACTTATATGGACGTCGCGGACGAAGCTGGATCCATTTTTGCACGAATAAGGTCTTATGGTTCCGTTACGGCTCAGAAATGCGCTTAATTGGACAATTAGCGATTCTGAGTTCCGTTGGCAACCTCGCGTCAACCGCGGGACCGGTCTGGAGCGACCGACCGGATGAAGAGCGCCGGCAACTGTGTTACAATAGCGAAAGAGCCTAGGAAGGAGACTGATATGGCGAACATTCGACTGGTTGCGCTTGACATGGACGGCACGCTGCTGAACGACCGCCAGGAGGTCAGCCCGCGCAATGCGGCGGCCATCCGCCGGGCGCTCGATGCGGGCGTCATCGTCTGCTTCGCGACCGGCCGGGGCGTGCAGAACGTGCTTCCGTATGCGGAGCAGCTCGGCTTGTCGACGCCGATGATCACGGTGAACGGCGGCGAGATCTGGCACCGTCCGCACGATCTGTACAAGCGGACGACGATGGACGCGGCGGATGTGCTGCGCCTGCGCCGGCTGGCGCTGGATCACGGCGTCTGGTACTGGGCTTACGCGACGGACGGCGTCTACAACCGGGAGCGGTGGGTCGAGCCGGAGGAAGATGTCCAGCGCAAAGTGTGGCTGAAGTTCGGCTATTACGAAGAGAACGTGCGGCTTCTGGAGCAGATCCGGTTGACGGCGGAAAGCTGGGGCGGATTCGAAATCTCGAATTCGTCGCCCGTCAACATCGAGCTGAATCCGTCCGGCGTCTCCAAAGGCGCCGCGCTGCTGGAACTGTGCCGACTGCTCGGCATCGATCCGTCCGAGACGGCCGCTGCCGGCGACAGTCTGAACGACCTGTCGATGATCCGCGCGGCAGGCCTCGGCGCAGCGATGGGAGGCGCGCAGCAGGCGGTCAAGGAAGCGGCTGGTATCGTGCTGCCCGGCAACAACGAAGACGGCATCGCGCATCTGATCGAACAATACGTGCTGGGAGGTTGATCCCCGCATGTGGCCGGATGTTCTGCCGGGGCATTCTTCGTCTACGGGTTCATGATTCGTTCGAGCCGTTCGGCTGGGCGTTCTGGACGATTCAGACACTGATCGTCGCCGTGCTTTTCCTGGCGGATTACGCGGTGAACGCCTGGGGCGTGAAACGGTACGGCGGCTCGCGTGCTTCCGTCATCGGCAGCACGATCGGCGTGCTGGTCGGTCCTTTCGTCATTCCGGCGTTCGGGCTTGTCATCGGACCGTTCGCGGGCGCCGTCATCGGCGAGCTGTTGGCCGGCTCCGATCTGGACCGGTCCGTGAAGGTCGGCTGGGGGTCGCTCGTCGGCCTGTTCACCAGCGTCATCGTGAAAATCGTGCTGCAAGCGGTGATGATTCTGCTGTTCGCGCTGTGGCTGATTTTTTAACTGAGAATGGAGGAGCCTGAAAAATGATTCGCGTCACGGTATGGAATGAGTTCTTGCATGAGAAAGAGCATGAAGAGGTCATCAAAGTTTATCCGGACGGCATCCACAACGCGATTGCACGAGGCATCGCGGAGGACGGCATCGCGGTGCGCACCGCCACGCTCGACCAGCCGGAACACGGCCTGACGGAAGAGGTGCTGAATGACACCGACGTGTTGATCTGGTGGGGCCATATGGGGCATGACAAGGTCGATGACGCGATCGTCGACCGCGTCCATCAGAGGGTGCTGGACGGCATGGGGCTCATCGTGCTGCACTCGGCCCACTTCTCGAAAATTTTCCGCAAGCTGATGGGCACGTCGTGCGATCTGAAATGGCGTGAGGCGAACGAGAAGGAGCGTCTGTGGGTCGTCAATCCGGCGCACCCGATCGCGGCGGGACTGCCGGAGTACATCACGCTCGAACACGAGGAAATGTACGGCGAGCATTTCGATATTCCGGCGCCGGACGAGCTGATCTTCGTCAGCTGGTTCGAAGGCGGCGAAGTGTTCCGCAGCGGCTGCACGTTCTACCGCGGCCAAGGCCGGATCTTCTATTTCCGTCCCGGCCATGAGACGTATCCGACGTATCACAATCCCCGGATTCTGCAAGTCATCAAGAACGGCGTGCGCTGGGCGGCTCCGGCGGGCGCGGCGAAGCCGGTGCGCGGGAACGTCAAGCCGCTTGAGCCGATCAAAGGCTGAACCTTGTCCGGCCGGCGGCCGGATCCGAAGGACTGGATAACGTGAGCCTGAAGAAAGATTCTCTGATACGGGGCACGATCATTCTGGCTGCCGCCGCGCTCATCGCCCGCTTCCTCGGCATCTTCCAGCGGGTTCCGCTCGATTACATGCTGACGGAAGCGGGCGGCGCCTATTTCACGGCGGCCAACAATATTTATCTGCTGCTCCTCGTGGTCGCGACGGCGGGCATTCCGAGCACGATCAGCAAGATGATCGCGGAGCGGCACGCGCAGGGACGGATCGCGGAGGCGCGCGACATCTACCGCGCCGCGCTCCTGTTCGGCATCGTGACGGGCGTCATCGTATCGGGCGCCCTGTTCGTGTTCGCGCCGCTGCTCGCGCGGGACAACCCGGGCGCGACGGCGTCGATTCGCGCCATCGCGCCGGCGCTGCTCCTGTTCCCGGTTATCGCGATGATGCGCGGGTATTTCCAGGGGCGGCAGTATATGACGGCGGGCGGCGTCTCGCAGATCGTCGAGCAGATTCTGCGCGTCGTGACGAGCGTCGCGCTCGCGTTCGCGCTGCTCAGCTGGGGCTACGGCGACGAGCGGGTGGCTGCGGCGGCGTCGGCGGGCACGATCTTCGGCGCCGTCGGCGCGTTCGCCGTCATGCTGGCCTACGCGGTGAAGCTGAGGCGGGCGGACGCCGCCGACCGCCGGCATGCCGCCGCCGTGAGGCGCGGCGGCCGGAAGCTTCGGTACGGCGATATTTACCGCGAGATTTTCCGCTTGTCCGTGCCGATCGTGCTGACCTCGATGACGGTACAGTTTTTCTATTATTTCGATACGCAATTTTTCTATCGGTTGACGGAATCGTACTATGGCACCCGCGAGCTGACGAACGCCGCGCTCGACATTCTCGGGATGAAGGCGCAGACGATCGCGGGCATTCCGCCGATTCTGGCCGTCGCGCTCAGCCAGTCGATCATCCCGGTCATCTCGTCGGCGTACGCGACGGGCAACATGCGGGAAGTGAGCCGGCAGGCGTCGCTCGTGCTGCGCATCGTCATCTTCACCGGCGTGCCGATCGCGCTGGCGCTGACCGCCGCCGCTCCCTCCGTCACCGGGCTGCTGTACACGCCCGGCGGCAGCGGCGTCGTCGCCGCGCTGACGGCCGGCACGGTGCTGCAGATCGTCATGATGACGACGAACTCGACCCTGTTCGGCCTCGGCAAGCCGCGCCAGGCGATGTACCATACGCTTACCGGCATGGCGGTCAAGGCGGCGCTGAGCGCCGTTTTCGGCCCCGCGCTCGGCGTGTACGGGCTCATCCTCGCGTCGACCGTCGGCTTCCTCTGGATCAGCTGGTTCAACGTGCTGTCGATCCGCAAGGTCGTTCCGATCTCCGTGCTCGGCTCGCGCTGGCTGCCGTACACGGGCGCCGTGCTGCTGGCGTCCGCCGCGGGGTTCGGCATTGACTTCGCCGGCCTGCGGCTGTTTGAGGATCTGCCGTTCAAGCTGGCCTGCCTCTTCACGGCGGCCGCATCCTGCGCCGCTTCCGCGGCGGCATACCTCGTGTTCATGGTGCTGTTCGGCGCGGTGACCAGGGATGACGCGGCATCGTTCCCCGGGCCGCTCAGGAAGCTGTTCGCGCCGCTGCTCCGCATCCGGGCGCGCTAGTGCGGAAGTCCTCCTCTTATTGCAGGATTCTGTCGTCTCCTTGTCGAATTTAGGAGAAAGTTCCTTCAATCCCAGAGACAGAAGAGAGGAGACGGGATGAAGGCATGAGGAGATGGCTTGCGCTGGCGCTTTCGGCGCTGCTTCTGTTCACGTCGGGCTGCCAGGCCGTTCAGGGGATCGATCTGAACGGCATGATCAAGCAGTCGCGCCAGGTGATATCGGCGGAAGGCAGCGTCACGTATGAAGTGGAGCCGCCGAATGGTGGAATATCAATGGCGACGTCGGGCTTGAGCCGCCGGACGATGTGATAGAAGCCGGGGTTACGCTTGAAGAGATGGCCGAATGGTCGATGGCGGACGGAATCCGGTTCATAGGCCGGGATTCCGGACTGTTCGAACTGATCTTCCGGCCCGGGAAAGCGGGCGTGCAGGAGCTGCAGTTGTACCTTGATGATGACGGGACGGCGCCGATTCCGACGCCGAACGGCTCGACGCTCGTGCCGCTGCGCCGTACGGCGGATGCGTTCGGCGTCACCATCAAGTACGATCCGCAGACGAGACGGCTTCTGCTGCACGATGACATCACCGGGACGGATATCGCGCTGACGGTCGGCAGCCGGCTGGTCGAGGTGAACGGCGAGACCGTCTAATGGCCGTATCCGGCCATCACGGGCGCGGACGGCGCAGCCTACGTTCCCGGACGCGATCTGATGAAGGCGATCGGCGGCACGATTGCTTGGAGCAGCCAGTCGGACAGAAAAGTGCTGATCCTGAAACGCGATGCCGCGGATCTGGTGAGCTTATAATCCGTTGCCGGCATCTGAACGCAATAAGCAGCAAGGCTTTCATTTTCATTACAGAAATCTATCAATTACAGTGCAATTATGGTAAAATATTGATTGTTATTCATACATAAATATGAGAGGAGACGGAGTGAAGGCATGCGGATGAGGAAATGGCTTGCGCTGGCGTTTGCGGCGCTGCTCCTGTTCGCGGCAGGCTGTCAGGCTGTGCAAGGGGTCGATCTGAACGGGGTGCTGAAGCAGTCGTTCAAGACGACCGCGGCGGAAGGGAGCCTCACGTACGAATTCGAGCTGGATTTGAGCAAGGAACTGTTGAACGAGCTTGCAGGCGAAGAAGAAGCCGCGGCGATCCTGCCGCTGCTCACCCATGTGAAGCTGCAAATTGACGAGTACAAGGTCAAGGACCCGTGGAACATCTCGATGCGCGGCACGCTGTGGCTCGGGGACATCGGCATCGGCTTCTCGGCGCAAATGGCCGATACGCTGATGGTGGTCGAGCTGGACGGCGCGAGCGCTCCGATCGTCATCGATCTGAGCGCAGCGGACGAGGAACTGTCCGATGTCGCGCTGTCGGATGAGCAGCTGCGTCAAACGCAGGAAATGATGCTGAAATTCCTGGAGTCGTCCGGAGACTATTTGGTTGACAACATGCCGAATGTCTCCGATCTGTCGGTTGCGCTGAGCACGCCCGTGACCGTGGGCGGAGAGGAGCTGTCGCTCACCCGGGTCAGCGTCCGGTTTGACGGCGCCGAACTGTTCGAATGGCTGAAGAAATACCTTGAAGCGCTGATTGCGGACGAAGAAGGCGCACGGACGCTGGTTCAATCGCTCGCGACGATGCTGAGCGAACAGTCGGCCCTGTTCGCGGACAGTGAACTGCCGGTTGACGAACTGGCGATCGTCGAAGAAGAAGAGGACATTGCCGCAGCGGCGGAAGAGCTGATCGGAGCCTTGAAGGAGGCGGCGGCAGGACTCGCGTATCTGGAAGCGGCCGAGCCCGAAATGATTCAGGCGATCTTCAATGACAGCCTCCAGGTGCGCGCCGACCTCTATGTCGACGGCAAGCTCCATATCCGCAAGCAAGACGTCGAAGTCGAGTTCCGTCCGGATGCGGAGGAACTGAAGTCGGCGTTCGGCGAAAATCCGATTGAAGGGTTGAACGGCATCCGTTTGGCTTATTCCGCCGAATTGTGGAATATTAATGGCGATGTTGAGCTGGTTAAGCCGCAGGTTCCCGAAGACGGCGGCATTACGCCCGAAAACATGGCAGAATGGTCGACGGCGGATGCGCTCCGCTTCTTTGACACCGAGTCCGGTCTGTACGAGCTGCTGGCCAACCGGTTCAAGATCGGAGAGCAGGAGCTTAGGCTCTATCCCGAGTTTGACGACCCGGCTCCGATCAAGGCGCCGAACGGCTGGACGCTCGTGCCGCTGCGCGATACGGCGGAGTATTTCGAAGCGGAAGTCAAATTCGATCCGAAGACGAAAAATCTCATCCTGCGCGATGATGCCACCGGAAACGAGGTTGTGCTGACGGTCGGCAGCAACAAGGTCGCGGTGAACGGGAAGACGGTTGAGTGGGGCTACCCGGTCACCGTCATGGCGGACGGCGTCACGTATGTGCCGGCACGCAATCTGATGGAAATGCTCGGCGGATCGGTCGCATGGATCAACGAAGACGGATCCCAGGTGCTGGTCATGAAGCGCGATGTCGCGGAACTGATTGTACCGTAATCGGCCGCGGGGGTGATCGGACGGCAGGCGCACCGCTCCCGCATGCGCGTCGGAAGGAGCGATGAACATGGACAAAGCGGCTGATGCCGCGGATTTCCGCAGCCGGATCGGACGGGACGTCCTGACTGTCGCGGTGTTCAAGGCGGACTGGTGTCCGGATTGCCGGTTCCTCGATCTGTTCATGGCGGATATCGAGGAAGCGTTCCGGGACCGGATCGAATTTCTGGAAGTCGACCGCGACGAGCTGCTTGATCTGTTCATCGAGCTGGATATTTACGGCATTCCGAGCTTCGTCGCATTCCGCGGAGGGCGCGAGATCGTCCGGTTCGTCAGCAAGCTGCGCAAATCGCGGCCCGAGATCGAGCGGTTCCTGGAACGCGCGATCCAGGTGGACGCGGCGCTGAGCGGGCGAAACGGTTAAGGGCAATCGGACGGGTTGCCGTCATGGAAGCGGCAGGCATCGACCGGCTGACGGTCGGCGCCTGCCGCTTTGTCTGCCGCTTCCAGCCGAATTCATCGTTTCTACATGGATTTCGCCGGATGCAATCGTTATAATGTAATGTTGACAGAGTCTGTGAAGCGAGCCGCCGGGCTCTCTGCCCGTAATCCGGATCGTTCGACAGAAGAAATGTGGTGAGTAAATGATATCCGGCGGTTACCGCAAACTGGTCATCGCAACATGCATCGGCATGCTGATCGTGCTCCTCGGGGGCGCGCTTGTGACGAATACCGACTCCGGCGACGGCTGCGGCACGGACTGGCCGCTATGCAACGGCAAGTTCATCCCGGCGTGGACGCTGGAGTCGGCGATCGAGTATTCCCATCGCTTTTTTACCGGTATTGTCGGCATTCTGGTCGCGCTGACCTGCATCGCCACGTACCGGCTCGTGCGGAACATGGACAAGCCCGATCCGGAACCGCTGTGGTACGCCGGCAGCATCTTCGTGTTCACGGTCGTTCAGGCGCTGATGGGCGCGGCGGCGGTGAAGTGGCCGCAGTCTTCACAGGTGATGGCGCTGCATTTCGGCATTTCGCTGTTCGCGTTCGCGAGCACGCTGCTGCTTGTCATCTGGGTGATGCGCCAGCGGCATGCGGCGAACCGGAAGCCGCCGTCCATCCCGCGGGGCATCGCCCCGCTCGCCCTGGCGACATCCGTGTACAGCCTCGTCGTCATTTACCTGGGCGCCTACATCCGGCACACCGACTCCGCCGGCGGCTGCGGCACGGATTGGCCGCTCTGCAACGGCGCGTTCGTGCCGGAGCTGGAAGGGGCGACGCTGGTCGCCTTCGTGCACCGGCTGGCGGCGGCGCTGTTCCTCTTCGCGGTCATCTTGCTCCATGCTTATGTCTGGCGCCGGCGTCATGCGGACAGCGAGACGGCGAGAACATCCTCATGGGTGCTCGGGCTGACTTTCGGGCAAGTGCTGAGCGGCGCGCTGGTGGCGTGGACGGTGGGGAACGAGGATCTGTTTATTTTCACCAGTCTGCTGCATAATCTCGTCATATGCGGCCTGTTCAGTCTGCTGCTTGATCTGAGCATCCGTTCATGGCGCTATCGCGACGTCGGCAGGGATACGCAGGTTGTCGATTCGCACGCATAGGGAGGTGCCGCGTTGCTGCGCACGTTGTTCGGCGAGCAGCCAAGACGGTTGACCGGGCGGATGGCCGAGGTTTACAAGGAAATCAACCAGTTCGCGAATCTGATGCACGAGCGGATCTCGGCCGGCAAGGACCGGGAGTACCGTCTGCGCGTGTACGAGATCGGTGCTCTCGGGCTGATGGCGTCGCTGGATGAGCTGGAGCAGAGCCTGTACGCGGCGCGCGGTTATGCGCACCGCATCCGGAAGCCGTCGCTCGCGCATATGTCGCATGAAGAGCAGCTGGATTATTTCCGGTATGTCTATTTCGACAAAAACGGATTCATCCGCGTGTTCGCCATCCTCGACAAACTCGGTGCTTTCCTGAACGACGCCCTCGAACTGCAAACCGAGAAAATGAAGCCGCAGTTCTCCTACTTCACCGTGCTGCGCAACATGCGGCAGAAGCGGCTTCACCCGAAGCTGTCCGCCGCGCTCGACGAGCTGAAGGAGAAGTATCAGGCGCCGCTCTCCGAGCTGCGCAAGCGGCGCAACATCGAAGTGCATTTCATGAACACCGAGATGATGGACGATCTGATGCAGAGCCGCAAGTCGTACGGCAAACCGGCGAAGCTGGAAAACATCGAAGACCAGGTCAGACAGCTGGAAGAGGCGTTCGAGATGATTACGTCATCCCTGTGCATCGCGTTCCGCTATGTCCGGCGCTGGATGAAGTGACCGTCCGGAAGCGGCCGCGGGCAGGGAACGATGCGCGGAGGAGGAATCGATGGAGCTGAAGGGGAGAAAGGCGCTGATCACCGGGAGCGCGAAAGGTCTCGGCAAGCGGACCGCGCTGCTCCTCGCCGAAGCGGGATGCGACGTCATCGTGAACTACGTCTCCAGTCGGGCCGAGGCGGAAGCGCTGGCCGGCGAGCTGCGGGGGCTCGGGGTCCGGTCCGCCGCCTTGCAGGCCGACGTCTCGGATCCGAAGCAGGTCGAGCGGCTGGCCGAAGAGGCGGAGCGGCTGCTCGGCGGCATCGACATCCTGATCAACAACGCGGGTCCGTTCATTCGCGAGCGGCGGCTGTTCGCCGAATATACGCCGGATGAGATCATCGGGCTGGTGAACGGCAATCTGCTCGGCGTCATGCTGCTCGACCGTCTGCTGCTGCCAGGGATGCGGCAGCGGGGATGGGGGCGGATCATCCATTTCGGCTTCGGTCATGCCGGCGAGTCACGCGCCTGGCCGCACCGCGCCGTGTACGCCGCGGCGAAGACGGCGCTCGTCTCCTTCACGAAGACGCTGGCCGTCGAGGAAGCGGCCCGCGGCATTACGGTGAACATGATCTGTCCCGGCGACATTCGCGGCGCGAACAAGGAGAAGTCGATCGACGACGTGCAGGGCGAGATCGATCCGGAATCGCAGCGCCGGCCCGGAACGGGCGAGGACGTGGCGCGCGCCATCCGGTTCCTGTGCGACCCGCGGTCGGACTTCATCACCGGCAACCTGCTGGAGGTGACCGGCGGTTTCGATCCGATCCGGAATACGATCTGAAGCGCACAAGAAAAAGCGTCTTGTGCCGCAGCCGTTCGGGCGAACGGCCGCGGAGGCAAGACGCTTGTTTCTTGTCCAAATGACGGATATCAGAATACTTGAATGACCTCTTGGATGCCCTCGACTTCCTCCAGCAGCGCGCGTTCGATGCCTGCCTTCAGCGTGATCGTCGAGCTCGGGCAGCTGCCGCATGCGCCCATCAGACGCAGCTTCACGACGCCGTCTTCAACGTCGACCAGTTCGACGTCGCCGCCGTCGCGCTGCAGGAACGGACGCAACTTGTCAAGGACGTCGAGCACTTCGTCGTACATCGTTTGGTCCGACGTTTTGCTCATTTGCCATCAGCTCCTTTCTTGCTTACTATTTATTATAGTACAAAACGGGCAGAATGAAAACGGATCGGATAAGGGCAGGTGAACCGCGTGGATCGGCCGATCATCGAATTTTGCGCGAACAACATGCATCACGGCACGGACGCGGTGATGCGCCGGCTCGAAGCGGAACCGGACAAATACGAGGTCATCGAATACGGCTGCCTGGGCAACTGCGGCGAATGTTTCCTGTTCCCCTACGCGTACGTGAACGGCGAGATCGTGGCTGCCGAGACGGCGGAAGAGCTGTACGAAGCGATACTGAAGGCCGTCAAGGAGCAGCAGGCCGAGCGGAAGATGCTCGACAAGCTGCTGGACGATCTGTAACAAATGATGTACATGCGCCGGCCGTTCAATCCAACCATGTGCTGGTGATCAATGTGGTCGCAAGCATAGGCAAGGGCTCCCCGACGGGTTCGGGGAGCCCGATGCATACTGGGCGCATTAATCGTACACCTTGATCTCGTTGTAGAACGTGTCGCGTTCGACCGGAATCCGGCCGGCGCCTTTCACAAGCCAGATCAGATCTTCGCGCGTAATGCCTTCCGGCGTCAGCGCGCCGGCGGAATGGCTGATCCGCTCCTTCACGATCGTGCCGTGGACGTCGGAAGCGCCCATCGCCAGCGACACCTGGGTGAGCTGCGTTCCGATGTTGATGAAGTAAGCCTTGATGTGCTGGAAGTTGTCCAGCATGAGCCGGCTGATCGCAATCGTCTTCAGATCTTCGAACGCCGAGTTCCGTCGGCGGATGCTTGCCTTCGGGCTGGAGGGCTGCATCGACAACGGGATGAATACCATGAAGCCGTTCATTTCGTCCTGAAGTTCGCGCAGTTTGATCAGGTGCTCGATCCGGTCGCGATGCGTCTCGATGGCGCCGTACAGCATCGTCGTGTGCGTCCGGATGCCGAGCTGATGCGCGGTGCGGTGCACTTCGAGATATTGGTTCACGTCCGCTTTCTCGACGCGCATTTTCTTGCGGTATTCATCGGACAGAATTTCGGCGCCGCCGCCCGTCAGCGTGCCGAGCCCGGCCTTGACCAGCTCCTCCAGCACTTCCTTGTACGAGAGGCCGGAGAGCCGCGAGAAGAACTCGATCTCCGCTGCGGTGTACGCCTTCAGCGTCACGTCCGGATAGCGCTGCTTCAGCACGCGGAGCGATTCGACGTAGTAGTCGAACGGCACATGCGGATTGTGGCCGCCGACGATATGGAATTCCCGGACGCCGGGATGGTAATGCTTCTCGATATAGGCGAGCATCTCTTCGCCGGTGAGCGTGTACGCGCCCTCTTCGCCCTGGTCCCGGCGGAAGCTGCAGAACGCGCAGTGCGATTCGCACACGTTCGTAAAGTACAGGCTCATGTTCTCGATGAAATAGACTTTCTTGCCGTTCTTCCGCAGGTTCACTTCGTTCGCCATCTGGCCGATGGCGAGCAGATCATCGGACTCGTACAGGAAGACGCCGTCTTCGAGGGTCAGCCGCTGACCATAGTGTACCTTCTCTCGGATTTCCTGCATGCGTGAATGTTCGGTCGGGATTACGACGTTCATGGCCATTCCTCCTGTCGATGGGCTTAAGCGGCACCCGTCCAGAGACTGTAATTATTATAATCTTCCGGGACAGAATCGGGCAACAGGATAATCCGGGAGATGAGGCGCAGCCGGAGGGCCGGAGAAAGTGTTGCAGCGGTTGAAAGTCGCGCCAGGACAACAATTGAAGCGCTGACGAAACCAGGTGTCGTGATTTGTGACAATTGCGGCTGCTTCCGGACGCGAACGAAACGCAGCATACTTATTTGGCTGCGGAGAGCCGTTTTTTGCCCCTTCAAATCCGAACAGGACGTCTCGGTTTCGTTACGAATCCGAAAACCCGCGATTTCCGGCAAATAAGACGTCCTGGTTTCGTTAATCAAACAGAGCATCCCGGAGATTGACCGGACCGCCCGGTGCGCCGGCCGGCTCCTATTGTGGCATCCCGGAATGTCGGATATACTTAAATTAATATTGATGCTTATCAAAGCGCATCAAGCTAGCGGGAGGGATCCAGATGATTGCGATCAGCGAAGCGGCTTCGAATAAAATCAAGGAAATGCTCGCCGAAGAAGAGACGCCCGGTCTGTTCCTTCGCATCGGCGTGCGGGAGGGCGGCTGCAGCGGTTTCTCCTACGGCATGGGCTTCGACGACGAGAAACACGAGAACGACCAGGAGATGGACATCCGCGGTCTGCGCGTTGTCGTCGACTCGGACAGCATGAAATATCTGTACGGTCTCGAGATTGACTACAAGGAGACGGCGATGGGCGGGGGATTTACGATCCACAACCCGAACGCGGTGGCCACCTGCGGCTGCGGCCAGTCGTTCCGCACGGCAACGGACGCGGGCAAGCCGGAGGAGTGCTGAGGCTGACTTGAAGTCCGTGAGCATTGCGGCATGATGGATGAACCATAAGGCCTTCTTCGTTGGATTCCGGTACACGGAGTTTGACGAAGGAGGCCTTTTCTGTTTGACGGGAAACGCGTAAAAAGAGGAGTCAGGCGCCCGAACATCAAATACCAGAACAGGAAGTTTTGAACATGAAGCCATGGAGGGATCTCGATGTCCACAAACTTGATATCCATATTCGAGCAGTATGTTTCGGGCTGGAAAGCACGCGGAAATCGAAACCGTGCTTGAAACGCTTGATGAAGATTGCATCATAACGGAATGCTGCGGCCCGGTCTATCGCGGCCGGGATAACGTACGGTTGTGGATGGAAAAATGGCTGGGAGAGGGCAATCGTGTTTTGGAGTGGGATGTGCGCACTTGTGGCGAGCTGGACTGGATTCGGCAGGTAAAGGCATTCCTCGCCGCGCTGCCGGATGAGGATGACGCTCCGGATGAAGCCCGGGCGCGGGAAAATTATCAAGAGGCGGGATCGAAAATGAATCATCAAGTCAAAGCATACCAGGGGAGAAGGTACTTGCATATTACCGGCGGCGATTCGCCGATACAGCGGGAGCAGGACGCGATCGACATCATTGCGTTGTGCATGGAACATGACACAAACGCGGTGCTGCTGGACGGCGGCGTGCTGTCGGATGATTTTGTCAGGCTGCGGACCGGTCTGGCCGGTGCCGTGCTGCAGAAATTCGTCAACTACAACATCAAGGCGGCGGCGGTCATCCGGGAAGGCCTGCAGTTTCCCGAACGGTTTCGTGAAATGGTCGCGGAGTACCGCAACGGGAATACGTTCCGCGTCTTCACCGACCAGGATGAGGCCGTGGGCTGGCTCCTGGCGCCGCAGCCCGGATAAGTTCCGATTTTTACAATACCGCTCAGCTCAACCTGAAGTATAATGGAAGGAAATTAATGCGCTTTATGCCAATTCGGGAGGGGTTGAGCTTGACGCATTACGCGGTCTCCGTGGAACACCGGTTCCAGATGTCCCCGCAGCGGGTGTACAACCTGATCATCGACATGGATGAACATCGCCGCATCCTGCCCAGGCAGTTCGAATCGCTGGAAGTACTGGAAGGCGGCAGAGGCGACGGAACGGTGTTCCGGTTGACGATGAACGTGATGGGCAACCGCACCGCGCTGGTCATGACGCTCAAGGAACTTGAGCCCGGACGCATCGTGCAGGAGCAGGACGGCAATGCGGGGATTACGACAACATGGGAATTGATTCCGGAATCCGATGATTGCTGCATACTCAGGCTCACCTCGCGGTTTCCCGACAAACCCGGATTTTCCGGCTGGGTGGAGCGGCTGGCCACTTCTTCCATGATCCGCTCGATTTACAAACGCGAATTGGAAAATATGGAGCGCTATTTATCGACAGGCTCGGCCGCGAAATGACGGCTGAACATCCGCCGAACGTCCCCTTGACGGGGATTTTTTTGTGACTTGCTGGAATCTTCTATCATCCGCTTTCGCGATGCAGGGAAATGGAGTACGCTGTCGAATGGAGTAGAGATCATTTTTGAAAGCGCTTGCTTCCTTGCAAATCCACATCATCCCAGGTAAGGAGACATCTTGCGATGAGCGTCAATCGGTCGATGTTCCATTCGGTCGGCATGAAGCTGTTCATCCTCATCTTCTGCGCCATTCTGCTCTGTGTACTGGCCCTCGGCTGGTTCTCGTATTCCCGGTCGAAACGGGCGATCGAGACGGAAGTCGCGGAAGCGAACCGGATCACCGCGCGGCAGACGGCCGAGAAGCTGGACGTCGTCCTGACGGGCTATGCGCAGAAGCTGAAGCAGGTCATCGCGGATGCCGACTTCATCCGGATGCTCAATGCGTACAATCAATCCGGCGACGCCGCGGAAATCGCAAGCCTCGCACAGACGCTCGGCACCCGGCTCAGCGCCGCGGCGATGACCGATCTTTCAATCAAACAGATCGCGCTCATCACCGAGCGGGAGGGACGTCCCGTCCTCGCGTCGGATGCATCGGCCGATGCCGAAGGATTCCGCGATCCGGCCGTCTCGCAGCGCGTCCGGGACGGGCAGGGCAAGCCGGTCTGGTTCGCCGACGCGGGCGGGCCGGGCGGCAGCATCCGGCTGTACGTCGGCATGGCATACGAGATGAACGTGATGCATGAGCTCTATATGGAGATCGATCCGTATGTCATCGAGAAGCGGGTCCAATCGACGGATTTCGGCGACGGACGCATCTATGTCGTCGCGCCCGACCGGACGATCGTCTACGCGACGGAGTCCGGATTGGCCGGCAAGCCCTATCCCTACGACTTGCCTGAATACGATTCGGCCATAACCAGGATCGACGGCCAGGCCATGTTGTCCGTGCAGGGGGTGGTGGAATCGAACGGCTGGCAGATTGTCAGCCATATCCCGCTCGCCAGCCTGATGGAAAATGTGCGCGCCATCCGGGACATCACGCTGCTCATGTCGGTTGCGGCGGTGGCGGCGGCGGGCCTCATCGGCTTCATCGTCATGCGGATGATCGGACGGCCGCTTGGAGAACTGAAGGCGCTCATGACGGAGGGCAAGAAAGGAAACCTCACCGTCAGATCCACGATCCGGCGGAAGGACGAGATCGGCCAGGTCGCCGACAGCTTCAACTGGATGATGGAAGAGATCACGGCGCTCGTGCAGAGCGCGAACCAGTCTGCGCAGGCGGTGCTCGAGACGTCAGCGGCCCTGGCGCAGGCCGCCCGCCAGACGGAGGATGCCGCCGGGACGATCGCGGCGGCGACCGGTGAGATCGCGTCCGGCGCCGCCAGCCTCGCCACCGCGTCCGAGCAGGGAGCGGACATCGCGGATGAGATCGGCGCACAGGTGCAGACCGTCGTCGCATCGAATGAGGAGATGAAACAGGCCGCGTCCGAGGCGGAAGAAGCCGGAGCCGCGGGGTCCGGCCACATGACGGCCTTGATCGGCAACACGAACCGGATGGAAGCGATGACCCGTTCGATGGCGGAGAAGGTCGGCCGTCTGGCCGACAGCGCGGGCTTGATCCGGAACATTCTCGAGATGCTCATCCGGATGAACGCGCAGACGAACATTCTGTCGCTGAACGCCGGCATCGAGGCCGCGCGCGCCGGCAGCGCGGGCAAAGGCTTCATGGTCGTGGCGGACGAAATCCGCCGTCTGGCGGAGCAGTCCCGGCAGTCGATCGCCGTGGCCGGCGAGATCATCGGCACGATCCAGCATGAGATTCGCGAGACGGTCAAGGCGCTGTCCGAGGCGCATCCGGTCTTCCGGGAACAGATCGAAGCCGTCAAGGAAGCGCACCGGCTGTTCCATGCGGTGCAGACGAACATGAACGCTTTTCTCGGCCGGCTGGAAGCCGCGACGGCGTCGATCCGGCGGCTTGAACAGGTGCAGTCCGCCATGGCCGGCACGATGAGCGAGGTCAGCTCCGTCGCGCAGCAGGCCGCGGCGGTGTCCGGGGATGTGGCTTCCTTGAGCCGTGAACAGCTCGGCGTCAGCGCCGGTCTGGTGGAGCTGTCGAACCGGCTGGAGTCGGTGTCCGACCAGCTCAAGGCGTCGCTCTCCCGGTTCACGGTATCATGAGTCCAATCTCTGCGAATTTTTCGGGGGAAACGGAGAAACAACGCCATGCGAAAAACGATCGTCGTCCTGCTCGCCGCCATCTGTGCGGTGCTGATCTGGTTCACGTCGGCATCGGCGTACAAGGTGTTCCGCGCCGACTGGCGGCTCCCCCAGACGCCCTTGCAGGAATCCGCGGAGTACCGGCTGGTCCTCATCACCCAGGAGCTGGAGACGCCGTTCTGGGACAAGGTCGGCGCCGGCGCGCGGGAAGAAGCGGCGAAGCACGGCGCGATGCTTGAAATCTGGGGAAGCTACAACAATGATGCGGACGAATTTCTGAAGAAACTGGAAATTGCGATTCACTCCCGCATGGACGGCATCATCGTCCAGGGGCTGGATACGGACGCGTTCAAGGAACTGGTGAAATACAAGGCGGCCTCGTACGGCATCCCCGTCATCACCGTCGCGAACGACGTGCCCGACAGCCTGCGCAGGACCTATGTCGGATCCGATCAATTCGAAGCGGGTCGGACGATCGCCCGGCAGCTGGCGGCGGACATGGGGCAGGAGGGAACGGTCATCCTGCTCAGGGACAACGGCAACGCCTATTACCAGGAACAGCGGCTGGACGGGATTCGCAGCATCCTGGAAGCTTATCCCGGCATCGAGCTGCAATACGCGGAGACGCAGGGCTCGCGGGAGCAGGTCATCGCCGCCATGCAGGATCTGATGAATCATTCGCCCGACGTGCAGGCGTTCATCGCGGCGAACGCGAACCTGACCGCCGCGATGGTGCAGGAGATCGGCCGCAGGTCGCGGGTGAAGCCGTATCATATTTACTCGTTCGACGACAGCCCGGATACGCTGACGCTGCTCCGGGAAGGGCTCATCGACGGCATCATTGAACAGTCGCCCGAAGAAATGGGACGGATCAGCACGGCCCTCATGATCGACTGGCTGGAAGGCAGGCAGATCCCGCTCAAGACGAGCGGCTATCATACCGAAATTCGGCTGCGGAAAGCGGAAGATGCGCCATGAATCGCATACAGAACAAAATTTTGGTCCTCACCGGCATCGTGCTGTTCATCATGGCGGCCATCTGGTTGACGCTGACCTACTACAGCCGCCAGACCCAGGAGCAATACAACGACATTCTGCAGCGCTATCTGCGGATGAACGAGGTGACGGGCGCCAGCCAGCAGACGATCACGGACCTGAACAACTACCTCATCCGGCCGACGCCTGAACATTACGAACAGCTCGAGCAGAGCAAGGAACGGCTGCGCCGGGCGAAATACGACGTGTTCGCCTTGCGCAACGGAGACAACGACTTTGACCTTACCAGCTACACGAATCTGATCGACAGTCTGCTCGAAACGGCGAACCGGTCGATGATGTTCCAGGCGCAGATGGACACCGAAGATTCGAATCAGGCATTCAATGAAGCGACGCGCATCTCCCGCTCCATCTCCGACATGACACTGACGCTGCTCGACACCGAGCTCAAAACGTACGACCGGTTCTACCGGGGCATCATCGAGCGGTCGACGGAGCTGAACAAGCTCGGCATCTGGCTGCTGCGTACCATCACGTTCCTGCTGCTGATCTTCGCGTACTGGTTCGCCCTCAGCATCACGAGGCCGGTGCAGAAGCTGACACAGGCGGCGAAGGAACTGTCGCGGGGACGGTTCGACCAGGAGATCGAAGTGTCGTCGAACGACGAGATCGCTTTTCTGGCGAAAATGTTCGAGCGGATGCGGGTGAACATCAACAACCTCATTACGGAAATCCAGCAGAAAGCCCAACTGGAGCACGAGCTGCAGCAGAACAAGCTGCTGCTGCAGGAGAGCCGGTACCGCAGCCTGCAGAGCCAGATCCATCCGCATTTTCTGTTCAACACGCTGGATACGCTCTCGAAGAAAGCTTATCTGGAAGGCGCCGAAGAGACGAGCGACCTGCTGGCGAGCGTCGCGGGTCTGCTCCGCTACAATCTGCGGCGGCTGGACCGCTCCGTCACGCTCTACGAGGAAGTCCGGGTGCTGCGCCAATACATGGACATCCAGTCGGCCCGGTTCGCCGACCGGCTGCGGTTCGTCGAGGAGATCGACGAGTCGTGCCTGTACGTGCAGATTCCCGGGCTGACGCTCCAGCCGATCGTGGAGAACGCCGTCATCCACGCCGTGGAGCCGATGGAGGACGGCGGCACCATCGTGTTCCGCATCGCGGAAGACGGCGATCGGATCCGGGTCGAGATTGCGGACAACGGGCCGGGCATGCCGGAGGACAAGATCGAACGGGTGCTCAAAGGCAGCGCGCAAGAGACGGAAGGGCATACGACCGGCATCGGGATCGGCAATGTCGTGCAGCGGCTCCGACTGTTCTACGGGCAGGATGACATCATCGACATCGAGAGCAAACCGCGATCCGGCACGAAGGTCGTGCTGCGTTTGCCCAAAGTGAGGAGGTACGAAGCGGATGACCAGCGTACTGATCGTGGATGACGAGCAGATTGAACGGGAAGGGCTTGCGGCGATTCTGCGGAAAGGATTTCCCGATCTTGCCATCGAACAGGCGCGGAACGGGCGGGTCGCGCTGCAGATGGCGGAGGAAGGCTTCCGTCCGGATCTGGTGCTGATGGACATCAAGATGCCGGGCATGGACGGCCTGGAGACGATCGAGCGGATGAGCGCCGTCGATCCGGACATCCGGTTCATCATGGTGACGGCTTACGATGCGTTCGACTACGCCCGAACGGCCATCAAGCTCGGCGTGAAGGACTACCTGCTCAAGCCGAGCAAGGCGGACGAGATCATTGCGACCGTCGGCCGGGTGCTGCGGCAGATCGAGGAGGAGCGCCGGGAGCGGGAAGCGAGCAGGCAGCAGATCACCGCCCTCAAAAAAGTGCTGCCCGTCGTTGAGACCGACATCGTGACCCAGCTGCTGTACGACCATGTCCACGATGTGCATCTGGACGAGCTGGTCGACCTGCTCGGCGTCAGCACGGCAAGCGAGATGTTCGCCATCGTCGTCCTCACGCCGGCCGGCGAAGAGCAGAAGTATGCCGAAGTGAAAGCGAGAATCCGGAAGACGGGCGTCGGCCTGGTCGGGGCGCTGTCCGGCGGGCAGATCCCGGTCATCGTGTTCCGTGATCCGGTTCGATCGTACCGTTCCTAGGCGACGGCGCTGGCCAGGGAACTGCTGGCCTTGGCCGTTTCGGGCGGCGGCGCCGGCTTATTTGTCGGCATCGGCGGCGTCTGCGGCTCGCTGGACGACATCCGGCAGTCCTACCACGAAGCCCAGATCGCCGCGATGGACCCGACACTGCCGGTCAAATACCGGTTCTACGAGGACACGCCCGCGCTCGGCGCGGTGGGCGGCCGGCCGGACCGGGAATGGGAGAAGCGGTTCATCGAGCAGATCCGGACGGGCGACTGGGAGCGCGTGCAGGCCGATGTCATGTCGTTCATCCGCCGCTGCGAGCAGGAAGGCGTCGACCTGCTGCTGGCGCAGCAGCGCGCGCTCGAACTGCTCTGGCTCGTCTCGCGGATGCTGCAGGAGCTCGGCGTCGAAGCCCAGGCGCCGGTATTTCCGTTCCAGGCGCAGGATTACCGGCAGCTGCAGGCGGAGGCGAACGTCCTGCTCGGCCGGATCCGGCAGGCGTATGCGGAGCATCAGGCGCGCTACGAGCCGGACGCCGTGCACCAGATCAAGAAATATATCATCGAACATTCGCATGAGGACATTTCCCTCGAGGCGATCGGCCGGATGGTGGGTTTAAGCCCGTTCTACATCAGCAAACTGTTCAAGGAGCAGTTCGGCATCAATTACATCGATTTTCTGACCGAATGCCGGATCGAGAAGGCGAAGAAGCTCATGGCCGATCCGGAGCTCAGCATGAAGGCGATCGCGCTGGAAGTCGGCTACCGCGATCCGAACTATTTCAGCAAGGTGTTCAAGAAGATGTGCAACATCTCGCCGACGGAATATCGGAAGGCGCTGCTCGGGACAAGAGGGCGGGAGGCTTGCGATGCTTGAACGGAAAGCGATGCGGATAATGGCGGTCCGCCGGCTGCTCCAGGTTGCGGCCATCGCGCTGGCGGTGCTGCTCCTGTGGGCGATCTTCATGCGCGGAGACGTCGGAAACGACGCGGGCCTCCCTTCGTCACCCGGGGAGGAGCTCACGGACGGGCACACCCCCGGCGTCCGGCGGCAGGACGACGGGATCATCAAGGTCGGGCTCACGATGGATACGCTGCAGGAAGAGCGCTGGATCAAGGACCAGGAGATGTTCGGCGAAGCCGTCGAGGCGCTGGGGGCGGAGTTCATCGTCATGACGGCGGACAGCGACGACGCGAAGCAGATCGAGCAGGCCGAGACGCTGATCAGCATGGGCGTCGACATCCTCGTCGTCGTGCCCCACGACGCCGAGGCGACGGCGACGATCGTGAACAAGGCCCATGCGGCCGGCATCAAGGTGATGTCCTATGACCGGCTGGTGCGCAATGCGGACGTCGATCTGTACGTCTCGTTCGACAACGAGCGGGTGGGCGAACTGCAGGCTGAAGTGATCACGAAGCTGGTTCCCGAGGGCAAATATGTCTTTATCGGCGGCGCGGATACGGACTACAACGCCCATCTTGTCAAAAAAGGCGTGTTCAACGTGCTGCAGCCGTTCATCGACCGGGGAGAGATCACCGTCGTATTCGACCAATGGACCCGGAATTGGCTGCCCGCCAATGCGCGGGACAACATGCGCGCCGCCCTGAGGGCAAATGAGGGCAGAATCGACGCCGTCATCGCCGGCAACGACGCCACGGCGGGCGGCGCCATCGAAGCGCTGGCGGAGTGGGGACTCGCCGGCAAGGTCCCCGTCGCGGGACAGGACGCCGAGCTCGCGGCCGCCCAGCGGATCGTCGCGGGCACCCAGACGATGACCGTCTACAAGCCGATCCGGCAGCTTGCCGAAGTGGCGGCGGAGCTGGCCGTCAAGATGGCGAAAGGCGAGACGCCGCGGGCCGACCGTCTCGTAAACAACGGCAAGCTCGACGTGCCCTCCGTGCTGCTGACGCCGATCGCCGTGGATGCCGCCAACATTGACGAGACGATCATCGCGGACGGTTTTCACGTCCGGGAGGAAGTTTACAAGCTCATCGAACGGTGAACGGACGGAATCGGCTCAAGAAATTACAGAACATCATAAAAGAGTCCTGTCATTACAGCGCTTACAGTCGGATGCGGGATGATACATTGGTTGTGCCACCACAATTACCGAAAGGGGTTCAACCAATGCACAAGGGATTCAAGATCTCCGCCATCCTGCTCGTCGCCGCGCTGTTCGGCGCGCTCCTGGCCGCCTGCGGCAAAAACGGCGGCGGCAAGGTGGACGTGGGCGTCGTCCTCCCGACGAAGGACGAGCAGCGCTGGGTGCAGGACGAGCAGCGCTTCAGGGAAGCACTGGACGACAAGAAGTACAATGTCGAAATTCTGTTCAGCCAGGGTTCCTCCGCGAAAGAGAAGGAAAACGTCGAAACCCTCATCAACAAAGGCATCAAAGTCCTCATCATCTGTCCGCCGGACGGCGACGCTGCAGCCGCTGCAGTCGAGGCCGCGAAGAAGGAAGGCATCACGGTCATCGCGTACGACCGTCTGATCACGAACACCGACGCCGTCGACTACTACGTCACGTTCGACAGCGTGGCGGTCGGCGCGGCGCAAGCCCAATACCTGGTTGACCACATGAAGGGAGGCGGCCAGCCGCTGTATCTGTACGCCGGCGCGGCTTCCGACAACAACGCGTTCCTGTTCTTCGAGGGCGCATGGAAAGTGCTGCAGCCGAAGATTGCGGACGGCTCGCTGAAGATCGCCAACTCCAGCGAAGCGGAAGCGCTGAAAGACAAGGCGGAGCTCACCCGTGAAGAGATGAGCCGGATCATCGGTCAAATCACGACGAACTGGGATCCGAACGAAGCGAAGAACAAGGCGCAGACGCACCTCACCGCCGCTTCGGACGACCTGAAAGGCGATGTGCTCATCCTCGGACCGAACGACCATACGGCGCGCGCCATCGCGGACGTGTTCGCGGCCGATTCGGCGGTCACGAGCTACGTCGTGACGGGTCAGGACGCGGACAAAGCTTCCGTCGAATACATCCTGGACGGCAAGCAGTCGATGACGGTGTTCAAGGATGTCCGTACGCTGGTCAAAGACGCGATGAACCTCGCCGTCGACATTCTCGAGGGCAAGACGCCGACCACGACCGGCTCCTACCACAACGGCAAAATTGACGTCAAGGCGAAGCAGACGGATGTCATCGTCGTCGACCAGTCGAACATCAAGAAAGAGCTGTTCGATTCCGGCTATTACGACGAGAGCGAATTCAACTGATCGCAATCGGCAGTTCATACGAGGGCGGAATAGTGATAGATGCGTCTATCACTATTCCGCTGTTATCACCGTCATCCGGAAGAAGGAGAACAGGCCATGGACGATTACATTCTGGAGATGCGGAACATCTCCAAAACGTTCCCGGGCGTGAAGGCGCTCACGGACGTCAGCTTCAAGGTGAGGCGGGGAGAGATTCATTGCCTTGTCGGTGAGAACGGGGCGGGCAAATCGACGCTGATGAAGGTGCTGAGCGGCGTCTATCCGTACGGCACGTACACGGGGGACATCATTTTCGACGGCAGTGAGCAGCGGTTCACGTCGATCAGCGACAGCGTGAAGGCCGGCATCGTCATCATCTACCAGGAGCTGGCGCTGTTCCCGGACCTGTCCGTCTACGAGAACATCTATGCCGGCAACGAGGTGCAGCGCAGCGGGCTGGTCAACTGGAACGAGACGATCGTCCGGGCCACGCAGATGCTGAAGAAAGTGAAGCTGGACGTCAATCCGGAAACGCTGATCAAGGATCTCGGGGTCGGCAAGCAGCAGCTCGTGGAAATCGCCAAGGCGCTCAGCAAGGACGTCAAGCTGCTTATCCTCGACGAGCCGACCGCCGCGCTCAACGAGAACGACAGCGAGAACCTGCTTCAATTGCTGCGTGAACTGAAGCAGCAAGGCATCACCTGCATCATGATCTCCCACAAGCTGAAAGAAGTGATGGCGATCGCGGACAAGGCGACCGTGCTCCGCGACGGACGAACGATCTGCACACTGGATGCGGCCAAGGGCGAGATTACGGAGAACGTCATCATCAAGCATATGGTCGGCCGCGAGATTGAAGACATCTATCCGAAACGGACGAACAAAAATTTCGGCGAGAAAGTGTTCGAGCTTCGCAACTGGACGGCGTACGACCCGCAGGCGGGACGGAACGTCGCAACGGATGTGAACCTGCATGTCCGGAAAGGCGAAATCGTCGGCATCGCGGGACTGATGGGTTCGGGGCGGACGGAGCTGGCGCTGAGCATTTTCGGCAACCCCAAAGGTTATCGGCTGCAGGGGGAAATGCTCGTCGAAGGCAAGCCGAAGACGTTCCGCCATCCGAGTGAAGCCATCCGCGAAGGGATCGCCTACGTCACCGAGGATCGGAAGGGCAACGGGCTGTTCCTGATCCAGGACATCAAGTGGAACATTACCGCAGCGAATCTCCGGAAGGTGGCGGGGGGCGGATGGATCAACGAGAACGAAGAAATCCGGGTCTCCGATTACTATAAAAAAGCGCTCAACATCAAGGCGCCGTCGGTGGAGCAGCTCGTCGGGAACTTGAGCGGCGGCAACCAGCAGAAGGTGTCCCTCGGCAAATGGATGTTCGTCGGCCCCAAACTGCTCATTCTCGACGAACCGACGCGCGGCATCGACGTGGGCGCGAAATATGAAATTTATACGATCATGAACGAACTGATCAGCCAGGGGATGAGCATCATCATGATCTCGTCCGAACTCGGCGAAGTGCTCGGGATGAGCGATCGCGTGTATGTCATGGCGGAGGGCAGAATCACCGGCGAGCTCGCGATTGAAGAGGCCGATCAGGAGAAAATCATGCAATTCGCAACATTATAGGAGGAGCCTGTATGAACCTTCAAGTGAACGACAGCCGGACCGTCGCGCGGGGCGGCGGGTTTTTCCAGGAGATGCTGTCGCTGCTCAAAGTGAACGTCCGGGAATACGGCATGTACATCGCCCTCTTCGTGATCATGCTCATCTTCTCGATCTTGACGGACGGACTGTTCATGTCGTCCCGGAACATCAGCAACCTGCTGGACGCCACGGGATATATCGCGGTGCTCGCCGTCGGCATGACGCTCGTCATCGTCATCCGGCACATCGACCTGTCGGTCGGCTACGCGGCCGGCTTCATGGGGGCGATCGCGGCGATTCTGCTGTCCCAGTTCGGGCTTCCGGTATATCTGACGATTCCGATCATTCTGCTGATCGGCATCATCGCCGGTCTGATCAACGGCTTCCTCGTCGCATCGGTCGGCATTCCGGCATTCGTGGCGACGCTGGCGGGGATGCTCATTTTCCGCGGGGCGCTGCTGCGCGTGACGGAGAAGACCGGCACGATCAACGTGCGGGACGACTGGTTCAACGCGATCGGCAACGGCTATGTCCCGGCGATCACCCAGGTGGGCGGCCTCAGCCTGTCGGCGCTCGTGATCGGCGCCGTCGCGATCTTCCTGTACATTCTGTCCGAGATTCGCAACCGGCGCAACAAGATCAAGTACAACTTCGAAGTCGTGTCCGGGAGCATTTTCGTCCTGAAGCTTGTGTTCGTGTCGGCGATCATCGCCTACATCACGTGGATTCTCGCCGGGTACAACGGCATTTCCTGGACGGTCGTCATCATGCTGCTGGTCGTCATCGCCTATCACTTCCTGACGAACAAGACGGTGCTCGGACGGCATATCTACGCCGTGGGCAGCAATCCGGAAGCCGCGCACTTGAGCGGGATCAACGTGAAGAAGATCACCTATGTCGTGTTCGGTTCGATGGGGATGCTCTCCGCCCTGTCGGGCATTCTGTTCACGTCCCGTCTCCAGTCGGCTTCGCCGACGGCCGGCACGCTGTTCGAGCTCGACGCCATCGCGGCGGCTTATGTCGGCGGCGTATCGGCGGCCGGCGGCGTCGGCAAGGTGACCGGGTCCATCATCGGCGCGATCGTCATGGCCTCGCTGTCGAGCGGCATGAACCTGCTGGGCGTCGGTATCTCCTACCAGTACATGATCCGCGGCGGCGTGCTCGCGCTGGCGGTCATCTTCGACGTCATGACGCGCAAGAAGCGGGGCTGATTGGGACTTCAGGCATCGGCGTTGCCGGGCCGGCCGGAATATCCGGCCGGCCTTTTCGGCTTTTGCCGCGGGTATGCCGGAACGGACCGGTGGCGTATAACGTCAAGTCGTTGTGAACGCGAACCTATGTCAGGAAACGGCGCGTTTTGTGTGCAGCGGGCGGTTTGTGCGGTGAGGGTGGACGAGCTATATGGGGCGATAAGCCGGTTCGGCAGGGCCGGATTTCTGCTTCTGTAAGATTCGTAGCGGTGTATGTTATACTAGTGATAAAAGAGCGGAAAAGCTTATGAAAAGGGGTGACATCGAATGGAAAAGGTCAATTCACCGGAAGAGTTGATGGAGAACATATCGAATATGAGCCGCGAAAACTCTGTGTTTCAATTTCATATTCCAGGAAAAGGAAAATTCACTCTCGTCTTGCAAGAGGAAGAGCAGCGGTCCATTCAAGCTGACGTCGAGGCGAATCCGGAATTGAAGGCCATGATTGAACAAAGCAGGAGAGAATTCAAGCTTGGTAAAGCTATGAGCACATCGGAATTACTGAAATCCTTATCTCCAGAGGATTTTCGATCATGAACCGAGTAATTTTATGGCCTCCGGCAGTCAGATCTAAGCTCTCCCAGTTTCGCAGTGAGCGATTTTCCCCCGAGGAAACTTTTGATTTCATTTCTCAATTGATTCTTGAAACAGAAGCTGTACTCACCAATCCCATTATAGGCAAAGCTTATACAGAGGAAAACGGCACTTATGTTGGATTGTCGCGTGTAGTTCAGATTGTACAATTGGGAGGAGAACAGTTGACTATGCCCGTGCCAAATAAGCCGGACCGGCATTTGTCCGAGGACGATTGCGGCATTGACGATATCCTTGAATCGGCTGGAGTTTTAACTCCGGAACAAGCTGCGCATTTGATCGATGAAATCAAAAGGATGCGCGAAGAAGAATGGGAATGAATCCAAGTTGCCTACCCATTGTAGTTCCAATCAGGACACAGTGGGTTTATTTATATACTAGGAATACTTAAAAGGAGAACGACGATCATGGTTTATCGATGCAGAATCGAACTGAATGAGATTGCCCCGAAGATTTGGCGGGAGTTTCATTTTCATCCCGATGTGACGTTTCATCAGCTTCACAAAATCATCCAAGCGGTCATGGGATGGGAAAATTATCATTTGTACGAGTTTCATGTGAACGAGAAGGTGATCGGGCTTCCTGATCCGACATTCGCGGATTTGGAAGACCGTGAGATGCTAAATGCACGAAGAGAAACCGTTCAGAAGCATGTTCAAGAGGAAAACTCCGTTTTTACATACGTCTATGATTTTGGAGATGATTGGCAGCACACGGTTACGTTGATCAAAATCGACGCATCGACATCCGACCCGGCACCCTTGTGTCTAGATGGTGCCCGCGGCTGTCCGCAGGAAGATGTGGGAGGCGTGTGGGGGCATCAGCATATGATGGAAGTGTTGCTCACTCCCAATCATCCGGAGCGGGATCATTTTATCGGCTGGGTTCGCGAAGGATATGATCCCGAACATTTTTCCTGCGAAGAAGTGAATCAGGAACTTGAGCGGCAGAAGGACAAGCTGATCCCCAAGTCTCTGGTTAAGCGGCCGGTAGGGAAAAAGCCTGTGAAGCTGACGAAGTCTGCTCTGAATAAGCATCTGAAGCAGCTAAATAGCGACCAGCTTATCGATTTGGTGAAGGCTTGTTATGGCGCCAGCAAAGATATGGAGAAGTTTCTTGCTGTAAGAATACTGGGCGATGAAGCAGTAGAGTCTCTCTTTCAAGAGTATTGCAAGAAGGTTGAGAAAGAGTTTTTCCCTGAGCGGGGATTTGGCAAGCTGAGACTTCAGGATGCGAAACATGCGATTTCGGAATTCGAGAGATTGACTGGAAATGCCAGGTACGCCCTGGAATTGAAGCTGGTCTACGTTGAAAATGGAGTCGATTTCACCCTATGCTACGGGGATATTGATGAACGCTTCTACAACAGCATGGTGTCCATGTATGCCGATATCATTGATCAAGTAAATGAAGATGAAACGGCCGAGTTGTTTGATGAATTCGAGGAACGTCTCGAAGCTGTTGTTTCGAAAACAGAAGGGATCGGCTGGGGTTTTCATGACAATTTGGCTGAACTGCACGCTCAAATACGATGGATTTAGGTGAGGGGCTTTATGCGCGGCGGGAAGAATAAGAAGCGGACCGATCACAAATCGGAGTCCGCGGGGCTGTTGGAGCAAGACGAGAATTTTTAATGAAATTTATTTTCGGTTACCGAAACGGGAGTCGGATGAAGGATATACCGACATGGTTGATTTTGCGGAAACGGTTGAAGATAAAAAGCTGCAATCCACTTTGATGCACATATTGAGCGGCGGCAAGAAAATATTCCGAAGATTCAAGGATGCGTTATCTTCCGACAGCGAGCAGTTAGAGCGGTATTACCAGTTTGTTGAAGAGCAGAACCGCAAACGTGTTTCTGATTGGTTGGAATCCATTGAAGTGAAGTTGATTCTCGAGTAATAAAGAAATGATTGGGCAGGGGATACCGGTGAAACGTTCTTCAAGACAGACGATGATTAAGCTGTATGCTCAAGCGGTCATTTCGGAACTTCAACAATTAGGTTATCCCAATGATCAAGCTAAAGCAGTCTTTTTTCGACACTATCGAGACATGAAACGCTTATTTGGTCTTGAGCAGAATGTATGCGATTTTGCAAAGATGATTGATGAATTTGAACGTGCCATGCAGAAGAAGCATAACCCGAGTGATCCCAATTCAATTGCTGTTGGCCATCTAAACCACTTGGCTAAAACATACATCCTTAAGCATAAAAGCAACAAATGAGCAGGATTATTTTCCAAATGGCAACCGATATACGACCTGTGTCGCTGTCACCATTTCTAAAAGATGAATATGTCGACGCTGCGGCAGACCAACATATTCCCTTCTTTACCACGGTGCGATCTTATCAGACGTTTATCGACTATTGGAATTCCAAGATGGAAAGAAGCGTCCAAAGGGAGCGGTCCTCATGAATTTATCCGATTTTGCCAGGTACATAGATCCTGCAGTTGTACACAGAGGAAAGGAATACGCGTCCAAAGGCCGGGTGATTTCCTTGAAATCGTTTGCCGAAAGAAAGTACACTTCGGTTGTGCGCGGGAACGAAGATTATGAGGTCTACGTAGAGCTGGACGACGAGGGAAACATTATGGAATCAGAATGCGATTGTCCGTACGATTTCGGCCCGGTCTGCAAGCATCAAGTCGCCGTATTCCTCGAGCTTAAGAATAGAGAAGCAGTCGGGGCATCTTCACCGGAACCGTCTCTCCGGCAACTGTTGGAAGCAGAGAGCAAGGAGAAATTAATCGAATTGCTGCTCTCGATTGCATCGGATTCATATACCGCGGAAGAGCGCATTAGAATTCACTTGTCGAAAAGGGGCGCGGATCAGGAGTTGGACGCCTGCCGACGGTTGATTCGATCCTACATTGACACATATTCGGATGATCATGGCTTTGTGTCTTGGCGGAACGTAAGCCGCGCGGTGGAAGGTGCGGAGATCGTCGCTGAAAAGGCTCTCTCCGCCTTCGATGAAGAGGAATGGTTGCACGGGCTGGCGATTCTGTTTTGCATCATCGAAGAGATGATTGAATTATTGCAGTCCGCCGACGATTCGGACGGTGGAGTCGGGATCGTGATCGAAAGCTGTCTGGAATCGATCTTCAAGCTGGTTCAGGATCACCATCATATTCCGGCGGAAGAACGCTTGAAGATTTTCCGCCGGTTGTTGGAGGAGACACACCAGCCTTATTACGGTGGGTGGTCGGATTGGCAGCTCGCGCTCCTCGAGGCGGCGGGCGCGCTGATCGAGTCGGAACAGATGCAACATCAATGGGATGATGCGGCGGATTCGCTCCTGGGTCATACGTCCGGAAGCAATTGGTCGCGGGATTACACAGACGAGCGGGTAACTGTGCTCCGATATGGTCAAATTTTGGAACGTTCAGGTGAAGAACAGGCGAAAGCTTATTTGTATAAACATCTGCATTTCCCGGAAATTCGGGAGATTGCGATTCGAGCGGCGCTTGAGCAAGGCGATACCGAGGAAGCGATCCGATTGGCGGAGGCCGGGGAAGCCCAAGATCAGGGGCTGCCGGGGCTCGTCTATCGCTGGAAGAAATATCGGTATGAGGCATACCATCGCACAGGACAAGTCGAACAGCAGCGGAAACTCGGGATGGAGCTGATTGTGAACGGAGAGTATGCGTATTATCGCTCTGTGAAGGATACATTTTCCGATGAGGGAGAATGGACTTTGTATTTGCAAGATATGTTAGATCAATTAGAGCAGAGCCCGAGGGGAGAGCATACGTATACCCAAATCCTGGTGGAAGAGGAGATGTTCGCACGGCTTTTGGAACATGTCCGCAAGGCACCTTACCGAATTGAATCGTTCTATGAGCAATTGCTTCCGCATTACCCGGAGGAGGTGAAGGCGCTTTTCGTGGCCTATATCGAATTCCGGGCGGATCAATCCAGGGACAGGCGAGATTACGCCGATGTTTGCCGGATCATTCGAATGCTTCAACAGGTTGGCGGGCAGAAAGAAGCGTTCACCGTCACACAAAAATTGTTAACCAAATTTCCGCGAAGACCGGCTTTCCGGGAGGAGCTGGGGAAGATTCGTTTTTGAACTTTATGGGAATAAGAAGTAACGCGGTTTGAGCATAGCTTGATTTTTGTGAGTGGGTGGACAAACTGGTATGCGAGGCCTGTAATTTTGATCTGAAACGAGTATGTTATAATAATGGCAAGATTAAGTCGGGTTGGATGGTGACCTATGATGGATCGTATTCAAGATTTGCAAAAACTGATCAAACTTACGGGCGATCGCGCGAAACTGGATGCAAAAGCGAACGGAACTTATATTGTCTATCAAACGGAAAAAGGCCAGATTGTCAAAGAATATGCAAACGGTGTGATCGAGCCAATCGACAATCCTGGGGTTCATCATGAATGAGTACTCCACAGTGATGGTTGTATTCGCCGGCAATAACGGCAGCGGCAAAAGCACCATTCGCAATTTAATAGTGGACAGGCTTGGTATCAGTATCAATATAGATCCCGACGCTTTAGCTCGGAGCATTGATTCTGACCATCCGGATCGCCGCAAAGTATCCGCAGGCAAAGAAGCGATTAAACTCGCGAGAGATTGTATCCATCATAAACGCGATTTTTCTGTAGAAACGACTTTGGCCGGCGGTAATGCGATACGACTGATACGGGAAGCCAAGGCGAACGGCTTTGAAGTGATGATGTTTTATGTGGGTCTAAATGATGTTCGGCTCAATATCGAACGTGTTGCCGCCAGAGTTCGAAACGGCGGACATTGTCAACGCCGGAATTCATTTGACCCACCAGCGCCGGAATAAAATTGACCCACCTGTGTGCCTGGTGTCGAATAGATTCCGGTTTTTACTTTGTCCTTGAGGCGGTAGCTGTTCCCGCGAATGTTGACGACATGGCAGTGATGCAGTAGCCGATCCAGCACCGCTGTCGCCAGAACAGGATCACCCATCAGTTCGCCCCATTCCCCAAAGCTCTTGTTGCTCGTCAGGATCATGCTCCCCTTCTCATAGCGGGCCGAAACCAACTGGAAAAACAGGTTCGCCGCAAGCGGATCCAGGGGCAGATACCCCACTTCATCCACAATGAGCAAGCGCGGCCTCAGATACACGCGCATCCGCTTGTCCAAACGATTCTCCTCATAGGCCTTTCGCAAATCGTTGACAAGCTGGGCAAGCGAAACGAAATACACCGGCAATCCTTGTCCAATGGCCTCCATGGCGAGGGCAATCGCCAAATGGGTCTTGCCTACGCCGGGTGGACCCAAAAACAGCACGTTTTCCTGCCTGCCGATGAACGTGAGTCCTGCAAGTTCCCGGATGAGCCGTTCGTCTATGCCCGGCTGAAAGGAGAAGTCGAACTCCTGCAAGGTGCGCCGGTACGGAAGATGCGCCAGTTTCATGCGCACCTCGACGTTTCGGCGCTGACGCTCCTGAAGCTCTGCCTCCAGCAGCTCATTCAGGAACGACAGATAGGTGCTCTGGCTGCGACTTGCAGCTTCGAGGATCGCATCCAACGATTGGGCGGCTTGTCCCAATCCGAGCTCTTCCAAATGGTGGCGAGCTTGCTCCAGCTCGATCATGTTCCCACCTCCATCAGCCGCTCATACACATCCAGCGATCGCACTTCCACGTCCTGCACCGGAATCCGGATGCCCTGCGGCTTCGGGTATGCATACCCCTGGGCCGTGCTGAGGTTCGCGTATTGGTGTTCACACATCACCAGCGTCCGTGATCGATGCTGTTTCTTGTGCTGGGCAATGAGCTCTTGTTCCCGGTAGATCTCGATGAATCCATTGATGTCCCGTACCTTCACGTCCCGCCCGCTGTACTTCCAGGGAACGCCATAGCGTACGCCGTCATAGCTCACAAATCCGTCCCGGCTGACTTTTCGCACCTCAAACCGGTATTTGGCCAGACGATCCGCTGGCGGGAGCACCCCGAGCTTCTCCTGCGCCAAACGCTCAATGGGTCTTTCCCCGGTCGTTCCGTGGATGCGCCGGTTTTGCTCGTCACACCACTGCCTTGCCTGACGATTCAGGTCCTCCACATCCGTAAACCGTCGGCCCGCCATGAAATTCTGCTCAATGAATTGGACCGCCCGTTCCACCTTGCCCTTCGTTTGCGGCCGCCGGACGCGGCAGACTTTCGGAACCATGCCAACCGTTGCGGCGAAATCCTCAAACAGCGGATGCCATCGGGGCTTTCGGTCATCGCCAATGCCGAGGATGACCGTTTTCATCTGGTCTGTCAGCATCGTCTTCGGAACACCGCCGAAATATTCGAGCGCATGGATCAGGCAGCGCAAGAAACTGTGGATGTCGCACCGTTTGGCAAACTCGATGTACATCATCCGGGAATACCCCAACACCATCGCGAACACCGGAATCTTGCGCACTTCCCCGTTCAAATCGACGTATTCGCAGATCTTCCAGTCCACTTGCGCCTGGTACCCCGGTTTTGTTTCGTATCGCTGCACGGCAGGAATCTTCCTCGGCGGCCGGTGCGGTTTCACATAGTCCTTGATGAGGGTAATGCCGCCGGTATAGCCCTGATCTCTGAGCAGATGCAGCAGCACCTCGCAGTTGAAGATTCCCTGAGCCATGAATTGGTCGATGAGAGGCTTGAAAGGATCGAGTTTGGATCCTCTCTTTTGCCCGTAACGCGGTTCGGGAATGCCGTTGGAGCGCAGGTATTTGCGTACGGTATTGCGCGCATGTCCCGTGATGCGGGCAATCTCCCGGATGCTCTTGCCAGTGGCGTAAAGTTCGTGTAAGCTGATCACAGTCCCACTCCTTAGCATATGTCTCCCCTCTGAAGCTATTAGCCGTATCTTCGAAGGGAGAATATTCTACAGGGGTGGGTCATTTTCTTTTCGGCGCTCCTGGGTCAATTATATTCCGGCGGTGACATTTCTGACATTCAAACAATTGGCGAGTCTTGATGTAATAGTACTCGTGGTGGTTGCATTTCGGACATGAAAATCCGTCTTTCCACCGTTTATACATCAGGTATTGTGCGCAATCTTCTTCCGTGCCGAATTGCTTTTGAAATTCAATCAGGGACATGGATTCTGCATTAGCCATGATCCTTTCCTCCGAACATACGTTTGTTATCATTAACATACCACACGTATTTCGTGTTTCAAGACCAACCTGAGAAGAGTGCATAGTCAGAACACAAGTTCCGGTCTGATCTGGCCGGATACGTTCCGGCGGGGCCGGGCTTCGCCGTCCTGAAGAGGAAGAGAAGCGCAGCTCAATGAAGCCGCGGACGGTCGAGCGCATAGAGCTGCCGGTAACGTTCGCTGTTTTTTAGCAGTTGTTCATGGGTTCCCTGCATCGCAATCCGGCCGCGGTCCATGAAGACGATTTGATCCATCCGTTCCATCCCGCTCAAGTGATGGGTAATCCAGATCAGAGTGCGGCCCTGGAGCGTCTCAAAGATCGTATCCATCAGTTCCCGTTCGGTGACAGGGTCAAGGCCGACCGTCGGTTCGTCGAGCAGGACGATGGGGCAATTTTGCAGCAAAATGCGGGCCAGGGCGATCCGCTGCCGTTCGCCGCCGGAGAAGCGGTCTCCGGCTTCCCGAACCCGCGTCTCAAGCCCGTCCGGCAGGGAGGAAATGAGCCGCCCGAGTCCCGCCCGTTCGGCGGCTTCACGCACTTCTTCGTCTGCGGCGCCGGGACGTCCCAGCCGGATATTATTGGAGATCGTCGTATCGAACAGATAAGGCTGCTGGTTCAGGACGGCAAACAAGCGGGACGCTTCGCCGGCGGCCTCGCGGACGGGCACGCCGTTCAGCGTGACCGTGCCGCTTACGGGCACAAGCTCCCCTTGAATCAGGTGAAGCAGGGTCGTTTTGCCGGCTCCGCTGCGTCCGATGACAGCGACGGCGCTGCCTTTCGGCACACGCAGAGTCACGTCCCGCAGGCTCCATTCCTCCGATCCCGGGTACCGGAAGCTGACGCGGTCAAGCAGCAGATCCGGAACGTTCTCGAGTGGATGGATCGTTTTGTCCGCAGGCGCATCGGCGGTGGACGCATTGGCGGTTGGCGCACCTGCGGTTTCCGGCGGCGCGGACGGCCGGATTTGCCGGATGTGCCGGATGCCGGCAGCTTCGACTTGCTCAAGCCGTTCCAACGATCCCCGGTAATCCGGGGTTCGGATGACGGCTTCGCCCGCCCGCACAAGCGCATCCAGCAAAGGAAACGCAACCAGCGCGAAAGCGGCGATCCATTCCGCTTCCATCGCGCCGTTTAAGCTCCGGCGGCCTGCCCAGAGCGCCAACAAAATGACGGCGCCCGAGACCGCGCACTGGGACAGCCACTGCAGCCGCCACTCCGCGCGGCGCATTCGCTTCTCCGCCTCCGCCATCGACTTCTGGCGCTCGTGGAAATCGGCCAGAAATTGGCCGGACCTGCCGCTGAGCAGCCAGTCGCTCATGCCGAAGACGGCGTCGGTCAGCTCCTGATAAGCCATACTGCGTTCCATCATATAACGCTTGCGCCACTTGCGCGAGACAAATAGCGCGAAGACCGGCAGCGCGAACAGGAGGAAGCCGCAGTACAGCGCCATCAGCAGCGCGAACGTGCCGTCCATGCGCCCGAGCGCCGCGATGCCCGCGGCGTAAAGGAGCACGGCCGTGACCGCCGGAAGGACGAGGCGGAGATACACGTGCTGCAGCTTTTCGATGTCTTCGGCCAGCAAGCCGAGCAGATCCCCCGTGCGAAAACGGGACCGCAAATGGAGCGCTTGCAGTTCGAGAATCCGGTAAAGCCGGATGCGCATGCGGGAGAGGATTCGCAGCACGGTATCGTGGCTGATCAGCCGTTCGGCGTACTGGATGGCCGCTTTGCCGAAACCGAAGGCCCGGACGAGCACGATGGGCACATAGACCATCAGCACGTTTTCCGGCTGCAGGGAGGAACGGGAGATGAGATAGCCGGAAGTGAACAGCAGCGCGCCGGCGCAAGAGACGGCCAGCGTGCCGGTGAAGGCGGCCGCGGCAAAACGCCAGAGCTGCTGCTTGATAGGCGGCATTATCCATCCTTTGTTTTGTTTGTTTGCTCGTCTTTTCAACGTTTGCTTCCCCCTCCCGCGGCTGCCGCCAGCAGTTCGCTGTAAATGCCGCTGCGCGCTGTCAGCTGTTCATGCGTGCCGGCTTCCGCCAGTCGCCCGTCTTTCAGCAACCAAATCCAGTCCATCTCTTTCATCCAATGCAGCCGGTGAGTGGCGAGAAAAACGCGCCGGTCGCCGAATACCGACAGCAGGGTATGTTTCAGTTCCAGTTCGGTTTCAATATCCAGGTGCGCGGTCGGCTCATCGAGGAGCAGCACCGAACGTTGTCCCGCAAGCGCCCGCGCGAGCGCCACCCGCTGCGCCTGACCGCCGCTGAGCGCTCTTCCTCCTTCGCCGATTCGTTCGTAAATCCCGTTAGGCAGCTGCCGGACCAGATCGCCGAGTCCGACCGCGTCCAGCGCTTCCATGACCCGCTCTTCGGACGCGTCCGGCTCGTAGAAACGGACATTGTCCGCAAGCGTTCCGCTGAACAGGTACGGATGCTGCGGAATAAAGGCCAGCTGCCGCTGCCATTTTCGCTTCGTTTCCCCCGCAAGCGGACATCCGTCCAATTGAATGACGCCCGATGACGGCGTCAGGAAGCCGCCGAGCAGATGGAGCATCGTAGTTTTCCCGGCGCCGCTCATCCCGACGATGCCGACTTTGCGGATCTCGCGCCCGATGGAGGCAGTGATGCCGGACAGCCGGGGAATGCCCTCATCTCCGGCAACTTCCACATTCAGCAGTTCAATCGCGGATACGCTATTTTCTGGAAATGTAAGTAGGTCTGCCGTTCCGGCGAATCGACGTTTTTGTTCTGCGGCGGTTTCCCTATCGCCTTTGCCGCTCCCGCCGCTTTTGCCGCCGAATGGCGGAAGCAGTCCCGCAGCGTCACTGTCCGCACGGCTGCCGCGTCTGTCCGTGCTGCGACCGCCTGCCTCAAATTCACCTGGACCACACCCATCTACATCGTCCTCGCCACGCTCGTTCACACCAAATCGGTTCACGCCGGACACATCTGCGTTGCGCCCATCCACGCCGCATCTGATCCTGTCGTGCCCGTTAGCGCCGTGTCCATCCGCACTGCGCCCGTCCTCGTCGAACCGGTTCACGCCGGACACATCTGCGTCACGTCCGCCCATAGCACGCTCGCCCCCGCTGCTTCCACCCGCGCCGCGCCCCTCCTCATCGCGCTCATCCGCTTCGATGACGCGGCGGATCGCGGCCCATGCTTCCTTCCCGTCAAGCGAAGCGTGATAGTCGGCGCCGAGCATCCGTACGGGCAGAAAATACTCCGGCGCCAAAAGCAGCACGGCGAGGGCGGTTTCCAGGCCAACGCCGCCGTTGATCAGCCGCAGGCCGAGGCCGACGGCCACGAACGCGACCGACAAGGTGCTGAAAAAATCAAGCGCGAACGAGGAGAGAAAAGCGACCCGCAGCGTGCGCATCGTCGCCGACCGGTACCGGTCGCTCACCCGTTCGACCGTCGCGGCGTACGCCCGGCTTCGTCCGAGCAGTTTGAGCGTCGCCAGGCCGCGCAGCGTGTCGGTAAAATGATGTGACAGCACCTGATAGGAGCGCCACTGCCTGTCGGCCGTCTTGCGGGCGGCCATCCCGAGCAGAATGAAGAACCCGATCAGCACCGGCATGGTAACAGTCAGAATCAAACCGGAAGCCGGATCGAGGGAGTAGACGGCGGCCAGGAGTGTGGAGGTGATCAGCATCATGTCCAGCATGCGCGAAACCGCGAGTTCCAGATACGTCCGGAAGCGGTCCGCACCGTCCAGCGCCAGCGTGACTAACCGGCCGCTGCCGGTTTGGGCGGCGTATCCCGGGCCGCGCTCGAACAGGCGCTTAAGCAGCCGCCGCCGGAGCCGCTCGCCGGTTTGTTCCGCAAACCGTCCGGCAACAAGACGCGCCAGCCAGGCGAAGGTATGGCGCGCGGCATAGGCGGCCGCGAACAAAACGAGCGGCTGAACCGCTTGCCCCACAGGCCGGCCGTGAAAGAGCAGCGCGATCGATTCGGCCAGCCACAGCGCTTGCCCGATGATGGCCGCGCCCTGCAGCAGCGACAGCAGACTGAGCGCCAGAAGAACCGGACGGACGCCTTGGAGTTTGAATAACGCTCTGTCCATTAGTACTCCAAATGATCGCTGTCGCTTACGCGTTTTCGGAACACATAGTAGCTCCACCCTTGATAAGCGAGTACAAAGGGCAGCAGCACCGCCGCCACAATCGTCATCGACTTGAGCGTGTACGGGCTGGAAGCGGCATTGGCCACCGTCAGGTCAAAGGCGCTGTCGATCGAGCTGATCATGACTCGCGGAAAAAGGCCGATGAACACCGATGCCAACATCAGGACGATTAACGTGCCCGTCATGCCGAACGCCCACCCTTCTTTCTGTCGTTTCAGAAAATATCCGGTCAGACCGGCGGCCAACCCCCCGAGGATCACGGCGGCCGTCATCCACCCTTTCCGCTGCTCGAACAGATCGGTCGCAAACCCGGTCCACACCGCCAGCACAGCGAGCAGAGCCGCTGCCGCCGGGAGCAGCCTCAGCGCCATGCGCCGCGACCGGTTCCGCAGTTCTCCGGTCGTTTTAAGCGAGATGAAGGTCAGGCCGTGCAGGAGACAAAGGCTTGTTACGGTCAAACCGCCCCACAGCGAATAACCGTTCACCACATCGCCGAAACCGGCCGTCATTTCCATATTGTGTCCAATCGGCATCCCTTGAATCAGGCTGAAAAACATGATCCCGAACAAAAACGGGGGAGCGGCGCTGCCGGTAAAAATCGCGGCGTCCCACGTTTTCCGCCATAAGCGGCCCTCCGCCTTGCCGCGGAACTCGAACGCGACCCCGCGGGCAATCAGCGACAGCAAGATCAAGGTCAGCAGCATGTAATATCCGCTGAACAGAGTCGAATACCAGTGCGGGAACGCGGCAAACATGGCGCCCGCCGCGGTGATCAGCCATACCTCGTTGGCATCCCAGAACGGACCGATCGTATTGATCAGCACCCGGCGCTGCGTATCCCCCCGGGCGAGAAAACGCGTCGCCATGCCGACTCCGAAATCGAAGCCTTCGAGAAAGAAAAAACCGGTAAACAACACGGAAATCAGCAAAAACCAAAGATCATTGAGCGGCAACCGAATCGCCTCCTTCAAGCGCGTAAGGATCAAACGCCGGATCCTGCTGCTCCCGTTCCCTTTCGCGTTCCGGACCCCGGCGCGCCGTTCGGATGAACAGGAAGATCAGCACAAAGAGCAGAATGAGATACATCGTCGTGAACGAAATCAGGGAAAACCAGATTTCCCCCGCGGTGACGCCCGGCGATACGGAATCTTCGACCGTCAGCAGGCCGAATACCGTCCACGGCTGGCGGCCGATCTCGGTCATAATCCAGCCCGCCGTGTTGGCGACAAAAGGCAGGAAGATGGCGGCGACCATGGCGCGCAGAAACCAGCCGCCCATCTTGTCCCATTTCTTGCGCAGCGCCAGAAACGAACCGTACAAGCCGAGCAGAATCATGGCGGTGCCGCAGGCGACCATAATCCGGAAGCTCCAGAAGGTCGTGCGCACCGGCGGAATGTAGTCGCCCGGACCATAAGTTTTTTCATATTCCGCCTGCAGTTCGTTCATGCCCGGAACGGCCCCCGAAAACTTGCTGTACGACAGGAAACTGAGCAGATACGGAATTTTGATTTCAAACCGGTTTTCCCTGTTTTCCGGATCGATGATCGCGAAGACCGTCCACGGCGCCGGGTCGCCGCTCGTTTCCCACAGCCCTTCGGAAGCGGCCATTTTCATCGGCTGGGTGTCCATCAAGTACTGCGCCTGCTTATGCCCGAACTCGGCGATAGCTACCGAAGCGATCAGCGCCACAATAATTGACAGTTTGAACGAAGAGCGAAAAAATTCCGTCTCCCGCTTCCTCAGCAGACTCCATGCGCTGATCCCGGCCACCAGGAAGGCGCCCGTGGCGATGGCCGCCGAAATCGTGTGCGGGAACTCCCACAGCAGTTGGCCGTTCGTCAATAGCGCCATGAAGTCGGTCATTTCCGCCCGCCCGTTGTTGATCGTGTAGCCTACAGGTCTCTGCATGAAAGAGTTTGCCGCCAAAATCCAGAGAGCGGAAATCATCGTGCCGGCGGACACCAACCAGATGCAGGCCAGATGAACTTTCGGGGACAGCCGGTTCCAGCCGAACACCCATAGCCCGATAAAAGCCGATTCGAGGAAAAAGGCGAGCAGCGCCTCGATCGCCAGCGGCGCCCCGAAAATGTCGCCCACAAAGCGGGAAAATTCCGACCAGTTCATGCCGAACTGGAATTCCTGCAGAATGCCCGTCACGATGCCCACGGCAAAGTTGATGAGCAGAAACGTTCCCCAGAACTTGGCCATTCGTTTATACAGCTCGTTTTTCTTGACGACGTACAACGTTTCCATGATCGCGACCAGGAACGACAGCCCGATCGAGATCGGCACGAAAATGAAGTGAAAAATCGTGGTCAAAGCAAACTGGAGACGCGCGAGATCCAATACATCCATCGTGTTATCCCTTCTTTCTGTTCATCGTTGCAGCGGTTCTTGTTTTAGCTCACCATTTGTGAAGAAGGTTTGAAGGTTGCGTGAATAATTTGTGAAATTTATCACATGTGTGGTGCACAAACGGCATCGGCTCCGCATTTTCGGGGGGAGTGCGAGATCCGCACCGGTTGACGTTTGCGTTCACGCCGCCGGCCTTTCTGTGTTGTTGGGGCGAAGAGCCGTTCATCTTGGCAGCCGTTCACCTTGGCGCGTCCATCCCCCGTTAACGTGGATTTCCCGGCAAGCCGTTCATTCCGGCGCTGGCAGTTCCGCAAACGGGATTGCTGGCGAACCATTTACATTGGCGCAGCCAGATCCCGCAAACGGGATTTCTGACGAGCCATTCACCTAGGTACGGCCAGATCCCGCAAACGTGGATTTCCGGCGAGCCGTTCATACCGGCGTCGGCGGCTCCCATGGCAAGCGGTTCCCTGCCGTTTTCTTACCCTCAGTATAATGGAAACGGACGGCTGTTTTTCATGCCACTCATGGCGGAATCTTGAAGTGTCAATGACATTTGTGTGAATAAGCTCGTTTTTTATGAACAAAATTTGAACATTTCCGGAGAAAGTATGGATCGTTTGACCCGATATGCAACATGCGGCCGTTTGGGCAGCGTATGGGCCCGATGTACGTGAAAAATGCAGCACAAGCGGCCGTTAGGGCAGCGTATGGGCCCGATGTACGCGAAAAATGCAGCACATGCAGCCGTTAGGGCGGCGTATGGGCCCGATGTACGTGAAAAATGCGGCACATGCGGCCGTTTGAGCGGGCGTGTGGGCCTGATTGTGCGTGAAAGATGCAGCACATGCAGCCGTTTGGGCAGCGTATGAGCCTGATGTACGTGAAAAATGCAGCACATGCAGCCGCTTGGCCAGCGTATGAGCTTGATGTGCGTGAAAAATGCAGCACATGCGGCCGTTTGGGCTGGCGTGTGGGCCCGATGTACGCGAAAAATGCAGCACATGAGGCCGTTAGGGCGGCGTATGGGCCCGATGTACGTGAAAAATGCAGCACAAGCAGCTGTTTGAGCGGGCGTGTGGGCCCGATGTACGTGAAAAATGCAGCACATGCGGCCGTTAGGGCTGGCGTGTGGGCCTGATGTGCGTGAAAAATGCAGCACATGCGGCCGTTAGGACAGCGTATGGGCCTGATGTGCGTGAAAAATGCAGCACATGCGGCTGTTTGAGCGGGCGTGTGGGCCTGATTGTGCGTGAAAAATGCAGCACAAGCAGCCGTTAGGGCGGCGTATGGGCCCGATGTACGCGAAAAATGCAGCACATGAGGCCGTTAGGGCGACGTGTGGGCCTGATGTACGTGAAAAATGCAGCACAAGCGGCCGTTAGGGAGGCGTATGAGCTTGATGTGCGTGAAAAAAGCAGCACATGGGCTTCCTCCGGAGGCTCTGTTGGCCAGATATACGGTAAAAATACAGCATATCGGCCGGGATGCCGGTCCCGATGTGCCTTTGGCCGGCTTCTTGCCTGTCCAGGCCGTAATTGTGACGCCGTCCTAACCCGGATCGATGCCGTTCCCGGTCAATCTGTAACGAAACACTTTTTTTGCGGCTTGCGGGTCCCTTTCCGTTTTGCAACGTCTATTGAAATATGATGTAATGGGTGGAGAACAGCGCTTTTTGCAGATAGGAAGGATCCGAAGATGAACATTTTGCTCGTTGAAGACGACCGGACCATCGCGTCCGGACTCAAATATTCGCTGGAGCAGGAGCAGTATACCGTCACGCTCTGTTATGACGCGGCTTCGGCGAAAGAGGAGATCGAAGCCGGGCTGGAGCGGTTTTCCTTGTGCATCTTCGACTTGTCCCTGCCGGACGGGAGCGGCTATGAGCTGTGCCAGCTGGTCAAGCGGCGGAGCGATGTGCCGGTGATTTTCCTGTCGGCCATCGACGAAGAAGTCAACGTGGTCATGGGGCTCGACATGGGCGCGGACGATTACATTACGAAGCCGTTCCGTATCCGCGAGCTGCTCTCCCGGATGAAGTCGGTGCTGCGCCGCTATCAGCATCAACACCCGCCCCAGGCGAAAAACGTGGTGGACATCGGCGATGTCCGCATTCATACGCTCGAAGGCAAAGTGTACAAGCGGGGGCGGGAAATCGCCCTGACGGCTCTGGAATACCGGCTGCTGCTTGTTTTCGCCAGCCATGTCGGACAAGTGCTGACGCGGAGCCAACTTTTGGAACAAATTTGGGATGTGGCGGGAGATTTCGTGAACGACAATACGCTGACCGTGTATATCAAAAGGCTGCGGGAGAAGCTGGAAGACGATCCCCAGCATCCGGCGATCATTAAAACCGTGCGCGGTTTGGGCTACAAGGCCGGTGAATGACGTGCTGCGCAACCGGGAAATCCAATATTTTTTAACGGCCTTGTGCGCCATCGCCTTGGTCATGACGTTCGCCGCCGCTTTTGTCTCGCTAGCGGCCGCCCTGATCACCGCCGCCACCGCCATCCTGCTCATCTTCTGCTTCTTCTGGTTCACGCGCTGGAGATACCGCGAGCTGGAGAAACTGTCCGGCTATTTGCGCCGGATTTCGGGCGGCGATTATACGCTGGATGTGCGCGACAACCGGGAGGGCGAGCTCAGCATTTTGAAAAATGAAATCTACAAAGTGACGCTCAAACTGTCCGAGCAGGGCTCGCAGCTCCAACGCGACAAGCTGCGGCTGACGGACGCGATTTCCGACATCTCCCACCAGCTCAAAACCCCGCTCACGTCCATGATGGTGATGGTCGATCTGCTCGACGACAGCGGACTGCCCGCGGAGAAGCGCAAGGAATTTACGAACAATATCCGCGTTCAGCTGGAACGGCTCGATTGGCTGATTTCTTCCCTGCTCAAGCTGTCCAAAATCGATGCGGGAACGGCTCGCTTCAAACGCGAGCCGGTGAAGGCGGAAACGCTGGTCCGCAAAGCGTTGGAGTCCGTTCTCATCCCGATGGACATCAAGGAGCAGAAACTGACCGTTCAAGGGGATCCGGAGGCGGCATTCACCGGGGATCTTCATTGGACGGCCGAGGCGCTGATCAATATATTGAAAAACTGCGTAGAGCATACGCCGGAAGGCGGCACCATCGCGGTCACGTATGGAGAAAATGCGCTGTACACGGAAATCGTCGTCGCCGACAGCGGGACGGGCATACCGAAAGAAGATTTGCCGCATATTTTCAAACGGTTCTACAGAGGCAAAAACGCGAGCGAAGGCAGCATCGGCATCGGGCTGGCGATGGCCCACAGCATCGTCACGAGCCAGTACGGCACGATCGAAGTGAAGAGCAGCCCGGGCCAGGGCACGGAGTTCCGGATCAAATTTTACAAAGGCATCGTTTGAGGCCTGGACACCCGTCACGCGCAGTGGCCGACGATCGCGCCTGCTGCCGCAAAACTTTTTTTGCCGTAATTGCATCCTGTCAAGCCATATGACAAAATTGTCACTTTCGCAGTCACCTGACTGTCACGTTCGGCGGATATACTGGCTCTATCAAGGCTTCGGCGAATCGGGGCCTTCTGTCGACGTTTGCGATAAGGGGATGGGATGATGGAGATATTGAAGATAGAGCATCTGTCGAAAATCTACGGCAAAGGGGAAATGGCGGTAAAAGCGCTGGACGATGTGTCCTTCTCGGTGAAAAAAGGGGAGTTCGTCGCGATCATCGGCCCGTCGGGCTCGGGCAAATCGACGCTGTTGCATTTGATCGGCGGAGTGGACCGGCCGACAAGCGGCAAAGTGTGGATCGACAACACCGACATTTACCGTCTGGACGAAACGCAGCTGGCGATTTTCAGGCGCAGGCAGATCGGCCTGATTTATCAGTTCTACAACCTGATTCCGGTGCTGACGGTGGAAGAAAACATCACGCTGCCGGTGCTGCTCGACGGGCACAAGGTGGACCGGAACCATTTCCACAGCATCGTGCACACGTTAAATTTGCAGGACCGGCTGGGCTACCTGCCCAATCAGCTGTCCGGCGGACAGCAGCAGCGGGTTTCGATCGGGCGGGCGCTGATCAACAACCCTTCCATCGTGCTGGCGGACGAGCCGACCGGCAATCTGGACAGCAAAAACTCCAGAGAAATCGTCGATTTGCTGAAAATGTTCAACAAAACGTACAACCAGACGCTGATCGTCATTACCCACGATGAGCGGATTGCGCTGCAGGCCGACCGGGTCATTTCGATCGAGGACGGCCGGATTGCCAAGGACGAGGTGATTCGTCCATGAACATTGTCAACAAGCTGACGGTCCGGCATATGAAGCTCAACAGGCGAAGAACGCTCGTGACCATCATCGGCGTCATCATTTCCGCGGCTATGATTATGGCGGTGGCCACGATCATCGTGTCGTTTCTGGATCTGCTGAAGAGGCAGACGATTGCGGAATCGGGCGAATGGCATGTCCTGTACCGGAACATAGGCAAAGAGCAGTTGGAAGCGATCCGGCGGGACAGGGCGACCCGAACGCTGATCGTCTCCAGAGACGAAGGGTATGCGGAGCTTGCGGGCAGCAAGACTCCCCATAAGCCGTATCTGTTCATCAAGGCGTACAATTCGGAGGGCTTCCGCTACTTTCCCGTGGAATTGAGCGAGGGGCGGCTGCCGCGGACGGAAGATGAGCTGGCCGTCTCCGAAAGCATCGCCAAAAACGCCGGGGTGGATTACCAAATCGGCGATACGTTGACGCTGGATGTGGGACAGCGGTACTTGCCGGAAGACTCCGGCATGGACTTGAGCCGGAACGGAAGTTTCAATCAGACTGACGCCTTGTTTGTCGACGAAAAGGGCGACCGGATCGAAGAACTAAGGAATACGGAGCGGAAAACTTACACGGTTGTGGGGATAATCAAGACTCCGTCCTGGGAGCCGGTCTGGTCGCCGGGCTATACGGCGCTCACCTATTTGGATGAAAAATCGCTCGGACCGGAAGACCGCGTCAACGGATCGGTCATTTTGCGCAAGGTGAACAATGCGTTGCATGATCATGCGAAAGCGCTGGCGAAACAGTGGGGCATGGCCGAACCCGTCTTCAACAGCGAGCTGCTCCGCTATTACGGCGTGACGGACAACAGCGGCTTGAAGCGCACGCTTTATTCCGTCTCGGGCGTGCTGATGGCCGTCATCGTGGTCGGCTCCGTCTCGCTCATCTATAACGCGTTTGCCATCTCGGTATCGGAAAGATCGCGCCATCTCGGCATGCTGGCGAGCGTCGGGGCGACCCGGAGGCAGAAACGGAATTCGGTGTTTTTTGAAGGGGCGGTCATCGGCATGATCAGCATCCCGCTCGGAATCGTCTGCGGGATTGCCGGAATCGGCGTGACCTTCCTGTTCATCAATAAGATGATTCAGGGCGCGTTTGGAATTACCGAGACTCTGCAAGTCACCGTTACGCCGATGTCGGTTGCGACCGCTTGCGGGGTTTCGCTTTTGACGATCTTCATTTCCACGTATCTTCCGGCGCGCAGAGCTTCCCGAATTTCGGCCATTGACGCGATCCGGCAGACGGCCGACATCAAGCTGACGCGCAGAGCGGTCAAAACGTCGAAGCTCGTTCGGATTTTGTTCGGCATAGAAGCCGAAATCGGCCTGAAAAACTTAAAGCGCAACAAGCGCAGATACATGGCGACCGTCTTTTCTCTCGTCATCAGCATCGTTTTGTTTTTGACCGTTTCTTATTTCACGGATATGCTGAAAAAGTCGGTGGAGATGTCCCAGGTCAACCTCAATTATGATCTGAAAATTTGGACCGGCGCCCAAGAAGATCTGGACGACTCATTCGTCCGAGCCGTAGCCGCGCTCGATGAAGTGACCGAATACAGCGTGATGAAGGAAGCGGACTTGTTTGCCTGGATCGATGAATCGCAGTTGTCCGATCCGCTCAGAAAGCAAGCGGCCGAGAACCCGGATCTGCTGGACAACGGGAAGATGCGTTACCAAATTATGCTGCATGGCCTGGATGACGACAGCCTTCGGGCTTATGCGGAACGGGTCGGCGCCGATTTTGAGCGGATGCGGGATGCGGAGCGCCCGGCCGCGATTGTGGTGGATACGGTCACATACCTGGATAAAGAAAAATATGTGGAGACCAAGGCGATTCGCGCCGCAGCCGGTTCAAGCCTCGATCTGCACGGCATGGAGTGGGAGACGGTGACGGAGAAACCGGCCGGCACCGTGGAAATTGCGGCATTGACGGACCAGCCGCCGTTAGGGGTAACCACGGACAATTTGTACATCCTGCACCTCATTGTCTCTGAACGCGCCATGGACCGTCTGCTGGCCCCGGTCTTGGACGAAGGGATCAATCTCAGCTCCGGCATGGCGCTCCAAAGTTCGGATCCGATGAAGACGCAGCAGGACATTGAAGAGATGGATGTGCCCGGCATTCATTTGATGAATGTCTATCAGCACAGGCAGCAGGAACAGCAGGTCATTCTGATTGTGTCCGTGTTCACATACGGCTTTATTCTGCTCATTACGGCGATCTCCATCGCGAACATTTTCAACACGATCTCGACCAGCATCGCGCTGCGCAAACGCGAATTCGCCATGCTGAAATCGGTCGGCATGACGCCGAAAAGTTTTAACAAAATGATCAACTATGAGAGCGTCTTTTACGGCATCAAGGCGCTGCTGTACGGACTGCCGGCCAGCCTGGCGGTCATGGCGCTGATTCACAGATCATCGAATTATTCATTTAGCTACCGTTTCGAGCTCCCGTGGACGAGCATGCTGTTTGCCGTGATCGCCGTATTTGCGATCGTCGGTTCGGCGATGCTGTATTCCAGCTCCAAGGTGAAGAAGGAAAATATTATCGACGCGATCAAGCAGGAGAGCATATAGGCCGGTCCGGTACGGACGGATGTGGGGGAGAGGGAAAGATGAGCGGCCATTCGCTGCCGCGGAAAGCGGCGGTACTCAAGCGGTTCGAGCTCTATGGCTACCGGATCGCCTACTATTTGCTTGAAAATGAAGATTTGGCGGCCGCTCGCGGCGGCTGCCGCCCTTGCCCAGCTTGCGCGCGACGACGATTTCTTTCTGCATCCCCGAGCGGTTCAGCGGCAGATGGTGAAGCAGGCGTGCATGAGGCAGTCCCTTAGGGTGAGAGCGCAAGCTCTTGCGCCAAGCTGCTGATCCCGTAGGGGGAGGGCTGCCCGCGAGCAAAATCGGGACGAGCGCATCGCCCGGCTTACGCCAAGCGGCTGATTCTGCAGGAGGATCGCAGCGGAAAGCCGGAATGGCCGGGACACATACAGACGGCGAAGGCCCTTTTGGGCTAACGGACCGTAGAGACGTTATTTCATTGGTAAGACTCTTTTTGATGGTGCAACGGACCTGAGAGCCCTTATTTCGAGCAAACAACCAGGAAACGGGACGTTTTACGCTCAATAAGGCCGCTGGTCCGTCAGCGCTGAAAAAGGGCCTTTTTTGATGAAATCACGTCTCTGGTGTCCGTTACGGAAGCGAATGAATGCTGCAAGGCGGAGGACAGCGCAGCCGGCCAATTCAAAAAGTGTGGCAAATTTGCAACAACTGCAAATCCGGCGCGCCGAAGACCGGGAAGAGGATAAAAAATCCAACAACGTTTGACGACATATGAATATATATAGAGATTTAGAGATTCAAAGATCTCTATAGCGGAGAGAAACCTCTAAACATGAACGGAAAAGACTTTGCAAACAAGGGAAGGGATGAACATGAACAGCAACTTGAAAGTGTCGGAACACAAAATTGTCGTGCCGGAAAATCCTGTTTCCAAATTTCTGTTTAACGACACCCGGTCGGCGATCATCTGGCTGGTCATCCGGCTGTACCTCGGCTATACCTGGTTGATGGCGGGATGGCACAAAGTGACGTCTCCCGCGTGGACCGGGGAAAATGCCGGGGCGGCGGTGTCCGGCTTCATTAACGGGGCTTTGGCCAAAGCGACGGAAGGCAAAGATGTGACCGGATGGTACGCCGCCTTTTTGGAAAATGTCGCTTTGCCGAACGCGAAGCTGTTTTCTTTCCTGGTCGCTTACGGGGAAGTGCTCGTCGGCCTGGGGCTGATCGTCGGGTTGTTTACGGGGATCGCCGCCTTCTTCGGCAGTTTTATGAACGTCGCTTTTTTGTTTGCCGGAACGTTAAGTTCGAACCCGCTCCTGTTTATTTTGGCGACTTGGCTGGTGTTGGCGTGGAAAACGGCCGGCTGGTACGGTTTGGACCGGTGGGCGCTGCCTCTGTTGGGAACGCCGTGGAAAAGGGAATAGGCAGGGAGAACTTTGCCGGCCGATGAGAGTGGTGCTGTTTGTGCGGCACTCCGTGGCTAGGCGCGGTTAGCGGGGGAACGGGCACGTGGTTGACCGCCGTGTAACCGTCAAGTACCTTTGAACAAATTTCGCGAATTTATTTTCAACAACTAGAAATTTCCAAATATGGTTTGGCGGTGCTTGAGCCGGTAGCTGTCTCCTGTCAGGTGAATCACCTCGCTTCGATGCAGGATCCGGTCCAGAATGGCGGTTGTGACGGCCGGATCCCCGAGCAGTTCTCCCCAATCTTCCGGTCCTTTGTTGGACGTCAGGATGATGGAGGCCTGCCCATACAGTTTGTTGATCAACTGAAAGAACAAGTGAGCCTCCTGCCGATCCAGCGCCATGAACATCAGATCGTCCAGAATCACCAGATCGGAACGGATGATCCGATTCACCCGCAGCTGGGCGTTTCGGGAAATCTCTTGCGTCTTCAAGAGATGCAACAACTGATCCATCGTGACGAAACTGACGCTATATCCTTGATTCAATGCCTCGACGCCCAGTCCAATCGCCAGATGCGTCTTCCCGACGCCGGGCGGGCCCAGAAAGAGCAAGTTATAATGCTGCTCCAGCCACATCAGTTCCCGAAGTTGCTGCAACTGACGTTGTCCCAGGGACGGTTGTTCGTCGACCCGAAATTCGTCCAACGTTTTCAGTTCCGGGAACGCGGCGCGTTTGTACCGACGGGCAAACTGCTTTTCTTCCCGTTTTTTCAACTCGTACGAAAGCACGCGCTGCAAACACTGGCGGTAACTCCACTGCCTGGTTTCGGCTTCCATCAGGAGTTCGTCCAGCGCCCCAGCGGCGGCGGTTAACTGCAGCGCGCTGAATACGGACTTCAGTTCCATCGTCGCTTCACTCATCGGGCTCCCTCCAGGATGGCTTGATATACGTCAAACGGGCGAACTTGCGGCTTCATCTTCAGTTTCTGCCGTTCCGGCTCGCTGAGCAACCGGACATCGGTCGGAACGGCTGGTGCCGCGGCCGATTTCAGAGCCGCGTAATAGTGCAGGGCATCCACGAAATCCGTGGCCTGGTAGAGTCGATGTTTCAGACAATAGGCCAACGCTTGCGCCAGCACATCCGGATCCGCGTCTTTGGCGTGTCGATCGATCCATTGCAACTGGTCCCGAATGTAACGCGGTTTTTGTTCCCGGATGACCGCCAGATAGGATCGGGCTTGCGCCGGTTCTGGAAAGCGGGCGGCCACGTGTTCCATATAGGCGCCAATCCCTTTGGAACGATCCCGGGCATGGTTGGTGTTTTTGATGAGTTTGCCTTTACCCGCATGCAGCGGATGGCGGGCCAGTTCCTCGCCGGTTGCCGGATCGAACGCCACCAACTGCTTGTCCGGCGTCACGCGAATCTCCACAGACGTGTCCGTGCCGGTGTAGGTGCCAAGCGGCAGCGAGTACCGGTTCCCCTGAAAGACAATCGTATTGTCTTTTCGCACCCGTCTTGTTATACTGGGTGCAGAATTGGTTTGTATTTTTTCGGGAACCGGCAGGAGATGGCGCCGCTCTTCGGCGAACACGTCCGCCGGTATTTTTTTGGTCGTGTGATGCATCCGCCCGTTTCCGGTTCGGTTCAACCAAGCCAAACAGTCTTCGTTCCACCGGTCGATGTGGGTAAACGTCCGATGGCGCGCAAAGTTGCGTTTGACGAAACCGACGACGTTTTCCACCCGCCCCTTGCTTTCCGGATCTTGCTTGCGGCACATGCGAATCTGAAATCTGCGCTGCCGGACGTAGGCGGCAAATTCGGCCGTCAGAATCAGATCGCCGTGGTTTTCGCTTACAAGCAGAAGATGATCCTGGTCATAGACGATCTCGCGAGTCATGCCGCCGAAAAATTCAAAGGCGTTCTCGTGGCAGCGGATCACATCCGCCGTGGTAAACGGTCGATCCTGCCATTCCACGTATTTGTACCGGGAATGGGACAGGACAAACGTGATGCACCATAACCGTACGGGATGCTGATGAAGATCGTGCGTTCTCGTTTCGCCGAAGTCAACTTGCATCTGCTGTCCCATGGGCGGGTCTTCCACCGCTTCGTACTGGCGCATCGGTTTGCTTTTCGGGATACCATGCCGCTCACGCAAGTGCCGGACGAAGTGCCGAACGGTGCTCTCGCAGACGTTGGCATCCAAGCGCCGTTCCTTCAACCAGTCATGAATCTGAGCGGCCGATAGGTCCGGATATTCCCGCAACCATTGAAGAACTTGGGATTCAAACGGATCCAGCTTCTTTCGCCGCGTCTTCACCGATTCGATGAATGCCTGCATTTCTTCCGGCGACATGTTCAGATATTTGTACACGGTGTTTCGAGAAATGTTCAGTTTGCGGGCTATCTGTGAAACATTGAGCCCCAACTGTTTCAGTTGATAGATTTCAATGTACATAGGCCACCTTTCCGCAGATTTCATTCTCCTCACCCTACACTGATGAATTTCCAGCTTGATTATATCGGGTGAGGGAGAATCAGGGAATTCGTGTTCAAGATTATTTCGTGTTTCTTGTTAATTTTATTTTAGCGGTTACAACACGACGACCGAGCCGTGCATTCAGTGCTTCGGCGCGATCGTCATGAGCGGCGTCCGGACGATCCGGTACGCCGCGTCCGACCCGATCGCCGGCGGAGCCGGCCTGAACCGTCCGGACAACCCGTTCATCCGGGAGCGGAACATCGACATCCGGCAGGCGGAATACCGGCTGGGCGAGATCCAGCGCGTCATCAGGACGGATCATGTGCTCGGGGCGCTGGATCCCGTCAAGGCCGGGCGGATTCTGAGCCGGGATCAAGAGGAATACCCACGGGCGGTGGAGCTGGGCCGGCAATGGCACGCATCGGGCAGGCTGCGGGACGCGGCGAGACGGGGGCTTTCGTTCGCGGCGGTTGTGGACGAGATGGCGGAGGCGTTGGATCGGCAGCGGCAGGTTATTTTTCCAGGAGAGGAAAATCGTACGGACGAACTGCATCAACTGCGGATCGTGCAGGCAGCGGACGAGCACATCGAACTTCTCGCCGAAATGAACAAGCAGCTGATCGAGGACGAGCAGCACGACAACCCGATGAACGTCGCGCAGCTCGCGGAGCGGATGCGAGGGTTCCTGAGCGGCACCTACAGCGCCTGGCTGTTCGTGGCCGGCGATGACGTCAAAGGGTACGCGCTGGTCGATCACGGAAGGCATCCGTTGTATTTGAGACAGTTTTTCATCTGCCGGCACTGCAGACGGCAGGGCTGGGGCAGGAAAGGCTTCCGCCTGCTGCTGCAGGAACTCGGAACGGACACGATTGACATCGACGTGCTGGTCTGGAACATGCGGGGACGCCGGTTCTGGGAATCGCTCGGTTTCGCCGGGCGCAGCATCCGGATGCGCTATGAGCCGGGGCGCGGGCCGAATGACGGAGATGCGGCGGAGAGGGGAGGATGATTTGACAACAGAGCTGGATCCGGAACTGCTGAAAGCTTTTGTGCAGGATGAACCCATCGTCGAACTTCTCGCCCTCGATCCCGGCTACTCGGGACACGGCAGCGACGTCTGGCTGATCCGAACGGCCGCATCGGAAATGATTGTCCGCTCCTCCCGGCTGCGGGAGGAGCCTGACCATGAATTCTGGTGGGGCCTCAAGCAGCTGTTCGGGGTCGACCCGCGCGACATGATCCATTTCGAGGCCAATTTGAAGCTGCTGGGCGGCATACCGGATATTCCAGTGCCTCAGGTGCTTGTGCGCAAGAGTCTGCATGGCAGGGAGTACCTCGCGGTCGAGCGGATGGAGGGGAGCATGCTGCGCTCTTTCGTCGGCCAACCGGACGGGCTGCTCCATGATTTCGGCGTATGGCTGGCCAAGGTGCATTCCATTTCGTTCGACAAGTTCGGCAATCTGGCGGGAACGCAGGCGGAGGCGAAGGAACGCTTCCATCCGAGGCTGGCGGAGACGATGCGCATCATGGTCGAGCGGGAACATGCGCATGATCCGGCGATGAACAAATATCTGACCATCGTGCTGGGACAACTGGAGCATCTGCCGGCGCCGGAGACGTTCTGCCCCGTCATGATCGATCTGGGGCCGACGCAGTTTCTGGCGGAGAACGGGAAGATTGCCGCTCTCGTGGACGCGGAGGCGTATGTCGCGGCTCCCCGGGAGCTGGATTTTGTCGGACTGGAATATGTCATGGACAAGCGGGCGGCGCGTCCGTTCGCGGAAGGGTATTCGTCCGTCCGCGCGATGCCCGATTTGTCACGGTGCCGCATGGTGTACCGGTTTTTCTACCTGTTGATGGGCGTGCAGGGATCGGTGGATATCCGCCGGTGGCTTGCGCAGCCGGAGCTGTTTTGAGGGACACGAATGTGCAGAACAGAAAGGAAAGCGGGGAAGAATCATGAACGCGTTCGAACTCGAAGAAATGTCAATCAACCATTGGCCCGCGCTGTCCACGATGCTGTACGACGGCTGGGTGCTGCGTTTTGCCGAAGGGTACACGAAAAGGGCCAACTCAATCAGCCCGCTCTATGCTTCAACGCACGATCTTGAGCAGAAAATCAAAGTCTGCGAGGAGCTGTATGCCCGCCGCGGTCTGCCAACCGTCTACAAGCTGACGCCTTTCGCGCAGCCGGCGCATCTGGACGGCCTGCTGGAGAAGATGGGCTATGCGATGGGCGACACGATCAGCGTGCAGACGCTGGATCTGGACCGCGTTACCGAGGAGCCGTGGAACCGGTCCGCCGAGATCAGTGAGTCGTTCACCGCGGACTGGCTGGACGCGTATTGCGCGCTGAGCGGCGTGCAGCCTGAACACCGGAGCGTGCTGGAGCGGATGCTTGCGAATATCCAAACGCCGGCGGCCTGCGCTTCGCTTCGTCTGGACGGGCGGGTCGCCGCCTGCGGGATGGGCGTGCTTGAACGCAACACGCTCGGCGTGTTCTGCATTGTGACCGATCCGGATTATCGCAACCGGGGCTTGGGCGAGCAGCTGATGCTCCATCTTCTGCGTTGGGGAAAGGCGAACGGGGCGAAACGCAGCTACCTGCAGGTGGAAACGGGCAATGCGCCGGCCTTGAGGCTGTACGCCAAGCTGGGTTACCGCGAGGCGTACAGGTATTGGTACCGCGTCAAAAAGGGGTAGCCGCAGGATATTGCAGGGTGCCCCTTTTTTTGACGACTCGTGATCACTTGGGGCGTTGGAACTGGACCTGATTGCCGCAGTACTCGCATTCATCGGGCTTTGAAGGGGGATACCGTTACCGGCGCGCCGCAGCCGGGACATTCGACGGTGACGGGCTCGTCCGGGTCAGCAGCCTGGCCGGAGCCGCCGGATGAATGATGGATAGTTTGCTGCATGGTGGTGATCGTTTGTTGATGCTGCGACGGATCAGACTGAGTCGGCTCTCTCATGAAACTCCTCAGCAATAAGAAGCCCAGCAACAGAGAAGATCCGGTTACGACGAAATTGTAGAGATTGCCGGACCGATCTTCGGGAGAATAGATTAGGCCAAGAAAACTTGCAAACACACCCACCAGGCCGCTGAGAAACAAAAAACAGCCACAGCCAAACTTCATTCCCTTATCCCCCTGCTGTCGGATGCCGGAGGCGTCAGCCCACGACATGGATCTGGTTGCCGCAGTATTCGCATTGAATGGGGTCGGACGAGGCGACCTTCACCGGAGCACCGCATCCCGGACATTCCATGGTCGCGGGCGCAGTCGAAGCGGCACCCGCGGCGCTTGCGGAGCCAACGGACGCATTCGCCTTGCCGGTCGGTTTGCTGGACGGCTCCGGGACCGTATCTTCGGCCGCCGGCATCGGCTGTTCCGGCTTCTTGCGGTCCTTCCACAGCCTCCAGCCGGCATACGTGGTCGTAAAGCTGGTCCCGCAGGTGACAACGGTGACCACCAGCGACACGGCGAGCGGAACCGCCGGTTCGGTGGCCAGAATGGTGATCGTCAAGAGAGAAAATGCGCTGGCCGTGAGTCCCAGCACAAACAGGACAAGGCCGACCGATTTTTTCGCAAAGCTTCTCAAACCGTTACCTCCCGTGAGCCGGAAGCCGCTACGACTTCAGCGCCAGCAGCCGTTCGTTGCGCAGCTCCCACTTCTGCCTGAGCTGCTGAATCTGGTCGATGATCGGCCCGAGCTCGTGATCCTGCCCGCCGATCCGGATCATGGAAGCGGCGATCTCGTTCAGATTTCGGAGTTCTTCCAGCAGCATGAGATCCTGACCGGCAATCGAATCGGGCTTGACCGGGTCGCTGTACTTGACGCTTTCGATGAAATCGGCGATCGCTTTCTCCAATTGCTGCTTTCCCGCGCCGTTCAGCATCGCGACGTGATCTTGCAACTGCCGCAGGCTGAACTCGATTTCGCGCAGACCGGAGACGCGGGGGGCGGGCAGCGTGTTCATGCTTCTCCGTCGATCTGGTGAAGAGCAACAGCAGCGCGCCGATGATGACGACGGCGGCCAGCGCCATCAGGACGAGCGAGATCAGTACGGAGTAGAAGCCTCCAAGTTGCTGTGCTGAGCGGCCGCAGTGCCGGGGGCTCCGGGAACTCCCTGTGCGCCCTGGAAGCCGCCCGGACCGCCCCCGGGAAAACCTCCGCCCGGCATGTTGCCGACGAAGCCGTCACGCAAGTTGGCGGGGGGACCGCCGTTCCCGCCGGAGAACCCTTCGGGCATATTCCCGTCGAAGCCCCCTTGCGGACCGTTGCCAGGCGCATTGCCGGCATCGTTCCCCTCCGGCGCTTGCGGGATCTGCAAGGCGGCAGTCTGGACGATGTTGTCCAGCTTGATGCCGTTGTACCCGACGGAAGCGGGTTTCAGTTTTTCCGCCGCGGCATTGTCCAGCATATCCTCAAAATCTTCTTCGCTCACCGTAATGCGGACGTCGATGACGCGGTCTTTCGGAAAAACAAGCTCGTCCAGCTTCTGCTCCAGTTGTTCCGCCGACCCGGCAGCCGACGCCGTGACGGCCCGGGGCTCGCCGCCCAGCGCTTCAAAGCTCCATGCGGCAATCAGCGCCGCGGCGAAGAAGAGGATGAGCCAGGGCAGATACGTACGTCTTCGCACGATGGTCACACCGCCTTCTCTATTGCGATACATAGTCTCCGCTGTAGCTGATCAGAACGGCGTGCCGGACGCCCGGAAAGCCGGCAATCTCGCCACAAATTGCGGTTCGTCCTTCTTCAGCCGCAGTTCCACCGTCATCTCGATCTGGTCGCTGGTGACGGTTTTTTGCTTCACGTTGACCGTTTTACCCGCTGTTTCAGTTTTTCATAGACGGACTGTTCACTGCCGGTGTCTTCGCATTGCACGACCATCAGATACGGCGTTTCGAAGGAAGCGCTCTTGGCGAACACGAACAGCACCAGACCGATGATGATGGACCCGATGATCGCAAGGACGTAGAATCCTGCGCCGATGACGATGCCGGCCGCGGCGGACCAGAACAGGAAGATGAGATCGGTGGGGTCCTTGATCGGCGTCCGGAAGCGGACGATGCTGAGCGCCCCGACCATGCCGAGGGACAGAATCAGGTTTGAATTGACGGCGATGATCACCATGGCGGTGACGATCGTCATGCCGATGAGGGAGACGTTGAAGCTTTTGGAACAGAGAACGCCGCTGAAGATTCTTTGTACAAAATGTGGATGAACAGTCCGACGAAGAAGGCGATCAGCAGCGACGTGATAAAGGTGGGAATGCTGATGTTGTTGGAAAATTATTCCGAATTGTGGATCATGTCCCTGAAGGTAACGGTTCCGTTGTTCATGCTTATTGATCCTCCCATGCGTTTTCTTTGAGCAGTTTGCGGCAGATGACGTATTTCGAACTGGATTGACGGTGAATGTTCTCGCCTTGCAGAGCCGTCCGCACGAATTCGGGCAAGTAATCGTCATACTTGACCTCCATGACGACGATCCGGTTGTCGAGGGCGCTGACCGTCGGCAAGCCGGGGTTGAACAGGTTCGTGCCGCTTAGGCCCGTCCGCAAATGTTTGTCAAACGTAATGCGAACATGCCATAGGGACATATGTACGCTTCGCGGATGTAATCCACGATGACTTTCGCCCGGAGCTGCTCGTTTTTCATGAGCCGGTACATCTCGAGCAGCAGGGGCTTGCCGGGGACGTTCAGCACCTCGGGATCGCCCGCCGCGATTCTCTCCGCCATCTCCCGGGTCAGCGGTTCCTTGATCTTGTCGATGTAGTCGTTGCGTTTCAGCTTTTTCTCCAGGTGGATGATCCGATCGGACAAATTGTAGATCCGGAGGCGGTATTTCTCGCGATCCCGGACACCGCCCAGTTTCTCGTGGAGGGCCTTGTTGTCAATCGTGTCGAAATACAGGCTGCGGATGTAATATTCACCTTGAGGTCCCGCATGTTTGTCGGGCCGGAGCAGCGCCTTGAGCCTCTGCTTGATGATGAAATACTGGTGGGGATTGATCTGGTATTTCAGTTCATGCCTGAATTTGAGCGCCCCGTCCATGGCCATCCCTTCCTTCCGCTGGGGATGAGTGTAGCAGAGGCGGATTAATCAATTGTGAAGGAAAGATTAAGTAAAGCTGAACATGCGTCGGGATGCGATCAGCAGTGGACACGGGGATTCGGGAGTGCGACAATAAATGATGGTGGAAATCATAGACTGAACTGTTGATGTCAGGCATCAAAGGAATAGTTGCATTCGGGAGGCGCCATTCAGATGGAGGTCATCTACAGGCAATACGTAATCAGTGACGACAAGTCAAGAATTGACGTTCAGACGGTGATGGATTTTCTGGCCGGCAGTTACTGGGCGAATCGGCGTCCTCCCGAGAGAATTAGAAAATCCATTGAAAACTCGATATGCTATGGCGTCTACGACCGGGACAACATGATCGGCTTCGCAAGAGTGGTTACGGACGGAGCGACGATGTATTATGTGTGCGATGTTTTTGTGCTGGAAGCGTATCGGGGACAAGGGATTGGAAAGAAGCTGATCGAGATTATCACCAACGCTCCGGAATTTGAATGGATGACGGGAATTTTGGGGACAAGGGATGCGCACGGATTATACGAACGGTTCGGATTTGAAAGAGACGGCAGCCGGTTTATGATCCGGTTGCCGCAGGCCCGGAAGACGTAAGGGGAAAGGCAGTGATGAATGCATGATCGTTGTTCGAGCGTATTCATGTGATGACCTGGAAGCCGTTGCCGAACTGATGGGGGAGTTGGGCTACCCCGCTTCAAGCACGCAGATGCAGAAAAGGATGGAGGCCATCAGCTCCCATCCGGATTATGCGACGCTGGTGGCGGAATGCGAGGGCGAAGTGGTGGGCATGATCGGCCTGCGTCTGACTTTCGGTTATGAACACGATGGTCATGTTGTCCAGATTACGGTGCTCGTCGTGAAAGCGGTGTTCAGGGGCAGGGGCGTAGGCAAAGAATTGATCCGCCATGCGGAAAAATGGGCAAGAGAAAAAGGAGCTGCGGCCATCGTGCTCACCAGCGGCAAGAGGCCCGAACGTGAAGCAGCGCATCGGTTCTACCGGCACATGGGATTTTCCGTCACGGGATTGCGGTTTTCGAAAAAACTGTAGTGCAGCAATTTTAACGGGAAAGAAGGGAAGTTTGGATGAGGAAATCAGGGATTTGGGTTCCCATCGTAAGCGCGCTAATGGGTGTAGCCTCTTCTTTTTCTTATTTTCGATGGTCGTATTATGGGTTCCTTTCGGGTCTGTATATATCAAAATCTTACTCCCATCAAGTTAACATATTTGGAATGCTCTTGCTAGGCTTGTTTATCGGATTTTTGTTATCCGTATCGAATTGATATCAAGCGAAGCAATAGAAACTACCAGAATACCACTACAATTTACTTGATTAAAACGACTGAAGGCTCTATAGCAAAGCAACCTTTCTTTCGGCTGCTCCTTGACTTTGGCTCCCCGGTGAAAAATGATCTGAATTTGCTTGGGCTCATCCTTCCGTTGAAATACCCTCCAGCTTACTTGAACTTTGCGCATAGGGCAAACAAATTTGATGGGCTGACCAAAAAACGGGTCATGCAGGAACATGAATAAAAACGAACAAACATGAATTTAACCTATTAAAAAACAGCAAAAACATGAATATAATGGAACCAGCACGGAAAACTTCAGTGCCTTATTGGAGGAGGATGCGCATGTTTTCGCAGGAAAGACGGGAGAAGATTTTGGAACTGCTCGGTAGCGAGGGGCGCGTGCTCGCCAAAGATTTGGCCGAACGGTTCGAGGTGTCCATCGATACGATTCGCCGCGACCTGTCCATCATGGAGGAAGAGAAACTGCTCAAGCGAACGCACGGGGGCGCCATTCCGCTTCCGGTTGTCCGGAACATGCCGCAGCCTCCTTCGACAAGATACGGAGAAGGGGATCAGTACCAGCATGCGATCGCGAAACGGGCGGCCATCCATATTCAGGAAAAAGAAACCGTCTTCGTCGGCGGGGCGTCCATCCATGATGTGCTGCTCAAATACCTCCCCCGGCACTTCCCGTTCACCGTGGTGACCAATTCCCTGCGCATCGCCGATGCCCTGAAAGATCGGAAGAACATTGAAATCTATCTGATCGGCGGGCGCATCAAGCCTTCCGGCAACATCACCGACGCGCTGGCGAATGATTTTGCCGGACAGTTCGAGCTGGACCTGTGCTTTGCGACGGGGGGAGGGTTATCCGTGAAGGGACTCAGCACCGCCACACCCGAGGCCGCAATCTTTTCCCGCACCGTCATCGAGCATTCGCGAAGGGTCGTCTGTCTCGCGGAGCACCGCAAATTCGGGGTGGACTGCTTTGCGAGGATCGTGCCGCTGAACAAGCTTCATCTGATCATCACGGACGGCGAGACGCCGGAGGATGAAATCAGGAAGATGGAAGCCGCCGACGTGAAGGTGGAGGTTGCCCGATGACAGACCGCGAAATTCCGAAGGAACCGCCGGTGCCAGAGTTGAACGCGGAACAGATCGCGATCATGACGGAAGCGGTCTTCCTGGAAGAGGCCGCAGCCAGGCCGAAATGCGACGTGATGTTCGTTTTCGGCGGGACGCATCCCGGCCATTGGGAGACGGCCATTGCTGCGTACAAGAGCGGGCTGGCGCCGCGCATCATTATCACGGGAGGCTCGGGAAAATCCGGCGGGCGTGAGAAGGCCGAACCATCCGAGGTGGAAGCGATCGCGCATCATCTGCTGGAGGCGGGCATCCCGCGGGAAGCCCTCCTGTTGGAAACCCGGTCAAGCAACTCGCTGGAAAATGTGCGGTTTGCGAGGGAACTGTTCGATTTCTCGAGGGTCCGTTCGGTTCTGTTCGTGTGCAAAAGCCACGCGGCCGGCCGGCAGTACCGCACGCTCAGGAAGCATCTCGGCTCCGATCTTATGTACATCCCCGCGACGTTCGATACGGTGTACAGAGGGGTGAGAATCAACCGGAACAGCTGGTCGGACACGGAGATCGGCAGATCCCGCGTCTACGGGGAGTACCTGCGCATCCTCCGTTACGGAGACAGGGGCGACATCGAAAGGCTGGAAGACCGGCTGGTCATCCGCTTCGCCGATCCGTGACGCCCGAAGTTACAGGTCGATCCTGAAGTACAGGCTCGGTCTGCCCTTGGTGTAGTTGTCGTTTTCACCGATGAACACTCCGCCGTTTTTCTGTATCGTTCTGGCCGAAGCCACATTGTCTTTGTAGCAGCCCACGATTACGCTTGTTTTGCCTTTCTCCCGGCAGATGTCCAGCGCGTGGCGCAGCATGATGGTCGCATAGCCCTTTCGCCTTTCGGTCGGGCGCACGCCGTAGCCGATGTCCCCGATCGATTCGGACAGTTCGCGCGACAGTTCGTATCGGACGCTGAGCAGGCCGACCAGTCGCTCTTGATCGAAACAGAGGAGCACCAGGCTCCTGCCCGACTCGCCTTCTCCCGTCTCGGCGCATCGTTTGATTTTCTCGACCCAATCGCCGTACGCCATGGAAGTGAGGCTGTAGCTTGCCGAGATGTGCTGCTCGCCATAATCATAATGCTCCTGCACATAGTCCCGAAGAATCGCTTCGTCATCCAGCCCGGGCAGTCTGTAGAGCATCCCGATCCATCCTCCAAGAGAAATTGGCTTCTTTACACCTCTTCGATACTGATATTCAGTATAATCAAAATCTGACCGGGGTCCAGAAAGCAAGAAAGAGGGGGCGCCCCCTTCGGCCATGCCGCGATTTGTCAAAATTTTTCCGGAAACTGTCTGACCGATAGTCTGCGGAGGATCAAATCCGGAACAGAACGGGATCGGGGGATGACGGGGCTGTCCGTGAACGATCCGGAGTGAGGGCGCGGTCAGCGCAGCTTCCGGATTTACCGCGCCCAATGGTCGAAGTCGCGAACACTGCAACCCATCACATCGCGCTTGCCGTCATCTCTTACGTATTGGATGCACAGCAGCGGGCGGATGGAGAGTTTTTCGGTGAAAGCGGGACAAGCCGAACCAGGACGATCTCCGAAGGGGTAAGCCAAAGCAGCGCCAACCCGCGCCATTCAAAACCTTTGCGCGATTGCTGCCCGTAGTAATTCACGAGTTCGGAACAAACCGGTTTCCCGTACTTAACCCATCCGTCTGGATTCGGGGTTGATAAGAAATCTTTAACTAAAATAACTCAACTTTCGCAGCTTGAAAATCTGTGCTAAGCCTTGATGGAGCTAGGATTTCTTAGTCGAAAAATCTCGTTCTTGACAGAAAAACACCTTTCTTGTTTGGTAAAATGGAAGTTGCTAAAGCTTACCATCCCAAACAGAAAGGTGTGTATCCCTATGGTACAACACAATTCTCTGTCTGAAAAGGGTCAAGAACGAATTTCGGCTGCGTTCTCTACAACTGGTTCCGTCTTCTCAACAGCGATCGCCGTCAGTCTTTGCCTGGCAAAGATGTGGTCTATCGGTTCTTAAACCATCCGCGCTTTGCAAGGAGATTCTGGGCTCGGTCATCGTTCAAACCGCATGCGGTCTGCCGGTCAAACTGGTCTTTGTTCAAAATCGCAATCGGCGGCGGGATTGGCTGGTTCTGCTCAGCACCGACCTGGCGTTGGAAGATGCCGAGATCGTTCGCATTTACGGCATGCGTTGGAGCATCAAGACGTTCTTCAAATTTGCCAAATCGTATCTGAAGCTGGGGACGGAGTTCCAAGGCCGTTCATTTGACATGCTCACCAGCCACACCACCATCGTATTTGCGCGTTATCTCGTGATGGAATGGGAACGTCGTCACGAAAACGACGCGCGGTCGTTGGGCGGTCTGTTCTTCCTGTTTTCCGACGAAGTTCGAGACCTGGATCTCAAAACGGCTTTGCAACATCTGATAGCATTTTTCATGGAGTTCACGGAAGCCAAGTCCAAACGGGATCAGTCTGCCGTTTTTCGTCAACTCCAGCATTGGATTTGTATATACTCGACACAACAATACGCTGCACGCTTGAGGGAGGGTAACTCGTGGAGATTGCAAGTTCATCTGTCGCCATGACCGGCATTCAACGCACACGCATTGTCGTTGCGCTCATCATCGGGGCTTTCATTGCGGTTTTGAATGAAACGATGATTCAGGTCGCTTTTCCCGATCTGATGAGGGATTATTCCGCCCCGCTCATGACCGTCCAATGGTTGGCCACCGTGTATATGCTCGTTGTCGGAACACTCTTGCCCGTCACCGCTTTGCTGCAGCAGTGGTTTACGACACGCCAAATGTTTTTGTCCGCGACGATTTTCTTTCTTGTCGGCACCATCGTGTGCGGCACGGCCCCCGTTTTTTCCGTGTTGTTGATCGGAAGAGTGGTGCAAGCGCTCGGAACAGGGCTCATGCTGCCGGTGATGATGAACACGATGATGCATATTTACCCGCCGGAACGCAGGGGGGGCGCGATGGGCATGATCGGGCTGGTCGTGATGTTTGCTCCCGCGATCGGGCCGACGGTTGCGGGATTGATCATCGACCGGCTCTCGTGGCGTTGGATGTTCTATCTCATCATTCCGATTGCGGCTTTTTCGGTGTTGTTTGCGGCGGCCCTTTTGCGCAATGTATCCGACATTACAAAACCGAAAGTCGACTATCTTTCCATCGTGTTGTCTTGCACCGGATTCGGAGGATTGGTGTATGGATTGAGCGCCGCGGCCATATACCTCTCATCCGAAACATGGGGTTCACTTATTGTCGGAGGCATTGCATTGGTCTTGTTCGTCCTTCGGCAGTTGTCCATTGCCGCGCCGATCCTGGAGCTCAGGACATTCCGATATCCGATGTTCAGCATTGCGATGGTTCTCGTCCTGCTGCTCATGATGGTGATGTTCTCCGCGGGATTGCTGCTCTCGCAGTTCATGTTGATCGTGCTGGGGATGACCGCGTTTGAAGTCGGATTGTGTGGTTTGTTGCCGGGTGTCGCTTACGCCGCCATGTCGCTGGTTTCCGGCAAGCTGTTTGACCGGTACGGGGTGAAAGTTCTGATCATTCCGGGTTTTGTGCTGGTTTTGCTCTCGCTGTGGGCGTTCACCTGGCTGGATATGGGCACAACGGCGGTCTATATCATCGCAATGAACGTCTTGCTCAGCATCGGCATACCGCTCGTCATCACGCCCGTTCAGACCGCGGGACTGAACGCTTTGCCAAGAAGACTTTTTCCGCACGGCGCGGCGATTGTGAATACCCTCATGCAAATTGCCGGCGCCATCGGAATCGTAACGTTTACGGGAATCTTATCCAAAGTAAGCAACGACTACATGGCATCGTCGGGCAATACATGGTCCGATCAGCTTAGTGGATTCAGTGCCGGCATCCAAAGCGCGTTTTGGTGGGCGATGGCGGTCGGAGCGGCGGCTCTGATTGTCGGCATGTTCATGAAGCGCGCCGAGCCGCCCGAGTGAGTTTATTTTCCGCGGCCTTTATCCAAACTCAAGTAAGCCCGATCCTGGAGGATCGGGATTGCCTCCAAAAAGCATATTGACTTTTGATTTGTAATCGATTACATTAAATTACGAATTCATGACATAACACCTCCGGATTTCAAAGGTAAGCACAGGTCATTTGAAAGCGGTTGCTTCGTTGTGGTTTCGATTATTTCACGGCAATTCCCAAGGAGTAAATAGAAATTACCGACCAAATTTGATAGATGGAATAGGTCGTATGTTTTGAAATCGATTACAGGCGGTGCTATACTGTGTGGTGATAAAGCGATCGAAGAGAGTGGTTTGATCAGAATGAGAGACTATAAAATCAGCGATATCGCGAAGATGGCCAACGTGTCCGTTGCGACGGTTTCCAGGATGCTGAACAACAGCGCTTCGGTAACGGAAAAGACAAGACGGAAAGTGCTCGAGGCGATCGAGAAGGCGAACTATACGCCGAATGCTGTCGCCAAGAACTTGAGATCGAAAAAAACAATGGCTTTGGCTGTACAGGTTCCCGATATCGGCGTTTCCTATTTTGCCGATATCGTCAAAGGAATCGAAAATATGGCGAGCTCACTGAATTACAAAATATTTATTTGCGATCTGCAGAACCAGAAAGAAAAGGCGTATGAGTACATGTCGTTGCTGCTGAATCGAACGGTGGACGGCATGATCCTTGTAACGCCTGATTTGACGGATGAGGAGATTGTTTCGTATGTCGATCAGGGCTATAAAATCGGTGTAATCGGACGGCATATCGATCACCGGGAGATTCCCTGCGTTTATACGGATAACGTAAAGATGGGCAAGGAAGTCGTCAGCCATCTTATATCCCAGGGACATGAAAGAATCGCCTTTCTGAGCGGTTTTGCCCATGCCATCGACAGTTATACAAGGCTTGAGGGATATATGAAAGGCTTGAGAGATGCCGGCTATCCGTTTCTTCCCGAGCTGATCGAGAACGGGGATTTTAATGAGGATAAAGGCTATGAAGCTTTCAAGCGGCTCATTGCCAAAAATGTACATTTTACCGCCGTATTCGCAGCGAATGATGAGATGGCTTTGGGTGTGTACAAGGCTTGCCAAGAATTGAATATCAAGATTCCCGAGGAAATGGCCGTCGTCGGCGTCGACAATACAAGAATCACGAACTATATTGCGCCGAAAATGAGTACGGTGGATCAGCCCAAATACGCGATGGGGGCGTTGATCGCCGAAAAGTTGATCGATCAGATCAATGACAATATTTACCGGGATCAACGGGTGTTCAAGGTCGATTCAACCCTGATCATTCGGGAATCATCCAATTACAAAAGAAAGTAACACGAGAACCTGATCATCAGGCGCTTTTCATCAAAAAAAGTAATCGATTACATATTGGGGAGGGAAAACGTATGTCCGGGATGCTCCGAGAACTGCGAAAGAACAGCGTGTTGTTTGCCATGATCGTTCCCACGCTGCTTTATTTCATCATATTTGCCTACATCCCCATGGTCGGGGTTTATTACGCCTTTACCCGGTTCAGTTATGAAGGCGGCCTGTTCGGCAGCGAATTTGTCGGATTCAAAAATTTCGAATTTTTGATTAACTCGGGAGTGCTCTGGAACATCACCAAAAACACGATTTTGTACAATCTGGCCTTCATTCTGATCGGTAACGTGCTTCAGGTTACATGCGCAATCTTTCTCAGCGAAGTGCCGGGCAAATGGTTCAAGAAGACCGCCCAGTCGGCGATGTTTCTTCCGTATTTTTTGTCCTATGTCCTGGTCGGCGCCTTCGTATTCAATTTGTTTTCCAGCAACGGGGTCATCAATACGATATTGGCTCAGCTTGATTTGCCGCCCTATGACTTCTACCTGAACACGGCACCCTGGAAATACATCATCGTATTCTTTGGCATCTGGAAAGGGCTCGGCATCGGGGTCGTCATCTATCTGGCGGCCATCATGAACATCAGCGATGAATACCACGAAGCGGCAAAGATTGACGGCGCAAATATCTTCCAACGGGTCAGATATATAACGCTTCCGCTTTTGGTGCCGACCTTTATCCTGTTGATCTTGCTGGCGTTGGGCGGAATTTTGCGGGGACAGTTCGAGCTGTTTTATCAGATTGTCGGAAATAACGGCATGTTGTTTGAGTCCACGGATATTATCGATACCTATGTCTATCGTTCTCTCGCCGTAAACTTTGATATCGGAATGGGAACGGCGGCAGGGCTCTACCAATCGTTCTTCGGGTTTATCCTCGTCGTGACGGTGAACTATATCATCAAGAAAATCCGGGATGATTATTCCCTGTTCTAGGAGGATGCCACTTGAAAATCAAAACGGAAAGAGCGTCTGTTGTCTTCAATACGATAGGCTACATTTTCATTACGTTTCTTGCCGTGCTGTGCTTGCTGCCGTTTCTGCTGATCGTAACGGGTTCATTTACCGCGGAATCCGAGATTATAAGAGACGGTTTCAAGATCATTCCAAATGAATGGTCATTGGAGGCCTATAAAGCGATTTTCAGGTCGCCTGAGCAAATTGTCAAAGCCTATCAAGTGACGATCGGATTGACGTTGACGGGCGTTGTGTTGGGTCTTTTTTTGACATCCATGGCAGGGTATGTGCTTTCCAGGAAAGATTTTAAATACCGTAACGCTCTATCTTTCTTTATCTATTTCACCATGCTGTTCAGCGGAGGGCTTATCCCCTGGTACATTTTGATGGTCAAGTATCTGGGATTGAAGGATAGTTTCTTGGCGCTTCTTTTGCCGCCGCTGCTCAGCGCATTCAATGTCATTCTCATGAAAAATTTTATGAAATCGATTCCAGACTCCATTACCGAATCCGCCAAGATCGACGGCGCGGGAGATTTTACAATTTATTGGAAACTGATCCTGCCGCTTTCTACGCCGGGCCTGGCGACAATCGGGCTGTTCCTTGCCCTGGGTTACTGGAACGATTGGTTTCTCGCGAATTTGTACATCAACACGCAGGATAAATATCCGCTGCAGTTTTTGCTGTATCGAACATTGGCAAGCGCTGCCGTCCTGAATACGAGTGCGGCGGGCAATTTATCGCCGGATTTCCGACCACCTTCGGAAACGTTGAAAATGGCGGCGGCCATCGTCGTAACCGGACCGATCGTGTTCCTGTATCCGTTTGTTCAACGGTACTTCGTCAAAGGGCTGACGCTCGGTGCAGTAAAAGGTTAGATCCGGCATGCCCGGCTAACATAAATCCATTGATATGTGTCAAAAGGGGAGGCGTCATTTCCAAATGAACGGAAAAATCAAAAACTTGTTCTCCGTTGTGATTTCATCCCTTCTGGTGATCTCGTTGCTGGCATCTTGCGGAGGCAACGCCGGCAACGGAGGTAAGGCGGCTGTCGATCAGCCGAATACAGGAAACACGGGCAGCCCGCAAAATGAAGGGAACATCGATTTGTCCGAAAAGGTCGAGCTTGTCTGGTATTTGCTCGGCGAACCGCATAAAGATACCGAAGCGGTCGTCGCCGAATTCAACAAGATGCTGGCCGAGGAACTGAACACGACCGTCAAGCTGAACTTTACGAGCTGGGCGGATTGGGAAACCAAATATAATTTGCTGCTTTCCGCAGGAGAACGGATCGATATGATTTTCGCTTCGACATGGGCAAATTACTACAAATATGCTGCTCAGGGGGCGTTCTTGCCGCTCGATGATCTGCTCCCGGTCTATGCGCCGGAGACGTGGAAGAATGTTCCGGAGCAAGATTGGAAGGAAGCGAAGGTAAACGGAAAAATATACGCCGTGCCTTCCACTTATCCGGAATATACGCCGGACGGCATTGTCTATCGCGAAGACTGGAGAAAAGAATTGGAGCTTCCTGAAATCAAGGATCTGGACTCCATTGAGGCGTACCTGGATGGCGTGAAGCGGGAAAAGGGCGTAACGCCGATTAACGGCAAGGCCTATAACGAAATCTACACCATGTTCAGGGCATACTACGATTTCCTGCATATCGGCGGCGACAGCGGGGTTGTCGTTGCGACTTCTTATGATACGCCCAGAGACATCGTCGCTTATCCATTCACGGATGAATTCGAACAATGGGTAAAGAAAATGAGAACCTGGGCTGAGAAGGGATATTGGAATTCCGATACGCTGTCATCCCAGAGTGAAGCGGGAGACGCAATCAAAGTCGGAACCGGTGCGGTGTACTGGCGCAATGCTCCGGGAGCAGGCGGCTATATCATGGGGCAGAAGACGGACAATCCGGATATCGAACTGGCTTACTTCCCGTTCAGCCGTTTCCACAACTATGTGATGCCGACACTCTCTGTCCAGAACGCAATGGCGATTCCGAAAAGCGCGAAATACCCGGAAAGATCGTTGATGGTTCTTGATAAACTGCGCAATGATCCCAAATATTACGATCTGATGACCTACGGATTTGAAGGCGTTCATTACGATATTTCCGAAGACGGCAGAACGATTGTGACTCCTCCGGCGAGCAGAGCCGATGATCCGGATTATTCCAACTATGATATTGCAAGCTGGGGCTGGCGTGTGGAGAGCATGCAAAGAGTGAAGCCGGCCGGCGGATGGCCGGAATTTGACAACTTGTTGGCTGAGTTTCGCGAGACGAGCAGACCGAATATTTTCGCAGGCGTCATGATGGATTATGAACCGGTTCGGGCTGAGCAGGCAGCGGTCAATGCCGTCATGCAGCAATACGGGTTGCCGCTGATGATGGGTCTGATAACGGATGTCGAAAAAGGTCTGGAAACCTACCGCAAACAACTGGAAGCCGCAGGGGTTCACAAGCTGGTCGATTATGTCAAGGAAAAAGCGAATGCCCATTTTGATGCAATCGGTGTGAAATAAAGCCGCTGTCAAGTTCGACGGGGAGGAAGCTCGCAGGAGATTCGCCTCCCCTTTTTATGGGGGAATATTTTGAAGACTACTTTGGAAACGACAATGATGCTAAGCAGCATTGATGGCGCAACGGTTCCCTTTCAAAACGGCATACCCGTGCCTACATTCGAACCTCAGGACAGACCGGTCATTCCGTTGAACGGCAAGTGGCTCAAAAAAAGGTTTCATGCCGACCATGATTTGACCATGTCGCCGAGAAATCAAGCGTGGTTGCTGGAGCTGAATGCCCGGGAGAAAGATTTCCTCACGGAACGGGAGTTCTGCGATTGGGAGCCTCATGAGGTTCCGCTGCCGGAAAATCGCCTGAGCGGGCTGGAAGCAGCCAACGCGGCGGAGACCTATGAAGATGGGGTCTGGTACTGCAGGACGTTTCATGTGGATCTGAAAGAACCCGGCCAAATCTACACGCTGAAAGCATTGGCCATGAGTTATGTGGCGGATATCTGGATCAACGGGGAATGGGCAGGTTATCACGAAGGCGGTTTCACGCCTTTTGCCCTGGATGTGACCTCGCTATTGCGTGATGGCGAAAACGAGATCCGCATACGGATCGACAACCCTCCCTGGGGAAGCCGGATCGATACCATACCGGCGGTGGCGGGCACGGATTTTTTCAACTACACGGGGATTATTCAGGATTTGTACATAGAACTGACCGATGCCGTACACATCGTCAGGGCGGATATTGTGCCGCTCAGTACAAGCGGCGAATTGAAAATCACGGTGGTTCTCGAAAACAGAGGGGATGTCGAGCGGACGGTCCGCTTGACCGGAGCTTTGTATGAAACCGATCCGGAACGCGAGGACTTTCTCGACTCGCCGTTGGCCTCCAGCATTATCGATGGTCCCGCGGAAGTCAACAAGGAATTGATCCGATCTGTTGTGATAGCTGCGGGAGAAACGCGGGCCGTTTTGTTCCATGCGACGATCCTGAGCCCCAGACTATGGTCCATATGGCAACCGAATCTTTATGTGGCGCAGTTTTCCCTTAGTGAGAACGGGAAATGCATTGACCGACTGTGCACCCAATTCGGAGTTCGCGTCGTCCGCACCAATCGAACCCACATCCTGTTGAATGACGCTCCTGTCTTCCTGGCCGGGATCGCTCGCCATGAGGAGTGGCCGGAGTTCGGGCGGACGGCCGCCTGGGAACGGATCCGGGACGATTTGCGGCAAATTCGGCAGCTTCACGCGAATATGGTGCGTACGGGACATTATCCGAATCATGTCTATACCTATTTGTTGTTGGATCGGCTGGGATTGCTGGCGATGAGTGAAATTCCGCTCTGGCAGTTGGAAACCGCGCATTTCAAAGTCCAGGAAGAAAGAAAATTGCCGGAGCAAATGTGGCGGGAGATGGTGTTTTCGCAATATAACCGCCCGTCGGTCATCCTGTGGAGCACGCAAAACGAATCCAGGGATGTCTGGCATCGGCTGGCTTACAACAGACGACTGGTTCGGGAATTGCGTAAATGTTATGACGACGGCAGGCTGATTACGCAAAGCGCGGCCGCGGATCAGCCGGGTGCGCATGATCCTTCGATGGAGCCTTTGGACGTGGCAGGATGGACCATGTATTTCGGCATCTTCCATGGCGGCACTTATTATAATGGAACGAGGAATTTTTTGGAAGAGTCGCATCGGGCCTATCCGGACAAGCCGATTCTGAACACCGAATTCGGTCACTGGACGGGCGAGCGGGATCAGGAGGAAGACAAGCAGCTGGATACCTATGCGGACACCTTGAGAGCGCTCATGGAAAAGGCCGTCTTGCGCCCTGACGGTACCGTGAATCCCGCAGGATATGTCGCCGGCATTGATTTCTGGATCATGTACAACTGGTACGTCAATCACAACCAATGGGTCAATACATTTGGCATCTATCACATGGATCGGCAAAAGGCCAAATCCGTCGCCTGGTTGATCAAGAACGATTACGGCAAGATCACGGGGCCGAATCGGGGCATCGCTTTATCCGGAGAAGGCCGGGCGGGCCGTGTGAAAGAAAGCCGGGGAGGAGACGCATGAAACCCGATCGATACAAGCTTCTGTTGTCGGGGATGATGGTCATCGCATTGGCTGTATTGTCTGCGTGCAGCGATTCCGATGCGGAAACTCGGGTGGAGATTTGGCTGACCACGCCGGACAAAAGCCGGCTTCTGGAACAAGTCGATTCCGTCAGTTTTCGATCGGGGAAATCGGAGCAATCGGAAGTCATTCGGGTGGATGATACAATCCGCTATCAACAAATGGACGGATTCGGCGCGGCATTGACGGATTCCTCGGCATGGCTTCTGGCCAACGCGCTTGATGATGAGCGGCGGGATGAGCTGATGAAGCTTCTGTTTGACCGCGAGGAAGGGATCGGTTTCAGCTACCTCCGTCTTCCCATGGGGGCTTCCGACTTCGCTTTGCAACTCTATACCTACGACGATATGCCTCCGGGTGAAACGGATCCGGAGCTTGAACACTTCAGCATCGAGCATGACCGGCAGTATATGATTCCGCTGTTGAAACAGGCGATGAGCATCAACCCCGATTTGAAAATCATGGCCAGCCCCTGGAGCCCGCCGGGGCGAATGAAAACATCGGACTCGTTGATCGGCGGCAGTCTGAAGCCGGAAGCGTACGAGCCTTTCGCCCGGTATTTCGTGAAATTCATTCAGGCCTACGAAGCGGAGGGCATTCCGATCGACGCCATCACATTGCAGAATGAGCCGCATCATGTGCCGGCCGATTATCCGGGGATGCGAATGGAGGCCTGGGAGCAAGCATTGCTTATCAAGGAATATCTGGGGCCGGCATTCGAGGAGAACGGGATCAACACCAAGATTGTCATCTGGGATCATAATTGGGATGAATATTATTATCCGTTGTCTGTGCTGGGAGACCCGGATGCGAATCCTTACATCGCGGGCACGGCATTTCACGGATATGCCGGGGATGTTTCGAGCCAGTCCCGGGTCAAGGAAGCGTATCCGGACAAAGACATTTATTTTACGGAAAGCTCGGGAGGAGAATGGTCCACGGACTTCGGCGGCAACTTGAAATGGGATTTGCAAAATTTGATCATCGGTTCAACCCGTCACTGGGCGAGGACCGTGTTGAAGTGGAATCTGGCGCTTGACGAGCAGCACGGTCCCTATTTGGGGGGATGCCGGGATTGCCGTGGGATTGTCACGATTGACCGGCAAACCGGGGAAGTGGTTTTGAACGAGGAATATTATGCTTTCGGGCATGCCAGCAAATTTGTAAAATCCGGCGCCTTCAGGATTGAATCCGCTTCTTCGGGCAACGGCAACATTGAGACTGTCGCATTTGTAAATCCGGATGGTTCGCTGGTGCTCATTGCATTGAATGCATCGGAAGACATGAGGGAGTTTCAGGTGAACTGGAGAGATCAATCCTTTGCCTGCAGTCTCCCGGCTGGAGCGGCGGCTACAATGGTATGGAACCTTCGTGAAGAATAATCCGGACAGCCTCGAAAAAACAGTGCTCAAGCACCTCTTATTATGAAAAAACAGTTATAGCAGACTTTTTTTCAAATCGATCGAATACGTTATACTTCGACCGGATTAACTATTGGGAAGGGGCCGGAGGATGGAACTTTTCTCACAGGATGTATCAATGTTGCCGATCACGTAATTTGACGGTGGAACAACCACCGACAATGACGTGATCGTTTGTACGTCAGCCACGTCACCCATATGAGAATTGGGTCGCCAATCATCAACCGGAAATGTGAAAGCGGCAGGTTAGCCTGCCGCTCCACGCTGCTTGTCCAAATCCGCCAACACGCGGCCAATGTGTGCTTCTTCGACAACCTCATGCCCTTTCCCTTCTGCATCATACAATGCATGGGTGCAAATCAGATTGATCACACGAGGAAGTCCTTGGCTTGCCGCATGGATCATCTGCACGGCGCTTTCTGAGAATACCGGACGCTCCAAACCGGCCGTCCTCATGTGATGCTTGATGTAGGCGCCGGCTTCCTCGCGCGTCATCCCGGTCAGATGGTACTGCATGCCGATCCGCTGTGCAATTGCCTCGAACTTCTTCAGGCGCAGCTTCTTCCGCAGTTCCGGTTGTCCCGACAGGATGATCGGAAAGTAGGAGCGCGCGTCCATCTGGGCCCCCATAGCAAAGCGAAGTTCGAGCAGCATTTCTTCACTCATCTCGTGAGCTTCGTCCACAACCACAAGCAGCGAACGCTCCCCCTGGGCTTCCCGTTGCTGAAGAACCTCTTCCCACAGCCGCTTGGCTTTCGGCAGCGAGTAGGGCGGCACTTCGCCGACCTGCCTCAGCAATTCGCTGTAAAAATCACGCGGTTTGAGGTTGGACTGGCTCAGGTACACCGGCAGTGTCATCATTGGATCGAGCGAGCGGAACAACCGACGGATCAGGGCAGATTTGCCGCTGCCCACCTCACCGGTCAGCACTCCGAGCTGACGCTGTGCCACAGCCACGCTCAGTCGGGCGAACGCCTCTTCATGACCGCGAAACGAAAAACAGTCCACCATATCCAGCATGCGCGTAAAGGGCCGGATCGCCGTGCTCACCGCTTCTCACCTCCCATGGTGGTGCACGCATAGCGGATTTCTTCTTCCTTCCACTGTGCTTTTCGTTTCTGTTCCGCCAAATCGAGAAAGGAGAGCTGCACGTCCGCTTCTTCTGCCGGCGCGACCTCGTCGGCGGGGACCCGGCGGTCGCGGTAACGCCGCAGTTCGACCGGCTTGGCATTGCCGCGGCGAACGCCTTCGAACCAGACCTGAATCTCCCGCAGGTCGTACGGATCGTAACGCAGCGTCACCTGCCGGCTGCCGAGATCGCCGTCCACTTCATACGTATTGCCCAGGAGGCGGACACAGCCGGTCGCATCCACCTTGCGTGTTTCTTCCCACAGAAAGATCTCGTTCAATTCGGCGAGCGACACCCGCCTCGGCCGGCGCGAACTGCCGTTCCAACGGGCCTGAGGGGTTTCTTTCGTTCCGCCATGCACCCGCTGGTGGTAATAGCCGTCGATCCACGCCCAAAGCGCGTCGTTCAGCTCCTCCAGCGTCGTCAATTGGCCCGCCTCGATGCGCGCGTACACTTCGGGAAGGAAACTCGTGTCGATGAACTGAAAGCTCCTCTCAATTTTCCCGCGTCCACGGGGCTGGAAAGGGCGCGTATGACGCAGGTCGATCCCCAGCTTCCCGCAGATGCGGGTCAGGTGCTGGGACGAAAACGCCGCTCCATTGTCCACGTACAGCATTTCCGGAACGCCGCAGCGCAGGATCGCTTTCTTCAGGCAATCTTCCAGCCGCGGCAGCTTCTCGTCGAAGTAAAACTGGGCATGCAGGATATACCGGCTGTAATCGTCGAGAACGAGGCACAAGATCGTCTTTCTCCGTTTCTTCGGGTTCCTCGGGTCAGGCAGGTAGACGAAATGCTTGAAGTCCGCCTGTACCAGAACCAGAATATCCTCCGCTTCGAAGCGGCGGTGGCCGGATGCCGCGTTTTCTTTCATGACGCTGCGGCGGCTGAGACCGGCCTGGCGAAGGTGGCGCGCCAGTGTGCTGGGTGCAACCGTTCCCGGCGGGACCAGTGCGCCTTCCTCGAGCAGAAAGATGATTTGTTCGACGCTCCGTTCGGGCCTTTCACGTCTCAATTGTTTGGCCTTCTCCAGCACGGCCCCGTCCATGCGCAAACGCCCCTTGGAACTGCGGACGCGCGGCTTCAGCGCATCCCAGCCGCCCTTGCGATACGCCTCTACCCAGCGCTCCAGCGTCCGAATGCTCACGGTGCGCGAGCGTCCGCCGGGGACTTCATAGACGCAGCGGGACGCCTCCTGCAGCAGCGCCTTCATTTCTCCGGGCGCCAGCGGAGTTTGCCGGCTGACGATCGGCGCAATCAGTGCATACCGGGCAGCGGCGATGCTTTCGGGATGTTCCATCGGCAGAACCCTCCTCGGAATATGGATTCGGGGAATCTCCCCAGCCTCCATTGTCGCCGCTCCCCCGGGCTTTCATCGACAGCCAACGTTTGTGGGATCATCAACCGGGCACCGTCACCGACAATGGCCGTGCCCATCGGTTCAGCCGATGCAGCAGCGACCCCTCCTGAGCCGATGTCCGAAGCCGTTCCCAGCAGGCGAACCACAAAGACCAGCCGGCTCCCCGCCCACGAGGCAACGCCACCTGCGGGTGCCGGGAAAGAAGCCACGCAGCCAACCGATCTTCCAGCTTGGAAAGCATGTCCTTCCAGCGGCGGCACCACCGCCGGATCGTGCGTACGGACCACGGACCGCCGGGCCAGGCGGCGGATTGCTGCGCCATGGTTATACGTGAAGCGCCATGGGTCTCTCCCCGGACGACCTCTTCCTGGATGTCGACCGCCGTTTGCTGCTTAGGCAGAAGGAACGCCGGCAATACGCTCGTCGTTCTGGAACATTGGGGGCAACGAAAACGAAAAATGGGAATGACGAAACGTTCCGTGAGAGTAAAGACACATCGGAAAAACCGGCCGTGCCGATGCAACATCACGGTTTCGGAGCAGTGCGGACACACACGCGGCCGGTCTGCTTCGGGAATGCCGTCAGAGCAGGACTGAAGATACCGCTTTACATCCAAATTCCAATCCGTTACGATAGACATAGCGATTTATTCGCAGGGCAAATAGGAAGACTTGGGCGCCAACCTGAGGGTCTTCCTATTTGCGTTTTCTGCGAAGATTGCATCCTCCTGATGATTGTCGTCTCAACTCCCATCTACTTACGACAACCAACGGTTTATTTCCTCCGCCAACATACATAACAAAAAATCGCCTTTCTCACGTCAAATTACGTGAGTGGCGACAGTATCAAGATGCAAGCAACTGCTCAGGCTGACGGTCGGATTGGATCTGCTGACGGCGCTTGCCTGAAGAGGAGACGACCGCTTCGACCCGCTCGCCAATGTAACGAGAGCCGAGGCGGCGGCGACGATACTGAGATTGTCGCGGACCTTGCCTTGCACCCGTAACCGGATAAATTAGGCGCGGTGCGCCCGTATGAGGGAGGCGCCGCGCGTATTGCCTATTTAGGGGAAAGAACACGGAGCAACATACAGCTATTTGGCGGTGGCAGCGAACAACGAACCCGCGTTGAGGCTTTATGCAAAAATCGGTTACTCGGAAGTTTACAAGTACAGGGTCAAGGACAGCAATTAACGAGAAAGAGGGGCGGCCATCATGGGGGGCCACCCCTCTTTTTGAATTTTTCGATGTTTAGATCTCATTTCCACCCACATACTTTTTCAACAACCCGCTTGCACTACTCTTCGTGTCCTTCAAGCCATTGATGTCCCCAAAGACGAAAAAGTGATCTTTGGCACGGGATACCGCAACATTCATCAGGCTCTTGTTGGCATCAATGAAAAAGCATCCGTCCTGTTTCCCGTAAACGGTGGACAGGATTATGATTTTTCTTTCCGCCCCTTGAAAGGTATGTACCGTACCGACACTTATCTTCGAGTAATCGCCCGGCATTTGCTTTTTCAATTCCGACTTGATGCATTCGACTTGGGCTTTGAACGGGGTGATCACACCAACCAAATTTTCTCTTGCCTCATTGGGGTATGCATTAACAATAAGCTTGAAATGATTTTTCAGCCATTTCGCGATCTGCTCCGCTTCCAAACGATTTATTCTGCTGCTGCCTTTCCTGGTGGAATACTCCGTGTCAATTTGCTTGAACCCCATTTGAGGCCAATGTTTTATGGCACGGTTTATATCTTCCTTACCCTTTCCTCTTAAGGGAACGAGATTTCCCTTATACACCAGTTCGTTGCAGTAGTCAATAATTTCATCATAGCAGCGGCGATGCTCGCGGAGGAGCAGACCTCTCTCATCAAATTTTTCATATTTGCAACACTTGGCGGCTACTTTCATTACGCTTGAGCATGAGCTGTTCAGTCCGGTACGTTCCAACAATTCAAATTCATCCAATGTCTGTATTGCACCACTGGATACCGAGAGAGCTTTATCCAATGCTCTGCTCACACCCCATACAGGCTCTATCTGATGAATATCACCAACGACCACGGATTTTTTGGCAAGAGAAAATGCCCCGGCTGCAATCTCTGGCGACACCTGACCGGCTTCATCTACAATGAGTAAATCAATATAATTGTAAAGAAAGAAGTTTTTTTGCTCACTATAAGCAAGGAACTGTCTCGGCAACGTGTAGAATGTCATGACCAGGCAAGGTGTTATCATGCTGAGTCTGTGGTAAAACTTCTGCAAAACATTTTCATAATTAGTGCCCTTCTGCCTTTCCGACAGCTTGTCCTCTCCTGAAACCCATCGGCATTCAAAGTAGTGAACAGAGAGCCAAAACGCTATATATCTGTGGATTTTATCCAATAATCCGTTTATGTAATCGAGGTCAAGCTTGTACTTTTCATTTTTTTCTCCATGCAAATAAATATTGTGCAACCGTAACTGTTTCAATTCGTCGTCATACTTGTTTTTTATTGTTTCAATTAAGGATTTTTTCTGCTTCAGTTCAGAAATTTCTTTATTGCACTGGGCATATAACTGGCTGTACTTTTCCTTGATTTCATCAAAGGTCATATATTCATTAAGAAAGCCCTGCTCCTCGTCGTTTATGAATAATCGGAACTCTGTTTGTATTCTCTTCGCAAAACTATTAATGAACCTAAACCATCTTATGTAAAAAGGTATATTGCCATAACAGTTTTCCCATTCAAGAACCCTTTGACGGATTTTGGAGACTTCCGCTTGCTTGCCTTCAATTACCAGGCTTAATTTCTCAAGGTATTGATCAATGGCTTCACCTTTCAAACCGCATTGCTCAGCTTTTTGGGCAAGTGAAAGCAATGTATTCTTGCTCTTTTCGATGAATGACAGTTCTTCATGCAATCTATCCTGACACTCAGTGATGCTTTTATAGTTGCTCCCAAAATATGCATTGCAGCATGTGATCAACTTGGTCTTTGATTTTTCGATATTTTCTTCATCTTCAACATCGGATATGAAAAATTCACCTTTTTGATTGGTGTATTGATATCCTTTACTTTGTGCTTCTTTCACCTTTTTGATAGCTGGAAAATAGACAGCAAAGCTGCTCACTCCCTCAATCCATCTTTCTTCCAGATTGGAGATGCCCATCTTCCTGATATTGCCGAAAGACTCAATGATGTTGGTTACTGCCTGATTGTTCGTTGACGCAGCTACAATGAGCGGTGCCTTTTCTTTTTTCAAAGCTCTTTTGACGTACATGTCAGCAACAACAGTCTGCAGCAAAGTGGTTTTCCCCGTACCGGGAGGGCCGTTTACAGCCAAAATTTCGCCGTACTCCATCGCATTGATGTGGTTGACGGCTTCTCTTTGGGAAGGGGATAAAGGGTATTCACCGTTCATCTGACCGCAATGCGCCTGCATTTGCAATAAGCCATTTTCTATAATTGGATGGGTATTTGCGATCTGTGTAGATATGAAATTTTCATAAAGCGGTTTATTCTGATCATCTCCCAGCAGGTGGTTGTATAAATTCATGATATGAATAGTAGAATAAACCGTTTTGTCCAGGAAGAGGTACATATTGCTTTCCAATTCAAAAGAAAGCTCCTCTTCTTCCATATTGCGAATCGTGTTTTGCTCAAAAGGAGATTCCGCGACAACTTCATACAAAGCCTTGAAAAAGACAACATAGTCAGACCAAGACTGGATCTTTTCCACTTGGTCCACGTGATTGCTCATGAAACGATCAACCGTATTGGCATTCCCTATTGCCAATTTGGGTTCAACCATCGGCATCAGGTATTCTCTCGGAAACCAAGGTAGCTTTTTCTCGCTATCGTCAAACAGTAATTGCCCTTCGTTGTTGAGAATCGCCGGGATATAGTATATTCCGGTCAGTTCATTGATTTCATTTTGTACCTTCTCGTTAGATTCATAAGTCGTTTTTATCGTTTTGGCACAGATAATGACATTAACATGATGCTTTTTCTTTGGTGAATTTTCTTCATCCAAAGTTGTCCTCTCTGCTTCGGCAAAAATGCTTCTGCATGCTTCAGGGTTTATTCTTCCTTGAATCACTTCTTCAGGATTGATAATGGAGAAGAAATCCGTTTTGAAGTCAATGCCCAAGTTGGCTTGGGCTGCTACAGCGCTTCTGAAGTATTTCGTTATCGCTTTTGTGTTGCTATACATATTTCCTACCTCGTCTCATGGGCGTTCTTTACGAAATGGTTCAGCCTCTCTTACAGGAGCTAAATCTTCACAGCGTCATCTCTCTATTATTCGACATATATTTACAATATCCTCCAAATGGAACTGAAGAAGAAAGCCATGAGCTGGGCGGCGGAAAGAAGAAACAGGATGAATGGATTTGCCAACGGTCAGAGCCGATCATGAAGGATAAGCGGGCGGGGTTTAAACCTCCGCCCGCCGTTTTGGGACAGGATGTCACACCTCGGTTATTCTTACCGAATCAACAATGTCACCGACTCCACATGACTGGAGTTATCAATTAGGAAAGCCAATGCGGAATGTGCTGCCAAGGAGCTAAATCCGTCCTTGACATACTAACGTTAAGCACGTTATTGCTGACGTTGCTGACGTTTATCTTCAGCCATGTCGGAAATTACCGTTTATTCGTCCGGTATTTTAACGCACCTACTAAAATCATAAATAACCCACCAACAATTACAATTTGAAATTGCACCTGAATCCGTGATCATTCGACGAATAAATACAAGGAGAAAGCAGGCAAATGCAGCCCCGAAGACGAATCATTCAGGTATTCGAAGCTTCGCAACCATTCACCTGCGGGGTGCTGTATGAAAATCAGGTTTGTTCGGTCCAAAGAACTCATTCTTTCCACACATGCTGGTCTTGCGACGGTGGGAGCCTTACTTGCCCATACCGGATTAACGAAACGCCTGAACCGTTCACGCCTCACGAAGGCGGAAAGTCCGTTTCATTCCCACTCCGACGTGATGAAAAGCTACATCGGCTTGCTGTGTCAAGGTAAAAGCGATTTCGATCACATTGAGCCGTTTCGGAACGACGATGTATTTCCGATCTGTTTGCAACTGCAGAAAGTGCCCTCCAGCCCGACGCTCCGGCAGCGTTTGGAACGCGCGGCCGAAACGGAAGAGGCGGGATGGAATGACATTCTTCTTGAGGAATCGGCCGATCTGCTCCGCCGCGTCCAGGCGCCATTGACAGGGCTTCAAGCCGGAACGGACATCTACGTACCGCTGGATATTGACGTTTCCCCTTTCGACAACTCGGGCACGAGGAAAGAAGGCGTTTCCCGAACGTACAAAGGCGTGGACGGGTACGCGCCGATCTTTGCTTATCTGGGCCAAGAGGGTTACGGCGTCAATGTCGAACTGCGGGAAGGCCGCACGCACGTCCAGAACGGAACCGTTGATTTTTTAACCCGGAGCATTGCGTATGCGCGGCGCATAACGGAACTGCCGATTCTCGTCCGCATGGACGCGGGAAACGACAGCATCGAGAATCTGCATGTGTGTCACCGTGAAAACGTGGACTACATTATCAAAGCCAACCTTCGCAAGGCCCCCAAGGAGGCGTGGCTCAGCATCGCCGAATCCTCGGGCATTTGTTGCGAGCAACGCGAGGGCAAGAAGGAATATGTCGGGTTCATCGAGTTTCCCGAGAAAGGATTTAACTCCCCCTTCGGCAAGTCTTCCACGTGATCGAGCGAACGATTGACCGAGATGGGCAAATCCTGCTTGTTCCCGAGATTGAAGTGAGCGTGTACTGGACTTCGCTTCGCTGCGGACCATGGCGGGTCATCGAGTTATACCGGGATCACGGCACCAGCGAACAATTTCACAGTGAAATCAAGACGGATCTGGATTTGGAGCGGTTGCCATCCGGGAAATTTGCGGCCAATAATCTCGTACTGCACGCAGGCGTGTTTGCTTACAATCTGCTGCGCATCATCGGTCAGGAGAGCCTGCGCAAGGACGATGCGCCCATTCGCAACAATGTGAAACGTCGTCGAATCCGAACCGTCATTCAAAATATGATTTACATGGCTGTTCGGTTGGTACGACATGCGCGCGGTCTATGCTTTAACTTCGGAAAGCACAGTCCATGGTCACCCGTTCTGGAGAGGGTTTATCGGGCGTTTGCATGAATCCGGATGAACATGAATCGTTTTGTTCATGACCTGCGGTTCGCCAGGTTTATTTGGCATCCACTGATTTGGATTTCAGGCCATTATGAGGCTTCAAGTCACATTGAATATTCCTTCATCACGACCATCTCAGGAGAGAAAGGCATGTTAAGGCATATTTTTGCATCTGTCACTTCAAAACGATAAGGATGTTCACGGATTCAGGTTGCAGTTTATCTTTACTGTTCTTCTTGGAGAAAAAACAATTCTTCAACGGTAGTCTCAAGCGCTTTTGCCAACTTCAGCGCAAGCACGGTGCTGGGAACAAACTTACCGTTTTCAATCGTATTGATCGTTTTCCTAGTAACGCCAACCAAATCAGCAAGTTGTTCTTGGGTCAAGTTTTTTTTTGCCCTATGAATTTTCAACGTGTTTTGCAATTTTTCCACGTCAGGTTCCTACCTTGTATTTTGATTTTACTGGGCTCGTTCGAAAATCAGAAAGGCAAGAAGAGCAGAAGTTACACCAAAGAAAATATTGGTCAGAATAACCCCCTGGACGGTCATTCCAACTAAAGGAGCGAGATAAAAAAGCGGTGCCTGCAACATGACAACGACCCAAAAACCGACTGCAAAACTTTTCAAGCGAGTATGTTGTATTCGTTCATCGTTCAATGTCTTGTTCAAGTCCGGATTTTTTCGCAGGATCATGACGAAACGAACAACTTGAAAGAGATAATATGCCCAGACAATTCCTCCGATTAGCGCGATAGGGGAAAGGATCGCTCCGACAAGTTCCACGGTCTCGTTGTTTGGCCAAATATACGAAAGCAGCATCGGGATTTGCCAAAATGTAAACCCTATTAAAAATCCAGACAACATCCTGATCCGGTATTGTTCGAATTTTGCTTTTTGGGAAGCCAAAAGCGGCACCTCCAAACCGAATGTAACTTATACTACTCATTTTATAACGTTTATGTTACTTTTTCAAGTTTATCCGGAAATACGAGCAGGCTGAGCGACACAAACACAACGGATCAGCGAATTGCGGCGCGGGAACGAACTACTAGTGTCGGCGGACGGGATCCAATGAAAAAGGGAGCCTAGCCATCGGCTCCCTTTCTAACCAACAAAATTACACACTCCACATGGCTCGTCTGCGGGAACATGTCCACCGGCTGCACCCATTCGATCCTATAGCCCGCATCGAGCAGCACGCGGCAGTCCTTCGCGAGCGTCGACGGGTTGCACGAGACGTAGACGAATCGGGCCGGCTTCACGTCGGCGACCGTCCGCAGCAGGGCGGAGTCGCATCCGGTGCGCGGCGGATCGACGAGGATGACGTCGGGGCGGAAGCCTTGCTTCACCCAGCGGGGCAGCAACTCTTCGGCCCGCCCGACATAGAAGCGGGCGTTCGTCCAGCCGTTCAGTCGGGCATTGCGTTCCGCGTCGTCGACCGCTTCGCGGATCGTCTCGATGCCGCGGACTTCGCGCGCGTGCGGAGCGAGCCAGAGGGCGATCGTGCCGGTGCCGCAGTAGGCGTCGACGACCGTCTCCCGGCCGGTCAGGGCGGCCGCTTCCCGCGCGAGGTCGTACAGCTTCACCGTCTGCTCCGGATTGAGTTGGAAGAAGGCGCGCGGCGAGAGCTTGAAGCGCAGGTCGCCGAGGCGCGTCTCCAGGTCGGGCCTGCCCCAGAGCAGCCGGGTGCGCTCGCCGAAGACGAGCGGGGAGCTGCCGCGGTTGACGTTGACCGAGATCGAGGTGATCTGCGGCAGCTCCCGGCGGATCGCCTCGACGAGCCGGTCCCGGCCGGGGAACTGCTCGGCGGAGGCGACGAGCGTCAGCTGCAGCTCGCCCGATTCGGGGGCGACTCGCAGCACGACGGTGCGCAGCGCGCCGTCCGGGCCGGCGCCGACCGGCACGCCGGCCCGCTCGGCCAGCCGCCGGATCCGCTCGGCGGCTGCGCTCACGGCCGGGTGCTGTACCGCGCACCCGGCGATGTCGACGAGCCGGCGGCTGCCCGGCTCGTACAATCCGAGGGCAAGCCCGCCGCCCGGCTTATGCCCCGCCTGAAGCTGCGCCTTGTTGCGGTAGCGCCAGGGCTCGTCCATGCCGATGATCGGGCGCAGCGGCAGCTCCGCTTCCTCGAGGCCCGCGTAGCGCGCGAACGCTTCGCGCACGAGCTCTTCCTTCGCCGTGAGCTGGCCCGCGTAGTCCATATGCTGCAGCTGGCAGCCGCCGCAGCGGTCGTACACGGGGCAGGCGGGCCTCACCCGATGCGGCGATCGCTTCTCGATCTCCGCGATCCGGGCCGTCAGCCGGTTCGGATCCACGCCGGTCACGGCCGCCTTTACGACTTCGCCGGGCAGGGCGCCGGGCACGAAGACGGCTTTGCGCTTGTAGTACCCGACGCCTTCGCCGTTGATGCCGATCCGCTTGATCGTCACGACGATCCGGTCGCCCGGCCTGAGTTCGTCCGCTGCGGCGTCGGCAATCCGGACGGCGTCTTCGCGGCCGCTAGCCCGGGGCGCGGCAGCAGCGCGCACGCGCTTCGAACCTGCCCGGTCAGCACCCGCGCGCATCCGCTTCACTCCCGCGCGGTTTGCGCCGTCGTGCCCCCACTTCGCCTCCGCACGATCCGCATCATCGTGCACCTTTGTCGCCCCCGCACGGTCCGCGCCGCTTCGCTCCCGCTTGGCAACCGCGTGCGCCGCGCCTTTCCCGGGCTCCGTGCTCCGCTTGTCCTTCCGTCCGGGCGCGTCCGGCCTTCCGTTTCCGCTTCCCGCGCCATTCCGGCGATGTTCCCGCATCGTTGCATCCGCTCCGTTTCACTTACTGGTCGTGTCCATCATAGCATGAACCGCGGACGCACTGCCATTGCGGGTTGGCGGTGGCGCCCGTCGCCGCGCCATAGAACGCCGCCCCCCCGCCATAGAAGAAAAAAATGGTCTATTTTGTCGAAATCCCCAAGGTTCCGAAAAATAGACGAAATCGTTTCGCTTAATTCGCCAAAACACCTGGTTTTCAGCCGATTACACGGAGATAGAGGAAAAATATTCCTCTGTTCTGGACCGTTCCGCGCCAAACCGCTGAACAGAAGAAGCTATTTCCTCTATTCCGTCATACCGTCATACCGCCATACCGCTATTCCGCTGTTATTCCACCATTCCGCAGAGCCGCCGCTTACCCCGCCCGGCCGGCCTGCACTTCCAGGTTCCGCAAAATCCCGTCGATCTCCGCCATCTGCTCCGGCGTGAGCGGACCGAACGCCATTGCCTTCGCCGCTTCTTCCGCCTGTGCGGCGGTCTTGATTCCGGGAATCGGGATCGTGTTCGCGCTGCGCCCCCAGATCCAGGCAAGCGCGCCCTGCACCAGCGACCGCCCGCCGGAGGTCAGCACGTCCCGGATGGCGTCCAGCGCGTCGAGATATTCCGGCACCGGCTTGCCGTCCTTGAACCAGCGCACCCAGGATTGCCCGCTGCCGCGCACATCGTC